>CANJXY010000101.1 GCA_947478925.1 Hyphomonadaceae bacterium | reverse complement strand
GTGCTGATGCCGGCCTGGCCCGCGCCTCCCGGCATGCAGGGCAACACACGTGGAATATGGGGACAGTCGGACCGTGCAACTGTCGCGGCGGACGTTTCCGAAACCGCAAAGCAGCGCACCGCTCTTGCTAGCCGCCTGTCGGCGGTGGAAGCCAGCGTCATCCTGCAGGACCACGAACTGAGCCAGCTGGCGCTGGGGCTCGGGGAGAGTGCCTTCGGCGACAATTGTGCGACCTGTCACGGCACGGGTGGACGCGGCGCCAAGGGCTATCCGCGCCTCGCTGATGACATCTGGCTCTGGGGCGGCACGCTCACCGACATCGAAACGACGATCCGCCACGGCATCCGTTCCAATGATCCTGCGGCGCGCACCAAGGACATGCCGGCTTTCGGCCGCGACGGATTCCTCCCTCCCGCACAAATCAGCGACATGGTCGAATTCATCACTGCGATCTCCGGCCGCAAGGCCGACACCGCTGCGGTGGATCGCGCACGGCCGATCTTCCAGGCCAATTGCGCCAGCTGCCATGGTGTCGATGCGCGCGGTGATCGCAAGCAGGGCGCACCAAACCTCACCGACGCAGAATGGCTCTATGGTGGTGATCGCCCCACACTCCAGCGCACCATTTTTGGCGCACGTCGGGGTGTGATGCCGGCGTGGACAGCGCGACTTGATCCCGCAACCATCCGTGCGCTTGCGGTCTACGTCCACTCGCTCGGAGGCGGAGAATAGCATGGGCAAAGCCACGCTCATCGATCTTCGCGCTGAGCGTGGCGCACGCGGCGGATCGCAACCGCCGCGCCCTCCCGGAGACGATGAGCCGCCCGTGCTCTATGCCAAGCGGCGCCAGATCTATCCCAAGCTAGCCTTTGGACGCGTCCGGTCGATCAAGTGGTTGCTGTTGTTCGCGACTCTCGGGCTCTACTACCTTCTACCATGGATCCGGTGGGATCGTGGGCTCGGCGCGCCGGATCAGGCCGTGCTGGCCGATTTTGCCGCCGGCCGATTCTATTTTTTCGGGCTCGAGATCTGGCCGCAGGAAGTCTACTACATCACCGGCCTTCTCATACTAGCCGCTGTGGGCCTGTTCCTCGTGACGGCGCTGTTCGGGCGCGTCTGGTGCGGTTATTTCTGCCCGCAGACGGTGTGGACCGATCTCTTCCTCGTCGTGGAACGCTTCTTCGAGGGCGACCGCAACGCGCGGATGAAACTCGACAAGGCGCCGCTGTCGGTAAACAAGGCCGCGCGCAAGACCGCCAAGCACATCGTCTGGCTACTGGTCTCGTTTGCCACAGGCGGCGTGTTCATTCTCTACTGGCATGACGCGCCGTCGCTGGCCCAGACATTCTTCACCGGCCAGGCGCCGATGACGGCCTACGTGTTCGCAGGGTTGCTCACGCTCACCACCTATACACTCGCGGGCACGATGCGTGAGCAAGTCTGCACCTACATGTGCCCGTGGCCGCGCATCCAGGGCGCCCTCGTCGACAAGGATACGCTGGCGATCACCTATCGCTATGAGCGTGGCGAGCCGCGCGCACCGCACAAAAAGGGCGACGCCTGGGAAGGGCGCGGCGACTGCATCGATTGCCAACAATGCGTGGTGGTCTGTCCGATGGGCATCGACATCCGTGATGGCGCGCAACTTGAATGCATCCAGTGCGGTCTCTGCATCGATGCTTGCAACAGCGTGATGAAGAAGGTCGGACGCCCGGCCAACTTGATCGCCTACGACACCGACGAGAATGTTGCACGTCGTTGCAACAGGAAACCTGTAACGCCGTTCCGGCCGCTCCGCCCACGCACCATTCTCTACGTCGGCGTATTCGCTTTGACCGGATCGATCATGCTGTTTGGCCTGGCGACCCGCTCGGATATCGACATTTCGGTGCTCAAAGATCGCAGCGTACCATTTGTCAAACTTGTGTCGGGCGATATCCGAAACACCTACACCCTCAAGGTATCCAACAAGCAACGCAACGTGCGAACGCTGAGCCTCGCTGTCGAAGGTCTCACCGGCGCAAGGATCGAGATAATTGGCGAAGGCGACACGTCGGGCGCCGCCCACGTGACTGCCGAGCCGGACGGCGTCGACCGCTATCGCATTCTCGTTACTGCGCCAGCTGCTGCCGTCGCATCGGCCAAGTCGACAGTCCGCTTCGTGCTATCCGACACGAGCGGCACGTCCAGCGTCGCAGCCCCGTTTGATGGTCCGGAGACCTGAGATGGCAACAAAACCACTGCGCGGCATCCACGTCTTCTGGTGTGTCGCGACATTTTTTGCCGTGGTCATCGCAGTCGATGCGTTTTTCATAGCTCGCGCTGTCGGCACCTTTCCCGGTGAGCAGGTCAAGAATTCCTACGTCCTCGGGCTCGATTACAATCACGAGCTGGAAAGGCGCGAGGCCCAGCTGCAACGCGGCTGGACCGCGGAAGCCGGCCTTGTTGGCGGCATGGTTCCGACCCTGCTGGTGCGGCTCAAGTCCGCGGCTGGCCCTGTCACTGGGCTCAAGGTCGAAGTGGATATGATCCTGCCGGGCAAGGGCGCGGCGACGCTGACATTGGCGGAGCGCGCGCCCGGCGAATACGCCAGCGCAGTCGTTATGAATGGTGCGCACCGTGCTGAACTTGAAATCAGCGCGACCGAACCAGACGGCACAACGCCCGTTTTTGAAGCCACCAAGGTCTTGCAGGTGAAATCATGACCGCGCTTGCGCCTGGCTGTCCCAGTGGTCTTGCGACTACTTCGGCCGACACGGTTACACAGGATCCCGCGGCTTTTGTAACAGAGGCTAGTGGCAAGCGCTCACTTGATCTCATGATCCGGGGTGCGAGCTGTGCGGGCTGCATTTCGAAGATCGAGACTGCGCTCATGCGCCTGTCGGGTATGCACGTCGCGCGCCTCAACCTATCGACCGGGCGTATGCGCATTGAATGGACGGGAGGTCTCGCGGCGAGACGGATCGTCGAAACGATAGTCGGGCTCGGCTATGGCGCGGCCCCGGTTGATCCCGGTCAGACCGACAGCGCGGCCACGCGCCCCGAGAAGAAATTGCTGATAGCATTGACAGTGGCGGGCATCGCCACCGCCGGTGTGATGCTGATGTCGGAAGCCCTGTGGTTCGGCACGGATTTGCCCGCCGAGACGCGCACGCAGTTGCACTGGCTGTCTGCCATGATCTCGATCCCGGCGACGCTATTTTCCGGCCGCGTGTTTTTCGAATCTGCGCTGGCCGCCATTCGTCGCTGGCAGCTCAACATGGACGTGCCGATCTCGCTTGCAGTACTGCTCGCCCTGGCGCTCAGCCTCCATGCAACCATCACCGGCGGCGCGCACACCTATTTCGACGCCTCCGTGATGCTTCTCCTCTTCCTTCTCACCGGCCGCTATCTCGACGCGCGCCTCCGCCGGCAGGCCTATGCAGCGGCCAACGCGCTGGCGTCGTTGCAGACCACGAGTGCGACGCGTCTGGGCGCCAAAGGAGTTGCGGAAGCGGTGCGGGCATCGGACATCCGTCCGGGCGACAGACTGCTCATCACCGCCGGTGAGCGGCTGCCCGTCAACGCGGAGGTCCTGAGGGGAGAAAGCGAAGCAGATCTGCGTCTGGTTACGGGTGAGGTCGAGCCCGTCCGAATTTTTTCGGGACAAACGCTCTACGCAGGGTCGGTCAATCTCTCAGCTCCGATTGAAGTGCGAGCGCTGGCGCAGGCCAGCCAGTCGCTGGTGGCCGACATTGCACGCCTGCTGGAGGCGGGTGAGCAAAAGAAATCATCTTATCGGCGTATCGCCGACAAGGCCGTCGCCGCCTATGTACCCCAGGTGCACGCGATGGCAGCGCTAGGTTTTGTCGGCTGGTTGATCGCAGGCGCCGCCCTGCCGCAAGCCACCTTCATCGCCGTCACGGTTCTGATCATCACCTGTCCTTGCGCCATTGCGCTCGCGGCGCCACTGGTCCAGGTCGTCGCCGCGGGAAGGCTCTTTCGTGAAGGCGCTTACCTGTCTTCAGGTGACGCGCTGGAACGCATTGCCACTGTCGATCACGTCATTTTCGACAAGACCGGAACGCTGACGCTCGGCGACCCAGTCCTGATTCAGACCGGAGTATCGAGCGACCAGCTCGCCGCAGCGGCTCAGCTGGCGCGCGCAAGCCGCCACCCATTCTCTCGCGCAATTGCCAGGTCGGCTGGCGCGGGCCCTGTTGCTCAAGGCGTTCAAGAACATGGCGGAAGGGGCGTCTCTGGATTCATTGATGGACGCGCCGCGATGCTTGGCCGCGCGGAATTTGTTGGCGCGAACGGAGTTGATGGCGCGCACCTCTGGTTTGCGATCAAGGGTGCTGCACCCGTAATGTTCGAATTCGAGGACCGGTTGCGCCCCAATGCAAAAGCGGCCGTCGACGAACTACGCGCCATGGGTCTCACTGTCGAGCTTCTATCAGGCGACAGCCCTGAACGCGTCGAGCGTGCCGCTGCCGCGGCCGGCATTGCCGAATGGCGCGCGTCCGCCACCCCGCAGTTCAAGGCCGAACGGCTGCAGCAGCTCGAACGCGCCGGGACAAAGGTTTTGATGGTTGGGGATGGTCTCAATGATGCGGCGGCACTGGCCATCGCCCATGCCTCGCTCGCACCTGGCGGAGCAGTCGATGTCTCGCGCCTTGCAAGCGATTGTGTTTTTTCCGGCGAGAGCCTTGCATCGGTCCCGCGCATTATCGCTATCGCTCGCAAGGCGAGGCGCCGCATTCGCGAGAACTTTGCTTTTGCGACGGTCTACAATTTAGTTGCCATCCCGATCGCCTTGCTGGGCTGGGCAACGCCAATGGTTGCGGCGATCGCGATGTCATCTTCGTCGGCCGTCGTGACGCTCAACGCACTGCGCTTGTCAGCTGGCCGCAAGGCAGCGGCGGAGGCATCGATATGAGCATCATCATCTTCATGATCCTTGGGGCCATGGTGCTGGCCCTTGTCGGACTGGCGGCTTTTATCTGGTCCCTGCGATCCGGCCAGTATGACGACCCCGCCGGCGCCGCTGCGCGGGTGCTGCTGGACAATGACCGTCCGACTTGAAAGCGGACCACCCGTGGGACAGGGCCTCGCGACATCTGGCGAGTTGACAGTCCCGACGGACAATGGCCCTTGAGACTATCAGGCGGATCCCGCGACAGGGCCGCGGCGCGGGGGAGTTTGGCACGTGTCTGGGGCGGTTTCCCAAGGCAACCTGCTCGTCGTAGATGACGATGTCGGCCTGCGGGAGACCGTGGCCGACTTCCTGATTCTCGAAGGCTATTCCATCTGCGAGGCCGGAAACGTCACCGAAGCGCGAGCTCAGATTTCCGCAAGCCGTCCGGATCTGATTCTACTCGATATCAACATGCCGGGCGGCGATGGCCTTAGCCTCGCTGGAGACCTTCGGCGCACAACGACCATTCCGATCATCATCCTGTCGGGAAAGGGCGCCATGGTCGATCGCGTCGTAGGGCTTGAAGTCGGCGCCGACGATTACATCGCCAAGCCGTTTGAACTGCGAGAGCTGCTCGCCCGAATCCGCGCGGTTCTGCGTCGCGCCCGGCCGCCTGTTACGGCCAGCGAAGCGACTGCATCCGAGCGGTACTGCCGTTTCGACGTGTTTATGCTGACGCCAGCTCGCCGCGAGCTGAGGACAACAAGCGGGGCCCACGTCGACCTCACCGGAGCCGAGTACAATCTCGTGGCCGCGTTCATTGAGCGTCCCAATCGTGTTCTTACACGCGACGCCATCGCGGACGTGACCCATAAGGATGATTGGGCTGCGTTCGACCGCAGCATCGATACGCTGGTCAGTCGTCTCCGTCGCAAGCTCGCGTCGCATACGGATGCATCACAGCTCATCCAGACGGTACGCGGCGAGGGCTATGTACTTGCCAGCGAAGTGAAATGGTTCGGTCCGCGCGACATCTGACTACGACTTCGGATGCAGCGCACCATGAATCGCCTGGGCCAGCTGCGCGCGCGTTGACGGCTTGGAAAGAAACGGCCGGTCCGTCTGTGTGCCCGCCTTCGCCATGCGCGGCGAATATCCGGATGTGAGCACAATTCTTATCTCCGGGCGTTGTGTCTCGATCTCGTCGGCGAGCGCGTGCCCGTCCATGCCGCCCGGCATGACGATGTCGACCAGCGCCAGTTGTATGTCTGGGTTTTGCCCCAGAACCTCAAGCGCGCTGGCGCCGTCGCTCGCAATCCTTACGCGGTAGCCCAGGCCTTCAAGTCGCGAGACTGTGACCAGTCGCACATCTGGATCGTCTTCGACCACCAGCACGACTTCACCATTGCCGGTGGGCGCCGTCTGTTCCGGTGCGCTGAGTCCCGTGGTTGTTGTGCCAAGGTCGCGCGGGAAGAACAGGCTCACGCGCGTACCTCGTCGCACTTCACTGTAGAGCCGGGCGTGGCCACCGAGTTGCTTCATCAATCCATAGACCATGCTGAGCCCAAGCCCGGTGCCGGATCCGATTTCCTTTGTTGTGAAAAAGGGCTCAATCGCGCGTGCGCAGACCTCGGGCGTCATCCCCACGCCGGTGTCGGAAATCGAGACACGCAAATAGTCGCCTGGCGGCGCCTCCTGGGCTGTACGGGGATCATCTTCAAAACGTACGCCCTCGGTTTCGATCGCCAGTATTCCCCCCTCAGGCATGGCGTCTCGCGCATTCACGGCAAGGTTGAGGATTGCCGTTTCGAACTGATCGATGTCTGTTTCGACGATGCCGGGATTGTCCGACAGGTGCATCTGCACCTCGATTTGCTCGCCGAGCGCCCGCTGAAGCATCTCCTCCATGTCCTCAAGCGCTTTGTTGAGATTTAGCGGCTGACGCGTGAGGGGCTGCTTGCGGGCAAAAGCAAGGAGGCGCTGGGTGATGCGCGCGGCGCGCACGGCCGCGTCCTGCGCACGTGCCACGGCCCGCCGCGCGGCTGGCGGCAGGTCCACTGCCGCGATCATCTCCAGGTTGCCGCCGATGACACTGAGAATATTGTTGAAGTCATGCGCGATGCCACCGGACAGCTGGCCGATGGCATCCAGTTTCTGGTGGTGCAGGATCATTTCTTCGGCGCGCTTCTTGTCCGTCAGGTCATAGATGATGCCGACAAAAATGATCCCGTTGGCGGTTTCCGCTTCACCTACGGAAAGGTACATCGGGAACACGGTTCCGTCTGACTTGAGCCCGCTCAACTCACGGCCCATCCCGATGATGCGCTTCACCCGGGTCTCGCGATGTCGTGCCAGATACCCGTCGTGCCGGATGGACTGAGACGGCGGCATGAGCGTGGAAACGTTGCGGCCGATCAGCTCGCCGTTCGAATACATGAACAGCTTTTCGCATCCGGGGTTCACATATTGGATGGCGCCCACCACGTCGATGACGATCAAACCATCGACCATCGTCTCAGGTACAATTCGGAACCGGTCGTCGGTGAAGAGTGACTTCAAGTCGGTCTCCGGCAGCTTCCAGATATCGTGCGATCCTAAAGGACCGCGCGGCCCGGCGCCAGCGGTCAGAGAATTGCCGGGGGCGGGCCGCTTATCCTGCATCGGATGACCCCGGTTGGACTGTTGCGGCCAATTCCCAACACTGCCCGGAATTTCGGTTTTGCGACTTGATCCAGATCAGGGAACGCCGCGCTAGTCCTCTGCAACATGCCTCCAGCAGTGGAGGCGCTAATGTCTTTGACTCAGGTGATCTTGCGGCTGGCCCGCAATCCCGGCTTTCCCGCAGGCGACGATAGTCAGGGCTACATCATCAATGCGCCACTTGATGATGCTGGAAGGTTGTCCGTCGCGGAGTGGCAGGACGTCCGTGATCGATGCTCGGTCATCCGGTTCAAGCCCGGGGAGGACCGCGACGCGGATGGAAAACTCACCCACCGCGGATCGCATTGGTTCATCCACTACGACGAGGAGGGCGAGGGCGATGACGAGCCTGTCTATCGTCTCGGCGATCACCTGCTCGCGCTCGGCAGTTACATCACCATTCACGAAAGCGATGGACGTGACCTTACGTATCGCGTCGCACAGCACACGCCGGTGAAGCAGGGCGAGCTCTCCTGCTCGGCAAGATCAAAGCAGGAGTCATGAACATGCGCATACCTTGCAACTTCACTCTGATTCTTGCGGGCGGAGCCATGGCGCTTTCCGCCTGCGCTGTGGGCGCACCCATGCCCACGTCCGAGGCAAAACTTCGCGAAGCCACGGTCGCTGCCATCCAGGGGGTCAATCCCGCACAGATCGTCATCTCCGAAGTCAACCGGCAGCCGGCAAAGATCTCATGGCGCGTGACGGCGGGCGCCAAAACCTACGCCTGCGATGCCGACGACTCCTACCGCCTTCCGTCGTGCTCGCCTCAAGCCTGACAACATCACCAGAGAAACGCCAATGTCCCTCGAATCCCTCTTCATTCCTGTCGTCCTGATCGTCATGGGCCTCTTCGCCGCCACGCTTGGCACGGTCGCTATCGTCAGCCGGAAGTCATAGGCTTCAAGGAATACCCGCAACGCGGCTTCGGCGAACACCACCATTGTGGGCGACTACGCGACAGCAATCGCGCAGAGCGTTCACCTCTCCGCATCCGGCGGAGGGAGTGGGGGATGCAGGGGGTCAAGCGTTTGTGTCTAGCGCAGCGTTTCCTGGAGACGCATGCTGCGATCTGTAACACACACGTTCAGCATTCAGCGTCATCTGCTGATCCGCTGCGCCATGCACATCGTGCGCGTACGCTCGTAATCCGTCTGGAGCTGGGCAGCAGCATAACTGCCGCAGGTGTGCGGAGAGTCCAACAATACCGCTGTGAGTTTGCCTGACAGTCCCATCGAGCCTGCGTGACCCGGGACGGGGTGGCCCAGGACGTCAAACAACGAGTGGCAAGCGCTCAAGTCCTGTCAGAACCGGGTTTTGTCGCCAGCGCAAGCGGTCCGGGGTCGTTCCAAGACGCAGCTGCGGGAAACGCGCCAATATGTCGGGAATGGCGATCTTTCCCTCCATGCGCGCAAGCGATGCGCCCAGGCAGTAGTGCCCTCCTTCTCCGAACGATACATGTCGATTGGGCGACCGGAGAAGGTCGAGTTGATCCGCATGCACGAACTGCCTCTCGTCACGATTGGCCGATGCGATCAAGCAAATCACCCGCGAGCCTCGCGGGATCTCAATGCCTGCAACGGTCAACGGCTCGCGTGCATACCTCATCGTCGACATCTCGACCGGACTCGCATACCGCAGCAACTCCTCGACACCCGTCGCGATGATCGATG
Organism: Hyphomonadaceae bacterium; assembly: GCA_947478925.1. GTDB lineage: Bacteria > Pseudomonadota > Alphaproteobacteria > Caulobacterales > Hyphomonadaceae > UBA7672. Next base: position 2,643 of record CANJXY010000101.1, on the reverse strand, counting down.
GATTGCTTCTTACAGCCTCAGCGCCATCCGGGTTCTGCAGCAGCGAGAGAATTCCGTTGCCGATGAGGTTGACCGTTGTTTCATGGCCCGCGCTGAGGAGGATGGCGATCATTGCCGATAGCTCGTCGCTGGTCAGCTTCTCGTCACCCTCGGCCTCGGCTGCAACCAGCGCGGACACAAGGTCGTCCTGCGGCGCCTCACGCTTCATCGTGATCAATCGCTTTAGGTACTGCAGAAAGGCCAAGATGTCAGGGAGCGACGTCAGCAGCGCCCTCATGGAAGCGCCCCGAAGGAAGGCTCCAGACCAGCGAGCGAAACGTCTCCTGTCGCGCTGAGGTACGCCCAGCAGTTCGGAAATAACGGTGACTGGAAGCGGCAAAGCGTATTCGCGAATAAGATCGAACGATGTGCGCCCGTGCAGGCGATCAAGCAGAGCAGTGCTGGTGGCCCTGGCATGCGTAGCCATCATCTCGACCCGCCGAGGGGTGAATGCTACCTGCACGAGTCGTCTTAGTCGCGCATGGTCAGGATCGTCGAGCGCCAGCATGTTTCGCAGCAGGGGGCGAAAAATCGCCGGAACCGGCGGAGCTTCCACACCAGCATTTGGCGGATCCTTCACCAGCCGCTGGTCCTTGAGAGCTGCAGAAACGTCCGCATAGCGCGCGATCAGAAATGCTTCGCTTGTTCCGGGAGCAACGCCGCGAAGCATTGCCCTCACCACAGGCGTTTCGCTGCGCAAGCGCGTGTAGATATCATTCAGCTTTGCCTTGCCAGTCCGGATTCCGGGGTTGAAGTCTTCAATCAAGGGCGCGATCACGTCATGACTCCGATGGACGCGTAACAAGTCCATCCGCCAGAATGTCTGCGATCTTGCCCATGGTCGACGCGTCGGCGCGCTCCAGACGCCGGTCACCCAGAAGCCGCAGCAGCAACAGCCCAAGGAACGTTGCCAAAAGCGTACGACTGATCAGCTTGGGGTCGGACGAAATCACGCCGCCACTCTTGGCCATCACTCCCAATTCGCGCTCTAGCGGATGAATTGCCGGTTCGATCACACGCTCAAGTAGGGGTGCTCTGACGTCCGGATCGACCAGCGCTTCGGAAAGGACAACACGAAGCACACCAAGCAGCTCTGGCGTGAATGTCTCCCATCGCTCGCGAAATAGTCGCTCAAGGAGTGCGCTCGGATCTGCGGAGGTCGGGTTCGTCAGCGGCTTGCCCGTTGTTTGCGTGGCCAGCGGGTCGAGCAGGCTCAGAAGAATGTCAGCCTTGTTCGCGAAGACATTGTAGATCGTCCCATCGGCGACCCCGGCGGCCTCGGCAATGTTATGGATGGTTGCTCCGCGGAAGCCACGCTCGCCAAACACCCGCGCCGCAGCCTGCAGAATGTGCTGGCGACGCAACTCCATGGTCTTCTGCTTCAGAAGATTTGACATTCATATGAATATCCATGCAAAAATATGAATGTCAATTCAAGTTGTGCCCGGACAGGTCTTCGCGCTGTGACGCGAAGCCCACGACAACGGGCGCGGGAAAATGCGATGGAGACGATGATGATTCCACAAATCGACGCCCAGCTTGCTGTCGTCATGTTCGAGGAGGCGCGAACACACAGCAGCTGGCTGGATCGGCCAGTGCCCGACGAACTTCTCATCAAGCTCTACGAACGTCTCCGCTGGGCGCCGACCAGCATAAACTCAAATCCAGGGCGGTTCGTCTTTGTGCGGACGCCTGAATCCAAGAAGCGCCTGGCCAGCCACATGTTGCCAATGAATGTTGAGAAGACCATGGCAGCCCCCGTGAGCGTGATCGTAGCCAGAGATACCCGGTTTCATGAACTCATGCCGGAGCTGTTCCCAGGCCGTCCGGTCAAAGCGGGCCTCGACGCCAACCCCGGGCTTGTTGAGGCGACCGCAATACGCAACGCAACCCTGCAGGGCGCTTATCTGATCCTGGCTGCCCGGTCACTTGGCCTTGATTGCGGTCCGATGTCTGGTTTCAATTCAACAACACTCGACGCGGACTTCTTCCCAGACGGCCGCTGGAAGTCCGACTTTCTTGTCAATGTTGGCTATGGAGACATGGCAAAGGTCTGGCCCCGCAATCCGAGGCTTGAGTTTAGCCAAGCTTGCATCATCTGCTGAGACCGGGTTCAGAGGCGGGAGGGAGGCGCTTCAGCAACACCAAGGCTCTCCGAAGTAAAAGGGGGCAGAGGAAATTCAGACCAAAAGTCTGCCGCCCCGGAACTTCTGCGTCCCAGTCGCCCCAGGCAGGCAGCTTCGCGGCGCAGAAGGGTAGCTACTTCTCCTGTCGCTCCATCAGGCGCTGCTCCTCGCGAGCGCCCGAGAGCATACCAGCCATGGAGTAGTTTCCTTCATGGCAGGCGAACTCGTAGAGCTGGTCGCCTGTCCGCTGAAATGAATACTCGGCGGTCCAGCTCTGCGAATAGTAGGTCGGATCGATGATCGTGTAGGTGTAGACAAGTTCATCGGCAGACACGAGCTCGAAGCGTTCCACGATTTCCGCATCCGGACTGGTGACCGTTATGATGCCGTGCGTCGACAAGTCCGGATCGAGATGCTTGGTTGTGACTTCAAGAACGTCGCCATTCCAGCGGGCAATGGAGTCCCCCCCGGCCGGACG
>CANJXY010000100.1 GCA_947478925.1 Hyphomonadaceae bacterium | reverse complement strand
GATTCGCGTCAACAGACTTTGCGCCGTAAAGGGGAGCACCACGACTTCATCAACGCCAATTTCTCGGGTCGCCTCGAGAAACGACTTGGTGGGAGCATTGGTGGTCAGGATTATCGACATTTCGCGCGGTACGAAATTGTACCCGTTCCGGATACGACGGGTGAATGCCAGGCCGGATAGCTCAGGGAATGCCGCAGGCATGACGACAATTCCTGGCCGGCTCAGTTCGACAAGTTGCAGCAACTCGTCACTGTTTTCGGCCTGCAATATATCCATGAAACCTGCATTCCGCAGGACGTCACAGATCATTCCACGCACATGACGGCTTGCATCAGCCACCACGATGCGCCGACGGCTCATCGACGCTGCCATAGCTTTTCCCCTTGCCGTGATGATCGATCGCCACAGGGGCAATCGACACAGACGCAGCAACTTCTCCATCCATGCTGATAGCCCAAATTGATTTCCGCAGCCTTTCACTCCGGGTGCCTGACGCAAGGAGAGAGCCAGGGAGCTCACTCATTTTGGGCGGAATTAACACCTGCAGGCCGCAGCCATCGCCACCGCGCACCGACACACCTTCATGGGCGCGCTCGCCCGCGCCTCGCCGGGTTCGCGAGGACTGGATGACTGGCCGCCTGGGATCGGTTTCTCAGGATTACCGCATTCCCGGTTACGGCCCACTCTGGAGAACGCCTAACAAATCAATTGGCAGGGCAGGAATGACAGCCTTTGGCCGATCCGGCCCAACCTCGACATCCAGGTTCAATTGGCTCGGAAGCCAAGGCGGCGGCTTGCGCCATGTCGCTTCCGCCGGTCCTGCAATACTTATATGGAATGATGCAGCAAGCTCCCGACGGACCTTCTGTCCGGGCGGCTGACAACGCCAGAGCGAGTTTCTGGTTCGGAGGTTGGAAGGCATGAAGACCGGATTCGTTGCAACGTGTTTGCTGGTCTGCCTTGGCGCTTGCCAACCTGCTTCGCCACCTGCCGCCGAATCGCCACCTCCACCGCAGCCGGCGGCCGCGCCGAGCCCTTCAGCGCCCATCGCACCGGCCGCGGCAGCGTCCTGGGAGGTAAGCCTCGATCCCGTGCTGACACTGACGAGCGGAGGCGATGGACTCATCCTGACTTGCGAAGAGGCGAAGAAGATACTCCGACTATCCTTCGAGCCCGCCTGGGAAAAGGAGGGTCCCTTCGACAACGCGGTCGTCCATTTTGGAGACAAGGCGTTCCCGGTAAAGATCGAGGCTTCGGCGCAGAAAGAGAAGCTGGACAGATATAGACCCGTCTACATCCTCCCAGCGGATGCGGACACAGTGACGGCCGTGATGTTGGCGACAAACGTGCGCCTCGTGATGAACAACCAGGATGGCGAACAGGAACGGTCTGGGGAGCCGACCGACAATGGCGCGTTCGACACGTTCGGCACAACCTGTGCGCAGATCAACGGTCTGCACTAGTGTCGATCGAGACGAGGCAATTTGGCTCTGTCAGATAAACTGCTCGCAGCAGAATGCTGCGCAAGGCACGCAATGGGGCTCAAGCAACCGTCAGGGCCCAGCTGCAATTTATCCGTCCTCGGGTCAGCTTCTCAGAGGCTGACCAGTTCACATCTCCTGCTGCGCCCCACTTGCGTGGCAAGTGCATCTGGTTGAGGCTGAACCGCAGTGTCGCCTGGAGATCCCCCTTTGAGCCATCGCATCCTGAGCGTGTTTGCTTTCGCAATCCTGGTCGCAGCGCCAGCGGTCGCCGAGCCTGTCTGCGGTACGGAGACGCACATCCGGTATGGTGAGACCCGGGCCTACTTTCAGGACGTCTGGGCCGGCTGCACACCAACGGGCGAATGCCAGCTGTCTGCGAGCAAGATCGACAAGACCCAGGCCGTCAATATCAGCCACGAGGCGCGCTTCACACTTCAGGCTGGAACGCCGCTGCTCGGGCTCAAGCTGATGTCCGTCACGGATGCTGTCGCAATCGATAAGCCTATGCAGCTCGTCTATGGCAAGGACTCGGCAAATCTTACGGGCGCTGTGGAGACACGCGGCAATGTCGTGAACGAATACCATGTGAAGGACCCCGCACAGGCGGATACCATCGCCCGAGCCGCGATTGCCAAGACCAATGTCGCGCGCTGGATCTTTACGACCGAGTCGGGGGAGACCAAGACGGTGGAACTGCCGCTGCGTGGCGCGGCGAAAGCCCTCGACTGGATCACGTGCATGGCCAAGCCTGCACACTGATTTCCGCCGCCCCCAATCCTGACCCTTAACCTCTGGTGGTCGCGCGAAGGCAATCCTTCAATCCCGCGCGGTACGACGGAAAGGTTGGCCGCCAACCAAGCACCGCTTTCGCGCGCGCATTCGATACGCGCTTGCATTCAGCATAGAAGCGCTGCGCCATGGGGGAGAGGTTGGCGTCTTCGATGTTTACCGCTGGCGGCGGGTCAATGCCGAGAAGTTGGGCGGCGTAGGTCAGCACTTCATCCGCCGGCGAAGGTTCGTCGTCGCAGATGTTGAAGGCGCCGAGCGCTGTCGGCTTTTGGATGGCGAGGCAGATCGCCTCAGCGATGTCGCTGACATGCGCCCGGGAGAAGACCTGGCCGGACTTCACGATGCGGCGTGCGCCGGGTTCGCGGACGCGATCGAGTGCGGAGCGGCCGGGGCCGTAGATGCCGGGTAGGCGGAAGACGCGGGCGCCGAGGGACTGCCATTGCGTCTCGGCGGTTGCGCGGTTGGTTGCCTCGCGGCTTTGCGGATTGAGCGGCGTTTCCTCGAACGCCCATCCGCCGGCGAGGTCGCCATAGACGCCGGTTGTGGAAAGGTAGCCGATCCAGCTGGCGGTGCTGGCCTGCTGCGCGAATGCGCGGAAGACGGGACAGCCATCAGCATCAGGCGGCACGGAAATGAGCCATGCGGCGCCGGAGGGCGGGGTGAGGGCGACGCCGGGCCAAATGTGAGGGAAATAACCTTCGCGGCGGATAGCTTCGGCGGACGCTTCACTGCGGACCGTGCCGGAACAGAAGGCGCCTTCGGACATCAGCCGCCGGGCTGTTTCGGCCGCGACATACCCGAACCCGAAGGCGAAGAACTGCATCCCTGCCATGGTGTTGCCCTGTCTCTGGTGTAGGCCATAGGGCCCCTGCGTCGTTGGGGCCAGCGCCGGAATCGACCTTTCATGCGTTTTCTCCTGCTTGCCTGCCTCGTTCTGGCCGCCTCACCCGCTGCGTTCGCGCAGACCGAAAAAGAGGAGCTGGAGCACTGCCTCGATCAGATCGATAAGGATGCGGAGGTTGCCTATCAGGATGGGTTGACCTGGCTTTCAAAGGGAAACCGGCCGGCGGCGCGGCAATGCACGGCTCTGGCTTTGATTGCTTTGGGTCAGGAAGCCGAAGGCGCACACAGGCTTGAAGAACTGGCCAATGCACCGGACGCGGGCGGCATCGAGGAGCGCGGGGTCTATCTCACGCAGTCGGGCAATGCGTGGCTGTTGGCCAAGATGCCGGAAGAGGCAATCGTGACGCTGACCAACGCGATGAAGTTGCGCCCGAGCGATGGCGAACTCTTCAAGGATCGCTCGCGCGCGCACGTGATGCTGAAACACTGGAAGGAAGCAGCAAGCGACCTCGATAACGCCATCCAGTTGTCGGCTGCGGATGCGGAGGCCTATCGCCTGCGCGGCTATGCGCTGATGAAACAGAGCCGGCTTGAGGAAGCCTGGCAGGATGTTGTTGCGGCGCAGAAACTGGCGCCCAAGGACGTGAACGTGCTTTTGCTGCGCGGGGATGTACGCGAGGCGATGCGGCAGGAGGGCATAGAGGATCCGGCGGGCCTTGGCACGGTAGAAGAACCGCGCACGCGGATTGTCGGAAATTGAGGTGAGCGTGCGATCCGTGCGGCCGGTGGCCGAATCTGCACGCGGGTCTTCCAACAAACCAGAGCGTCAGGCTCGCCGCGATCAGTTCGTGGGCAGGTAGTCCGCGGCTTCGACGAGCTTGAAGCCGGGCATCTGCTTCACGAGATGGCGCAGCCAGTAGCTGTGGCCAGCGCCGTAGATCACGATGATGCGGTCGCCGGGGTGGGCGACCTGCAGGAGCTTCGAGAAGATCACGGCGTTGCGGGTGTACCAGCGGCCGTTGAGGATGGCGCCGGGTTGCTCGGCGCCGGCGCCGAATTTCATGATGCTCATGTAGAAGCCGTTGCCGCCTTCGCTCATGAGACCGTCCGGCGCGTTGTAGCTCGACAGGAGGCGGCCAATGGAATCTGTCTTCTGGCGGGTTTCGAAGTCGGCGAGCTGTTTCTGGATGCCGCTGCTCATGGATTGCAGATCGTTGGCGCGGCCATGCGCGGTCGCCCATGTATCGACGAGTTCGTAGGGAAAATAGGAAATCTCGCCGTCATGATCCTGCTCGTCGATGCCGTAGACGCGGTCGAGCCTGAGCTGGGCGGCGAGCCGGTAGCCGAGCTGCACGCGCTCATCGCCCTCGGTGAGGAGGTTGGCGGGTTTGAATTCGGGATAGCGGTGGTCGAGCATGCTGGCCTGATCAGCGGCGACACGCTCGACGGCGATGGCGGTAGGCTTGAAACGCGCCAGAGCATCCGCGACCCGCTGGAGTTCTGCCTGCTTCGTCGGCGTGGTGACGGGATCGACCTTGATGTTGTTGAGATCGGCGCCGGGATTGTCCATGTGGAACGTGCCGAGGATCATCACCTCAATTGCGTTCGGATCAGACGGAGCAGGCGATGGCGCGCTGGTGCAGGCTGCGATAGCAAGCATCACCGCCAGCGCGAGAAGACGTGTCATCCGAATTTGCATAAGACCCGACCTCTACGGTCCGACCACGCATTTATCGAGGCCGTCGCGTTTGACCATCGCCATCAGCGACTGGATGCGGTTGTTGCGCCGACCCGAGGCATAGGGCCCGTCAACCTTCCAGCGATTGGGGCTCGGCAGCACAGCGGCGAGGGCTGCTGCCTGCCTCGGCGTGAGGTTTTTCGCAGAGACGCCGAAGCGATCCTGCGCGGCCTGTTCTGCGCCGTAGATGCCATCGCCCCATTCGGCGACGTTGAGATAAGTCTCCATGATGCGCGGCTTGGACCACATCTTTTCCATGACCACGGTGAAGTAGGCTTCGAGACCTTTGCGGAACCAACCGCCGCCATTCCACAGGAAGACATTCTTGGCGGTCTGCTGCGAAATGGTGGAGGCGCCGCGCAGGTCGCCTCCGTTTTCGGCAGCCTGCATCGCCTTCTGGATTTCCTTCAGATCGAAGCCGTCATGCGTGCAGAAATTCTGGTCTTCCGAGGCGATGACCGCGCGCACGAGATGGGGCGAGATGTTCTTGAGATCGACCCATTTCGAATGGACCTCGACGCCCTTCATGGCCGTGCCGGCCATGTTGAAAGTCGGCGGCGGGCCGGTCCAGCCGATGGCGAAGACAGCAAGCAGGCTCAGGGCGATGAAGCCGAAGCCCAGGATCGACGTCCAGAGCAGGAAGCCCACAAGCATACGGCGCCAGAGCGGCTTCTCGTTCTCGTAAGTCGTGCCTTGCGGCGTGACGCCAGCGCGCCAGCGCCCGAGAAAGCCGCCACCGGAGGGCGGGGCATCTCCCGACCAATCTGGCTTGGCCTCATCCGGCCCGTTCACGTCTTCGGGCTTCTGGTCCAGCGTCCCACTCCTCACACACTGCGGGGTCGGCCTCGGCGGACCGGCGCAGCTTGTACGTCAGTTCAAAGACATCGGGAGCAAGGATCCCCAGCGCCCAGACGGATGCCCCACGAACCAGCGGGGAAGCGTCATCGAACTTCTGGATACACAAGTCCGCAAGTCCCTGCGACCCCGAATTTCCAATCGCGATCATGACGTTCCGGACAAATCTATCGCGTCCTATGCGTTTGATTGGAGAACCGGCGAAGACTTCGCGGAAGCCTGCGTCATCAAGGCAGGCCAGATCGGCCAGTAGGGGGGCGGTTAGCTCCGCACGCGGATGAAAGGCGGCTTCCCGCGCGGCCTGGGCGAACTTGTTCCAGGGGCAGACGGCGAGGCAATCGTCGCAGCCATAGATTCGGTTGCCCATGGCCTGGCGGAATTCGCGCGGGATCGGCCCCTTCGTTTCGATGGTGAGATAGGAAATGCAGCGTCGGGCGTCGAGGCGGTAGGGCGCCGGGAAAGCCTGCGTGGGACAGATATCGAGGCAGGCGCTGCACGTGCCGCATGCGTCGGTCGCGGGTGCGTCTGGCGTCAGGTCGGCGGTCGTGAGCATGACGCCCAGGAAGAGCCACGAGCCGTGGTCGCGGCTGACGAGATTGGTGTGCTTGCCCTGCCAGCCAAGACCGGCGCGATGGGCGAGCGGCTTTTCCATCAGGGGCGCCGTGTCGACGAAGATCTTGACCTCACTGCCAGTGTCCGTCGCAAAGGCGGAAGCGAGTTGCTTGAGCTTGCGCTTCATCAGGTCGTGATAGTCGACGTTCTGGGCGTAGACGGAAATGGTCGCGTGCTCGGGCCGGGTGAGGGGTTCGAGCGGGTCGATCTTCGGGCCGTAGTTGAGGCCGACGACCAGCGCGGACTTGGCGTCAGGCCACATGTGGGTGGGGTGCTGGCGGCGCGCGAGCGTTTCGGCCATCCAGCCCATCTCGCCATGGTAGCCTTGCGACACGAAATCGCCGAGACGGTCGCCAGCGTCCCACGCTGTGTCGGCCCGAGCGATGCGGGCGACGTCGAAGCCTAGCGCCGTCGCGCGCGCTTTCAGATGGGCTTCGGGGGAGGCGTCTGGCTCGGCCATGCGCGTTTGCTAGCGATGGCGGGCTGGCTGTACAAGTCGCCGCTCAGCTTGGCTTCTCGACCTGCCCCATGCGCTGGAGTTGCCAGGCCAGCAGCCACCAGAGCGCGGCCCAGGCGGCGCCGAGGGCCCAGCCGGCGAGGACGTCGGTTGGCCAGTGGACGCCGAGATAGACGCGGCTCAGGCCGATCATGAGCGTGAGCAGGATGGCATAGCTCATGATGATGATCTTGGTGCGGCGTTGCCTGTGTGCGCGCGTCAGCAACACGCCGAGGGTCAGGTAGGCGATTGCGGAGATCATGGCATGGCCGCTCGGGAAGCTGGCGCTCTGCACTTCGGCAAGATGCGCGACGAGGTCGGGGCGGGGGCGAGCGAAGCCAAGCTTGAGTGTTTCGCTCAGGAGCGTGCCGCTGCCAACGGCGCCGACCACGAGCAGGGCCGTGCCGCGCTTGCCGGCGGCAACGAGATAGATCGCAACCCCGATCACCAGCATGCCGAGAATGACATAACCGCCCAGCGCCGTGATATCGAGAAGGGCGTGCTCAAGCCAGGTAGGACCGATCGGGTTCGATGGGTCGCCCGGTTCGCGCAGGGCGAGAACAATCGATTCGTCGAAGCCGCGCGTTTCCCCCTCGAACGTTTCGTCGGCAATCAGCGCGAAGGCCAGAACGCCGAACGCGGCAACGCCTAACGCTGCCGTCGCACCGATCTCGTTCAGTGCGAGACGAACGATATCCTGGATAAGCTGCTTTGGTTTCGGCATTTGCACGGGCATTCGCGAGTTCCAGAGGGTCGGCCTGACGGTGAGATAGGGTCGGGACCGGCAGAACTCATGAAATATTCATGGGAAAGGCCCGACAGGAGGCTTCCGTATCTCCTTTTCCGTGCTCAAAGTTTAGGCAGGGGCGGCGCCTGCTGAAAAGGGTCGGTGGCGGCGTCTTCGCGCTGGGCCGGGGTGCGTCTAGGACTGGGCTGCATGTACAACGAAATGTTCGCAGACGACCGGTCAATCCGGGGACCCTATGACAAGGTCTCCGAGTGGATAAACACGAGCGGGGTCGACCTGCTCAAGCTCCGCCAGAGCGAGGCGGAAGCCATTTTCCGCAAGATCGGCATCACCTTTGCCGTCTATGGCGAGGGCGGCGATCCGGAGCGGCTGATCCCGTTCGACCTGATCCCGCGCGTATTCGGAGCGGCTGAATGGCGGAAGATGTCGCGCGGCATCAAGCAGCGCAGTCGGGCGCTCAACGCATTTCTTTATGACGTCTACCACCGCGGCGAGATCATGCGGGCGGGGATCATCCCGGAAGAGCTGGTCTACCAGAACGAGGCCTTCCTGCCGGACATGATGGGCGTCGATCCGCCGGGCCGCGTCTACAGCCACATTGTCGGCGTGGATATCGTGCGGACGGATGCGGACCGGTTCCAGGTGCTGGAAGACAACTGCCGCACGCCCTCGGGCGTCTCCTACATGCTTGAGAACCGCGAGATCATGATGCGGATGTTCCCGCAGCTGTTCCAGGCAGGGATTGTCGAGGCGGTCGACAGCTATCCGAGCATGCTGAAGAAGACGCTGGAAGAAGTCGCCCCGATCAAATGCGACGACGACCCCACAGTCGTGCTGCTGACGCCGGGCTCCCTGAACTCGGCCTATTACGAACATTCGTTCCTCGCCGACCTGATGGGCATCGAACTGGTCGAGCCGCAGGATCTCTTTGTCGAGAACGGGCTCTGCTGGATGCGCACGACACGCGGTCCGCAGCGGGTGGACGTGATCTACCGGCGTATCGACGACACCTATATCGATCCGCTGGCGTTCAAGGCGGACTCGCTGCTCGGCGTGCCGGGGATTTTCGATGTTTATCGTTCAGGCGGCGTGACGCTGTGTTCGGCGCCTGGCGCGGGCGTCGCCGACGACAAGGCGATCTATGTCTTCGTCCCGGATATGATAAAGTTCTATCTCGGTGAGAAGCCGATCCTCGAGAACGTGCAGACGTGGCGCTGCGCCGAGCCGGACGACTGCAAGTACGTGCTCGAGAACCTCAAGGACCTCGTCATCAAGCGGGTGCACGGGTCGGGTGGATACGGCATGCTGATCGGGCCGCACGCGGCCAAGAAGGAAATCGACGCCTTCCGCGCCAAGATAAAGGCGAACCCGAACGAGTTCATCGCCCAGCCGACGCTGGATCTGTCGACCGCGCCGATTCTTGGCAGTGACGGGATCGAGGAGCGTCATGTCGACTTTCGTCCCTATTGTCTCGTGGGCAAGGAAATCCGCCTGACGCCGGGGGGGCTGACGCGCGTGGCGCTGAAGAAGGGCTCGCTGGTTGTGAACTCTTCCCAGGGTGGCGGGGTGAAGGACACATGGATTCTGGCGGAATGACATGCTGAGCCGTACCGCTGAAAACATGTTCTGGATGGGCCGCTATATGGAGCGCGCGGATGCGACCGCGCGTCTCATCGAGATGGGCTATCGCATGGCGATGCTGCCCGGATCGAACGAACAGGAGGAGTGGCGCTCTGTCGCTGCGGCTTCCGGATCGGCGCCCGACATCGTCGAAGACAAGAAGCTGGATGGCGCAACCGTGGTGCAGCGCCTGCTGCTGGATGCGGACAATCCGTCCTCGATCCGCTCGTGCCTGACATCGGCGCGCGCCAACGGCCGCGCGATCCGCACGGCGCTGACACAGGACATGTGGGAGGCGCTCAACGATGGCTGGCGCCAGCTCGGCCAGATGGATGCCGACACGGCGTTGAAGAGCCTGCCGACACTGCTGGAGTGGACGAAGAATCGGACGGCAGCTTTCCGGGGTGCGTCGGAAATCTCGCTGCTGCGCAATGATGGCTATTACTTCCTGCGCATGGGCGGGCTGATCGAGCGCGCCGACATGACGCTGCGATTGCTTGACGTGAAATACTACGTCCTGCTGCCCGAGACCGATGTGGTTGGCGGCGGGCGCGACTATCACCAGTGGACCAGCGTGCTACGTGCGACGTCGGCGCTGCGCGCCTATCATCACGTCTACAAAGGCGACTACACGCCGTGGGGGATAGCAGATTTCCTGATTCTGAACGCGACTTTCCCCCGGTCGATCGCCTACTGCTATCGTTCGATCAAGCGCTTCCTGGACGACCTTGCGAGCGACTATGGCGAGACGAGCTCGCCCCAGGCGGTCGCCAGCGAGATGGTGAAACGGCTGGACGCTATCGGTATCGAGGAACTGTTCCAGAACGGGCTACACGAGTTCGTTTCCGACGCGATCGGGACAACGCGGCGCCTGTCCATGGAGATCAGCAAGGCTTATCACTTCTAGCCATGCGCCTCACTGTTCGCCACGCCACGACCTATACCTACGACCCGCCAGCGGATCGCTGCGCATTGCGACTGCGGCTTTACCCGCCAAGCTTTGACGGCCAACGGGTCAAGGATTGGACCGTCAGCGTGAACGGGCAGGGCGTGCCGCCGTTACTCAGCACCGCAACCGGCGACCGCGAGGCGATCTGGACCCGCGCAGAAGTCGGCCCGGAGGTCGTCGTGGTCGCCGAGGGCGAAGTCGAGACAACGGATACCGCAGGCGTGGTGCGTGGCCTGCGCGAAACGTCTCGGCCGCAGGTCTTCCTGCGGCCGACGCATCTCACCGAAGCGGACAAGAAGATCGATGAACTCGCGGCAGGCATCACCGGCAAGTCGCCGCTGGACCGACTGCACGCGCTGTTCAACACCGTCGCTGACCTGATCGAATACAAGCCTGGCACGACCACGCAACTCACAACGGCAGCGCAGGCGCTGAAAGCCGGCAAGGGCGTCTGCCAGGATCATGCGCATGTCTTCATCAGCGCGGCGCGGAAGCTGGGCGCGCCGGCGCGCTATGTCGTCGGCTATCTGCTCGCCGAGGATACGAAACTCACCGAGACACACGCCTGGGCCGAGGCATTCGTGCCGGAAATAGGCTGGGTCGGGTTCGACGCTGCCAACCGGCTATGCCCGACCGATCGCTATGTTCGCCTTGGATGCGGGCTGGATGCAGCGGATGCCGCGCCAATACGCGGCAATGTGTCCGGATCGTCACAGGAGCGGCTTAGCGCCTCGGTCGACATTGCCCAGGCGACAGGCCAGTCTCAGTCACAGAATCAAGACGGGCAAAACCAGACTCAGCAATAGTTGGGAACGGAAGCTACGCCGGGGAATCGGGACGGAAATGACTTACTGCGTTGGCCTCAAGCTCAAGGCTGGCCTCGTGCTGCTGTCGGATACACGCACCAATGCGGGCGTCGATAACATCGCGCGTTTCCGCAAGATGTTCGTGTTCGAAGAGCCGGGCGAGCGCGTCGTGGCGCTGATGACCGCCGGCAATCTCGGCATAACGCAGGGTGTCGTCACGCACATCACCACCCAGATCAAGCAAAGCCGGATCGATCCCGAGATCGAAAGCCTGATGACCTGTGACACGCTCTATCGCGGCGCGCAGATGGTCGGTGAAGCCATGCGCGAAGTGCAGAAACGCGATCGCGCCGAGATCGAGGCGCAGGGCGCGGCGGCGGACGCCACTGTCATCATGGCCGGCCAGCGCAAGGGCGGTGAGTTGCGCCTGTTCCTGATCTACACCGCCGGCAATTTCATCGAGGCGGGCGAAGATACGCCCTACATGCAGATCGGCGAACACAAGTATGGCAAGCCGATCCTCGACCGCGTGATCCGTCCGGACACGACGATCGAAGAGGCGGTAAAGGCCGCGCTCGTCAGCATGGACTCAACCGTACGCTCCAACCTGTCGGTCGGCATGCCGCTCGACATGTGCGTGATCCCGGTCAATGAGTTCAAGGCGAAGAGCCAGCGCATCGAAAGCGATCATCCGGAATTCCGCCAGATCAGCGACTCATGGGCCGCCTCGCTTCGGACGGCGTTCAACGCGTTGCCGGCGGTGAAGATCTAGCGCTTCCTTCCGGGGCGATACTTCCCTCGCAGCCAGAATTGATCGACACCTGTCGCATGCGTGCAGGGAGCTTCCTCCTTTTTGCAATTCTGGGGGTATCCGCTTGCTCTGATCAGCGCGGGACAGCTGCTTGCGTCTCGCAGGCTTTCGAGAGCGACCTTTTCACCGTGTGCGGTTTTGATCCCCACGGACAGGTGTTGCAGCTGGCTTG
>CANJXY010000099.1 GCA_947478925.1 Hyphomonadaceae bacterium | reverse complement strand
TGGCGTCACGCTCGGCGAACCACTCGGCCATGGTGCGGACCTGCGCCTCGTCCTTGATCTCGTTGGCGTTGACCGTGGTTGCGACGAGCGACGGATAGATCTCGGCGACCACGATGCGCGCGTCCCCGAGCGCCTCATTATCGATCTTGGCGAAGGGAATTTCGAACGGCCAAACTTTCAGCGCGGGGAACTTTTCGCGCAGGCGCTCGATGGCCGGAACGCCGGTCAGCGTCTGGCCGCCGACGGCGCCGGCATAAGCGATTTTCCACACGGGTTGCGGACGGGCCTTGCGGCTTGTTGCGGCGAAGGCTTCGGAGATGCGATATTCCGTGACGTCTTTCGGACCGTGCTCGCGCGACTTCTTCAGCGACAGCGTCGTGAGCTCGTCCTTTTTCGAGCAGCCCCAGAACGGGAAGGGGCCGTCCGACATGCGACGGTTCATCTGCGCGGCAAGCGAGAAGCGGTTGTTGGAGTTATCGGGCTTGTCCTTCATTTCCTTGAGCAGGAAATCGCGGATCGAGCGCCACGGCGCATCACCCTTGAGCTTCAGCGCGTCGGACGTGCCGGCCGGGAAGCCGAGCGGGAAGTCGACGCCCATGAGGACGCGGTCGCCGCGCTTGAGGCAGCGGCCCAGCAGGTCGGTGAGCTCTTCAAGAGCTTTGGCGCGTGTGGGCGGGTTCGTTGCCTTGAAGGTCAACTTCATGCGCGCGTCCGGCGTGAGCGCGCCGATCCAGATGGAGTCGGCGCCGGTGGCGGGCTTGGCGGCGGCGCTCCAGTCCACCATCACATAGCTGTCGAACAGGCGGGCCATAGTCGTATTCTTTCCTAGAGGTCCATCGCGCAGGCGCGACCGGGGGCTGACGTGCGGCCGCGTTGAGCGCGGCTGGGGAGTGCAAGACCGGGAGTTAAGGCGGGCTGGTGCAGGTCCAGCGCCGAGGCGGGGATGCTAGCAGTCTTTGGCGATCATGTAGGGACTTCCTTCGCTCTTTCGAGCAAAGGGGGCCCCGGCCACCTGCTCTTGCATCCGTTCGCAGGCTCGTAGCCGATTTGCCCCGGTTGAATCCAGCCCTGATTGGGAACTCCGCTGCCGTCTGATTCCACCGAACGATATGTACGCTCGGGGGCGAATTCGGCCCGTCTCACGGACTGTTACCTATTGCAGCAATTTCGACCGCAATACGACTTCACGGGCTGATCCCGTGACGCTGCGAAAAGCCAGTGATTTCAAGATGGTAAGGATTGAAAGATTGTGTAACCAACCTTGATGGGCCCGGCGATTGTGCAGGTGCGTAATTGGCGTATCTGCTCATCTCGCGACGACCCCCGGCTGTATCGGGGACCAGGTCGGAGGGTGTTTAGTGAAGCGTATCGAAACCACGGCCAGAACGGCCACTGTCGTCGGAAATCACGCTGGCAAGGTCCGCGTTGGCGTTATCGGCGCGGGTGTCTTTGGTGGCTATCACGCCCAGAAATTCGCCTCCAGCGACTACGCTGAGTTCGTCGGCATGTTCGACCTCAACACCGAAGCAGCCGGCAAGCAGATTGCCAAGATTGGCCACGGCCAGGTGTTCGCATCGTTCGAAGCGATCGCCGAAGCCTGCGACGCGCTCGTCATCGCCACTCCCGCCTCCAGCCATGCCGCCCTGACGCGCAAGGCGCTGGAAGCCGGCAAGCATGCTCTCGTTGAGAAGCCCCTGGCGCTGACCGGGCAGGAAGCGCGTGCGCTCGCTAAGTTGGCGCTGGACCGCGATCTCGTCCTGTCGGTTGGCCACCAGGAGCGCCTTGTGTTTGAAGCGATGGGCTTGTTCGCTACGGGCGAGCGTCCCAAGCGCGTCGAAGGGGTCCGTATGGGTCCGGCCTCGCCGGAAGGCCGCTGCGAAGATGTTTCGGTGGTTTTCGATCTGATGATACACGACCTCGACCTCACGGCCGAACTGTTCGGCGGTGAAGTGAAGGGGGCGGATGGTTCGGGCTTCAGCGCACACACGCGCCTTCTCGACCAAGCCTCGGCCGAGCTGCTTTTTGCAAACAACGGTCACGCCAAGCTGACCGCCTCGCGCTGCGCCGAGAAGCGTGAGCGCTGGATGCGCATCGAGTACGCGTCAGGCACTGTCGAAATCGATTTCATCACCCGCGACGTGAAAAATACCACGTCGTTCGATATCCGCGCGGACGTCTCGGCGATCCTGCCGGATCCGCTCAAGGCTGCTGACGAAGCCTTCATCGCCGCGATCCAGGGCCGTGCAGCCCCGGTCATTACGGGTGGTGTTGGCGCCCGCGCCGCTGCGATGGCGGAACTGGTCGAAGGTTGCGCGATGGCCGAACGCGCCACGGTAGCCGCCTAGGCTTTTCCGAAAAGCACTGGTAAGCAGCGCGCGTTGTCGCATCCCCTTGCGATAAACGGCATTTCGGCCAATTGAACATGGCGGGTCAGATCCCGCCTCCCAAACCCCAGCTAGCTGGCCAGCCCACGGAGACTCCCATGGCGAAGAAGCCGACGGCTCGCGCCGAGTTCGTGTTTTTCAACGTGACCTACGAAGACGGCAGCCAGAAGTCGAACCGCAAGGTTCCGTTGGATGTGGTCGACGACCCGTATGATGGCGAAGGCGCCATCCGGAAAGCAATTGAGGCCCAGGATCTCGCAATCTCGGAGCGTTCCGGCCTGCCGCCGCTCGCGATCAAGACGATCGCGCGCGCGAAGTAAGCTGGCCGGCAGCGACTGTCGTAACGGCGCTGTTTGTTGCGGGGCCGGGATAGCGTAGCCTCACTCCCACCACTCAGGGGAGGAAACGATGCCCGATCTTGGCTCTACCGAATTCACCATGCTCTGGGCGAGCGCCGTTCTTGGCGTCGTCTATCTGCTGGCGGCCGTCGTGCCGTCTGTACTTGCGCGCGGGATGCCGTGGGCGCTGGGCCCGCGGGACGAGCCTGGAGCTGACGCAGGCAAGGTCGGCGGGCGGCTTGATCGCGCCTGGAAGAACTTCCTCGAGACATTCCCGCTGTTCGTTGCCGCGATCCTGATCGAGTCATCTGTCGTGCAGGACTCCACACTCGGCGCCATGGGCGCACAATTGTACTTCTGGGGACGTGTCGCCTTCCTGCCAATCTACGCGCTTGGCCTGCCGGTGGTGCGGACGCTGGCGTGGACAGTCTCGCTGGTTGGTATCGTGATGGTTCTGGCGGCGGCGCTTCCCGGCGTCTGACGTCAGTTCGGCGCGCTGACTGAGGCGTCGGTCTTGCCGGGCCTGCCGGCGCGGATCATGCTGCCTGCAGACAGCAGCCAGAGTGCTGTCGATGGGAGACGCCCATGACACAGCTGACGCGGCGTTTGATCTTGGGCGCACTGCCGGCTCTAGGCCTTGCCGGACACGCGCTCGCGCAGGTGCCGGGCGCTACGCGCGCGACGCCGCCGCCCGAAGAAGATGTCGACTACCTGCTGGATGCGTGGGTCGACGCGTATGGCCGCCCCACAGCGAAGGTGATGATCAACGGAATGGGTCCGTTCCAATTCATGGTCGACACGGGGGCGACCACGACCGTGATCGCCGCGCGCCACCTGACGACACTCGGAACAAAACCGCTGGGCCAGGTGACTGTTGTGGGAACGACGGGCACGGCGAGCATGCCACTGGTGCGGCTCGACAAGTTGCAGACCGGCGCCGTGACCAAACCGGATCTCGATGTCGCCGTCTTGCCGGATAGCGAGTTGGCGGGCGAGGACGGCATTCTGGGCGGCGACGTGTTTGTTGGACGCAGGCTGGTGTTCGACATTCGCGGCAAGTCCGTACGGATCGAGCCTGGCAAGCGGGAGGTGCGTGCGACTGCGCTGGGCAACATGCGGGTGCGCAACGGCCTGCTGGCGGAGATCGACGGCAGGGTGGGCAGCGTCGCGGCCCGGCTGATGCTGGATACCGGCGCGCAGAACTGTATTGCAAACATGGCGCTGAGCGATGCGCTGCTCAAGCATCATCCCAAGCTACAGCGGGTGAACAAGGCGCGCATTTACGGCGTCACAGGGCACAAGGTCGTCGGCCAGTACATCGCGTTGCCCAAGGTGGACCTGCGCGCTTTCACAGTTCGGGACGCGGGGTGCGTCGCCGCGGATGCGCAGATCTTCGACCAGTGGGATATGAACCGGGAGCCTGCGATGATTGTGGGGGTTAATCTGCTGTCACGGCTCGAGTCGTTTTCAATCGACTATGGCGCACAGATGTTTGATGCCAAGCTGATGGCGGAGCTTTTGGCGCGGAATCCGGCAGCTTTCGGATAGCGTGCTGGAAGGCTTGCCTGTCCCTCGCTTGCCTCCGTCTCGCTTGCCAAGTCGGGCCGGATGGGTACATGCATCGGCCACCCCTCCGATGCCCGGAAATTGAGCCTATGACTGTCAAAGTTCGTTTTGCGCCTTCGCCAACAGGCAAGCTGCACGTTGGAAACATACGCACCGCGCTGGTGAACTGGCTGTATGCCAAGAGCCTGCAGGGCGTTTTCGTGCTGCGCATCGACGACACCGACCTTGAGCGCTCGACCAAGGAAAATGAGGACGGCATTCGCAACGACCTCACCTGGCTCGGCATGACGTGGGATGAGACGTTCAAGCAGTCGGACAAATTCGATCGCTATACGGCTGCAGCCGAAGACCTGAAGGCCAAGGGCCTGCTCTATCCTTGTTACGAGACGTCCGAAGAACTTGATCGCCGCAAGAAGATCGCACAGTCACGCGGCAAGCCGCCGGTGTACGATCGCGCGGCGCTGGAGCTGACGGATGCGGACAGAAAGGAACTCGAAGCGCAGGGGCGCAAACCGCACTGGCGTTTCAAGCTTTCGGGAGGGCGCGCCGAATGGGTGGACCTCGTGCGGGGGCAACAATCGATCGATACGTCGTCGGTGTCGGATCCAGTGCTGATCCGCGAGGACGGATCTTTCCTCTATACCATGCCGTCGGTGGTGGATGATGTGGACGCGAAAATCACGCATGTGATCCGCGGCGAAGATCACGTCACCAACTCTGGCGCTCAGATCGAGATCTTCCTCGCGCTCGGCGCCAAGCCGCCGGAGATGGCGCACATGCCGTTGCTGATCGGCGCGGATGGGCAAGGTCTGTCGAAACGCCTCGGCTCACTGTCGGCCGAACAGTTGCGTAATGAAGGTTATGAGCCGCTGGCGCTGCTGTCGTTGCTCTCGAAGATCGGCACGTCCGATCCGGTCGAGGCGCGCGAAAGCCTGGAGCAACTGGCGCTGGAGTTCTCGTTCAGCAAGATGGGCCGCGCGCCGGCCCGCTTCGACGAGAATGAGCTGAACGGGCTCAACGCGCAGATCGTCCACGCGATGCCTTTCGAGATGGTGAAGCCGCGTTTGGCGAAGCTGGCCTATGGTGATCAGGCGACGCCGGAATTCTGGGAAGTGGTGAAGGGCAACCTGCAGAGTGTGCCGGATGCTGCGCTATGGCTGGCGGTCGTTTATGGTGGTGGCCTGACCGGCCCGGACCTCGACGCCGAGGACAAGGCTTTTATAGGCGAGGCGGCGCAGCTGTTCCCCGAAGGTGAAGTCACCTTGACCACTTGGAAATCGTGGGTCGATGCAGTGAAGGCCAAGACCGGCCGTAAGGGCAAGGGCCTGTTTCAACCGCTGCGTCGCGTGTTGACCGATCAGGAGCATGGGCCAGAGATGGATCGCATGCTGTTGCTGATCGGCGGCGACAAGGCGCGGGCGCGCCTGATCGAAGCCGCGCCCTGATCTCTCGCGTCTGAGAGAGCTCGCGTATCGTT
Organism: Hyphomonadaceae bacterium; assembly: GCA_947478925.1. Taxonomy (GTDB): domain Bacteria; phylum Pseudomonadota; class Alphaproteobacteria; order Caulobacterales; family Hyphomonadaceae; genus UBA7672. Next base: position 6,250 of record CANJXY010000099.1, on the reverse strand, counting down.
CTGGCGTAACGCTCCGGCGCGCTGTGCCTGTACGAATGGCAGCCCGCGGCACGTCTGTCATGCTCCCCTCCGTTCGGCGCGTCAGAGGCTGACGCCGGCGGGGATACGTCATGGAAGAATCCGTCCGGACGGAAACCGCCGATCGCGGAGTGATGGCTTCGTAGCTCGTGCATGTCCCCGCTTCCGGAATTTCGCGACTGTCTCTATGCTGGCGATCAGAACGGCGGGAGAACTGTGTGACAAAAGCTCTGTTCATCTGCAGTGCAAACAAGCTGCGAAGCCCCACGGCCGAGCACGTGTTTTCGCAATGGCCGGATATCGAGACGGACTCGGCGGGCCTCAACAATGACGCGGATGTGCCGCTGTCGCCCGAGCAGATCGCATGGGCCGATGTGATCTTCGTGATGGAGCGGGATCACCTGACCAAGCTGCGCCGGAATTTCACGCAGCATGCGGCGGGCAAGCGCGTGATCTGTTTGAACATCCCGGATGACTTTGGTTATCTGCAGCCAGAGCTGATCAGGTTGCTGGAAGTGCGCGTGGGTCCGTTCCTGCGCGCGTGATCGAGTAGCTCATTTGTCGCCTTCGCTGTCTTGCGGCGCTACGTATTCAATATTCTGCTCGCGTAGCTGGGCTGCTGCTTCATCGTACAGGAATGGCAGGAAGGCATAGCGCCGGCCACGCGTCACTTTGGTCACGGCATGCAGCAGCGAGCATGAGAAGATGACTGCTGCGCCTGGCGGCGGCTTGTAGGAACGCGCGCCGTATTCCGGGAAGCAGATTTCGCCGCCATCGAAGTCCGCGTTGAGATTGATCGACACGGCAAAGCGGCGATGCGCAGTCCCCTTGGTGGTGTTGTCGCGGTGTGTACGGAAGTGGGCCTCGTCTTCGGCCGCATAGCAAGCGACGAGATAACGCTCCATCCGCGTGACGTTGAACTGGTGGACACGCTGAATCTCGGGGACGATGCGCCGTCGGATCGTCATCTGCAGGCGCGCAATGTCTTCGTTGCTGGTGATCGTGTGGTCACGGCGAAGCTTGTGATTGTTGTCGTGAATGATGTGGGTCTTGCCATCGATGTCGCGCATGAAGCCGGAGAGATCGCGGTCCTGCGCCTCGTATTGCGCGATCAGATGCTGGCAGAGATCGGCGTCGAACACGCGATCCATGATCATGATCGGCGCATGCGCCTCGATACCGCCGATCTTATCAGCCGAGGGCAGAGCGCTGACGTGCGCCATAACTTCGGCGACGTCGCTGCAATCCTCGCGGAAATGGAAGACGCCGGTGATGCGCAGGCGCGGATCGATTACCACCCACTTGCACATGAAGCCGTCCCCGCCTTCGTCGACGGATACGGCGCCGTAAAGGCGCGAGATTGTCTGATCGAAGTCCCAGAAGAAACGGTAACCGGGCAGGACCGAAACCAGACGCGATTCAGACTCGTCCTTTGGGTCGATGGTGACGCCGAAGAAGCTGGCATGCACGTCGTCGAAAAGGTCTCGACGCGCCGCAGCTGCGGCAAGCGCCGCGCGCGCGGCAGGATGGGTGGCCGAGCCCATGAAGCACAGCACAAGGTTGCGCCCCGCCGCCGCGTCAAAGAAGTAGCGCGGATTGCTGCTGGAGCGCTGTACGAAGCGGGGAGCAGGGTCGCCCGGGGTCAGGTTGACAAATCTCGGCAAACGGCGGCTCGCATACTGGTTAGCTGCAGTCGCTGCCAACCCTCCATTCCTGAGGTAAAGCTAGCGAAGGCCGCTTAAGATTTCGTCGAGGCGAGCATAGTCGTGTTCCATGCCGCCCGTCATGCCCGATGTCGCAGCGCCATCACCCGCCTCTTTGGAGGCGTAGAGCACGGTGAGCGTTAACTGTGTGCCATCGTCCTGTTCACAAAAGTCCGGACTGACGCGGGTTGTGCCGTCTGTCCAGTCGCTATCGAATTTCCTGAAGGACCGCAGCCGCGCCGGCGCTGAGGCTTCCGCAAACGCCCCGCCCATGACCATCGTCTTGTCCCTGCTAGTGTCGTCTCATGCCAACGCGCGAGGCGCATCGAGCGTGCGCGGGATCTGGATCCCGCAATTGGAGGGCCGCGCGACGTCGAGCCGTCGCGGCATCTCAGTCTCCATGCCGCTCGGCAAAGAGCTTGTCGAGGCGCTGGTAGCCCATCTCCATGCCGTCGGTCATGCCGGTAGAGACGGTGGCGTCACGAATTGCCTTGGAGGCGAACTCCATCACCATCACGAGGCTGGTGATGCCATCCCTCTCGGTAAAGCGTGTGTCGATGATCGCAGGTTGGCTGGTGTCCATCGCGCCGCCGAGATCGCCGGGGTCGTAGTATTCCGCGTTGAGAATCTTCGCCGGCATATCGACTTCGCGATAATCGCCATGGAAGCCGAATATCTTGCCGCTTTCGTCCGAGCGCCAGCGCCAGAGATACGCGCCACCCGTGCGGACATCCATCTCGCATACCGGCATCGACCAGCCGGGTGGGCCGAGCATCCAGCGTCTGACCAGTTTGGGGTCTGTGTGCGCCTGCCACACCAGATCGCGCGATGCTCTGAAGTCGCGCGTGACGCGGACCTCGGTATCGCTCGGCAGAGTGACCTGCGCCTTGTCGATTAGGGTCTTCATGGCGGGTTCCCTTCCGGTGTCTGGTTCATCAGGCCGCTGCTGCGGCGGCGTCGAGATCGGTGACGATGATCTTCTTCATTTTCAGCATCGCCTGCATGACCCGGTTGGCTTTCGCGCGGTCTGGGTCGCTCATGTAGCGGCCGAGCGCGTCGGGAATGATCTGCCAGGAGAGACCGTACTTGTCCTTCAGCCAGCCGCACTGGGTTTCCGTTCCGCCATTAGCGAGGAAAGCGTTCCAATAGCGGTCGACCTCGGCTTGATCGGCGCACTTTACGAACAGGGACAACGCCTCCGTGAACCTGAACATCGGGCCGCCATTCAGTCCCATGAACTCCACGCCGCCGAGCACGAAGCTCGACGACATCGGGTTCATCATCGTCACCTTTGAGTCGGGCAGAACGGAGACGTAGAACTTCACGGCCTCCTCCATGTTTCCATCGAACCACAGGAAGGGGGAGATCTTCTGCATGGTAGGCATCTGCGCCTCCTAGTGGCGTATCCGTTTTGATTTGGGCGGAGCGACTTGAAGCTGGCCGAGCAATTCGTCGAGCGCGCTGTAACGGCGCTCCCAGAATTTGCGGTAGCCCTCGATCCAGGCGTTAGCGTCGGCAAGCGGGGCCGCTTCGATCTTGCGCGGCCGGCGCTGGGCCGATTGCGCAGTGGAGATCAGCCCCGCCTTCTCAAGCACCTTCAGGTGTTTCGAGATCGCGGGCTGGCTCATCTCGAATGGTTCGGCCAGTTCCGCCACCGATGCCTCGCCCTGAGCGAGCCGCGCAAGGATGGCGCGGCGCGTTGGGTCGGCGAGGGCGGCGAAGGTTGCGTCGAGACGTTGGGAGGGCGTCATAGCGGCTTATCCATAACCATGTAGTTATCATAACCGCGAAGTTATGGACGTCAATCGGAAACCCGTGATTTTTTCAGAAGGGTCGGCGGGGTCGCTGCTTGGGCGAGATCGATTTGATGGCCAGCGCGCCCTTCGCTTTCGGATCGAGCTTCCAGCCTGCCTGCAGGACGGCGGCTGCGATCAGCTGGTCGACCGGCTCAGATTTCAGCATGGCGAGGCTCGACAGGCGTACCGAACGGATACGCGCGCCCTTGCCCTGCATCAGCTCATCCGGGTCATCCAGAGACGCGCCGTCCATCAGGAACAACGTTGCCCATCTGGGATAGAGCGCGATCGAGAGCGGTAGGAGGGAGGCCTTGGCGGTGGGGCCGAAGCCCAGGGCGAGGGCATTGTAGTTGTCGTATGCCAGACAAATTGCTCCTGGCAGGCGTTTTTGCAGATGCGCAATCGCCGCTCGCCCGAGTTTTTCCATCTCTGGCGAATACTTTTTCAGGAAGCCGTCCAGTTGCTGCTGGGCAGTGGCCATGGGGACAAGATAGTCTGTGTACGCCGTTTAGCGCTAGCGCCACTGGAACCAATTGCTCGGGCGGGCATTTTCGCTCTGACGTTTTGGGAGATGTGACATGACGAATGCGAGACAGACGGCAGCTGAATTCAGCAATTCGGCTGGTAAAATGGCTGGTAGGGTGGCGGACGACATGTCTGAATATTCGGAAAAAGCCAAACGCGTACTGAGCGAGGCTAGCGATTTCGCTGGCGATGTCGCCACGGGCGCCGTTCGCGGCGGCAAAAAAGCGGCGAAATATGTCGTGAAGGAAGTGCGCGAGCATCCGCTGCGCACCCTCGCGATCGGCGCTGCGGTCGGCGCGGTGGTTGCCGCGGTGATCATGCTGCGCAACCGCTCGGACGACGAATAAGGCGTTTCTAGGCGGCGACGTGTGAAGCTGAGGCCAACGCGACGGCCTCGGCGACCTTGATGCCGTCAACCGCTGCCGACAGAATTCCGCCAGCATAGCCAGCGCCTTCGCCCGCAGGGTAGAGTCCCCTTACATTGAGCGATTGAAGATCAGGGCCTCGTGTCATGCGTACGGGGCTCGACGTTCTTGTCTCGACGCCAGTCATGACTGCGTCATTCATCGAATAGCCTTCGATCTGACGACCGAACACGGAGAGTGCCTCGCGCATCGCCGTGGTGGCGTATTCCGGCAAGCAGAGATTCATATCTGTCGGCGTCACGCCGGGCTTGTAGGACGGCACGACGGCGCCAAGTGCGGCCGATGGCCGGTTGGCCAGGAAGTCGCCGACAAGCTGAGCCGGCGCGAACCAGGAAGACCCGCCCGCCTTGTAGGCCAGCTCTTCCCAGTGCCGCTGAAACGCTATTCCGGCAAGCGGATTGGCGCGCGTGTCCTCCGGGAAGTCCTCTGGTGTCACGCCGACCACCATGCCGGCATTGGCGTTGCGTTCGTGCCGCGAATACTGGCTCATCCCGTTCGTGACGAGACGGCCCGGCTCTGAGGCTGTGGCCACGACGGTGCCGCCCGGGCACATGCAGAATGAGTAGACCGAGCGCCCATTGGAAGCGTGGTGCGCCAGCTTGTAGTCGGCGGCGCCGAGAATGGGATGGCCAGCATTCGGGCCAAAGCGTGCGCAGTCGATGATCGATTGCGGGTGCTCGATGCGCACTCCGATGGAGAAGGGCTTTGCCTCGAAGAACACGCCGCGCTCGTGCAACATCTCGAAAGTATCGCGCGCCGAGTGGCCGAGCGCCATGACAACGCGGTCTGTCTCGACGGTCTCGCCACTGTCGAGCACGACGCCGGCGATGTGTTTCCCGCCGGCACGCTCTTGTATCAGGATGTTGGCGACGCGCTGGTCGAAGCGGATCTCGCCGCCAAGCGCAAGGATCTTCGCGCGCATATGCTCGATCATCGATACGAGGCGGAAGGTGCCGATGTGCGGCTTCGAGACGAAGAGGATTTCCTCGGGCGCGCCTGCTTCGACAAATTCCTTCAGGACCTTGCGGCCGAGATGGCGTGGATCCTTGATCTGGGAATAGAGCTTGCCGTCGGAAAACGTGCCCGCGCCACCTTCGCCGAACTGCGCGTTGGACTCGGAATTAAGGACGGCCTTGCGCCAGAATTTGAACGTATCGACTGTGCGCTCGCGCACGACCTTGCCGCGCTCGAGGATGATCGGGTTGAAACCCATCTCGGCGAGCAGCAGGCCGGCGAATAGCCCGCACGGGCCAAGGCCAACCACAACGGGACGCGCCTGACCCTGTGGCGCGCGAACCGGCGGCTTGTAGTCAAGATCAGGCGAGCGGCCGATCTGCTTGTCTTTCTCGAGTCGCTTGAGGACCGCTTCCTCGTCCTTCACCTCGCAGTCCAGCGTGTAGATCAGCTGGATCGCCGCCGGCTTGCGCGCGTCATAGGCGCGCTTGAACACGGTGAAGGACACCAGCGCCTGATCTGACAAAGTGAGGCGTTTGAGGACTGCCTGTCGAAGCGCGGGCTCCGCATGATCGAGCGGCAGTTTCAGTTCCTGGATGCGGAGCATCTTGTCGTTTCCCATGGGGGTGGCGCAGCGCACACCAGACCATGGGCCGGCATATAAGCGAGGTCGCGAGCCAGCGCAAATCCCGGCTCCAAATGGCCTGGTTAGGTCTCCTCCAGCAGGCCGATCAGCCGTTCGCGCGCATCCAGGAAGTCTTCCTTGAACTGCTGCACGACCTGCGCGCAGGACATCGCCTGGTTCATCAGGCCGACGCCTTGGCCGACC
>CANJXY010000098.1 GCA_947478925.1 Hyphomonadaceae bacterium | reverse complement strand
GATCCATGGCTAGGGTACGCTGGTCGAAAACCAAAAAAACGTGACGGTGGAAAACCTCTCGAAGGGCGGGGCGTTGTTGGGGGCTGATGCGAACTTGCACAGTGGCGCGACCGGTCGCCTTCGGGTTGCCGAAGCACAAATGTCGTACAAGGTGCTCGGCGTAGATAAGTCGGGGACGCACCTTCAGTTTGCAGATCCAAAACCGGCCGAGTTCGATCAGGCCTTGGCGCGACTCACCGTGGGCGCTCCTGTTCGCAAGACAGGCTGACCGCTTTCCGGGCGCACGGTGTGACGGTCCACATCGCCGTCACGACGTGCATCGGCGCGCTCAAATGACCCCCTACCCCAGTTTAGAATCAAGTCGATGGCGCTCATATCTGTTCAGGTACTGAAAGCGGGGCCCTGCACTGGCGTTTGGCAGCTGGACGAGACGCAGTGCACGATCAATTCCACGCCATCGACGATTTGTGCGCGCTGCCGGCTGGCCGTTTATGCAGAGGTCAAAACCGACGCAACCTTGGGCTCTCAGCTTGGCGCTTTGTAATCCCACCGAAAGCGTCAAACGCCTCGCGACGGTCTTCCGATCAGGACCGCAGTCTTGCGTTGACCCAATTTGGGGATCTGGCAACGTAGTCGCCGCCCAAAAACCATAGCAGAGCCAGCACTTTACTTGCGAGAGGATCGACAGTGCCGATGTGCGATTCGCAGACGTGACCAGGAATGAGCTTCGATGACGCTCTCGCGACAGTTCGCATTCTTCCTGATTCCAGCATGGTTGGTGACGGTTGTCGTCCTCGGCTCGCTGATCGTGAGCTACGGACTGTCGAGAGCAGAGTCGCTCCTTGAAGACACTGAGCTGGAGCTTCTCGAGGAAAGCGCCAACGATCTGCAGCGGGGCTTCGACGAAATTCCGCGAGCGCACGCAGTCGCTGAGGCGTCGCTGACACATTGGCGCGACACGCTCAGTGACGCCGACGTCGAGGAGAGATTTAGGGCCGCCTTTGAAAAGAAGGCCGATGGCACCTGGCGGTCGCGAACAGCACTCTTCGAAGGTGGAATCGGCGTGCTTGGACAAACTGCGGGGATTGGCGCGTTCGTCGCGCCAGGGCTGATTGATAAGCCTGCCAAGCGTGACCTGGTCGCTGTCTTGAGCGCCATAGTCACTGTCGCCCCCGGGCAGCAGCACCAGCTTGAAAGCCTTTGGTTCGTGACACCGCGCGGGGACCTTGTGATTTTCGCCCCCGACCGCGCAGATCGCCTCGACTATTATCGGCGGCAAGCGCCGGCAAATACGGATTTCCGGACGCTGCCGTTCGTGAAGGCTGCAATGCCCGCCGACAATCCGGAAGGTCGAACCCGATGCACGGGACTGGATCGCGCCGTTTTTGATCCATCCGGAGAGACACAGATCACATCATGCCAGACACCGTCAGCTGGACTCAAGACCGGTGTGGGCGTGTGGGGCACGTCACTTCTGATGAACCAGCGGCTCTCGCGGATCGTCGAGGTCAAGACACCTACTCGCGTAGTGGCTTTGGCCGCGAGCGATGGCGCGCTGATTGCTGGACCAGGATTTACCGGCAACGAGGGCGTGGCTTCTGAAACTGTAACTGCCGTCAGCACGAAGCTTCAGTGGCCAATCGTACAGAAGGGCCTCAGGGAGCATGCCCGCACCGGCGTGGTCAACGTCCCGTCGCTACCCTGGCTCGCAGTCTACCGCCGGATCGAAGGACCAGATTTTGTTCTCGTGCACTTGAGAGATCGAAAGGCCATCGCGGCGCAGCTGTCTGCAGACTTGCCGCTGCTGATATTGATCGCGCTACTACTTCTCTTTGCCCAGGTCCTGCTCGGACTTTTTCTTCTTCGCCGAGGGGTCGTCAAGCCGTTGCGAGCTCTCAGCCGAAGGTACTCCGCGAATGATTCAAGCGTGTCGGCATCCGGCCTCCGGGCGGTAACGGCCAAGGAGATTGAAGAGCTTGAGCAACAGCTTGGCAGCGCATGGGGTGAAGTAAGTCGCCTGGTCGAGAGCCTTGAGTTGCGCGTCGCGGAGCGAACCACCGACCTTTCAACCGCTCTTGAGGAGACCAAACGTGCAAATCGCGCCAAGGATCGCTTCCTGGCGAACGTAAGTCACGAAATCCGCACCCCGCTACACAGTGTGGTCGCGGTTTCGGGAGCCTTGCTGAATTCAGACCTGGATTCACGCCAACGGCAGTTGGTGAAAATCCTGCGCGCAGGAGGCGAAACGCTGACCCTGATTGTATCCGACATTCTAGATGCTGCAAAACTTGAGGCCGGGAAAATCGAGCTGATCGAGGCGCCCTTTGCACCGCTGAATCTGATCGAAGAGGTTGCACAGAGCTTCCAACTGATTGCTGCAGAGAAAGGCGTAGCGTTTGCTTTCGATCATGAAGCTGAGGCTCAGCATATGTTCGTTGGTGATGCTCACAGGATCAAACAGATCGTCAGCAACCTGATTTCAAATGCGGTAAAATTCACTGACGTCGGAGAGGTACGCGTCACCTTCGCGCACGAAACCGACGAGAATTCGATTGGCTGGACGACCATCGCTGTCGAAGACACTGGCATTGGCTTCGATCCTGCTTTGACGGAAGCGCTTTTTCGAAGATTTGAGCAAGCGGACAGTTCTATAACCCGACGGTTCGGTGGCACCGGCCTCGGTCTAGCGATCTCGCGCGCACTCGCCGAACTTATGGGCGGCTCGCTAACAGCAACGTCTCTCTTGGGGGGCGGCTCACGCTTCGTTCTGCGTTTGCCGCTCAAGCAGCTACCTTCGATCGGTGCAGACGTAACATTGCTGGCCGGTGATCTTGCGGGACCGATCACAATCGCGCTTCCATCTGATCTACGCATTCTCGTTGTTGAAGATCACCCCCGCAATCAGAAGGTCATGCAGATCATGCTTGAGGGGCTGGGCGCGAACGCGGTCTGCGCTGGCGGCGGGCTCGAAGGCGTGGAGCTCCGCAAATCTCAGCACTTCGATCTAGTCCTAATGGACATGCAGATGCCGGACATTGACGGGCTGACAGCCACGCGAATGATCCGAGACTATGAGCACGCGACCGGACTGTCGCGAACGCCAATCATCATGGTCACCGCGAGCACTTCGTCAGAGCATGTGGCGCGGGCTCTTGAAGCTGGGTGTGATGCCCATCTGGCAAAGCCTGTAGTCCCTGAAACGTTATGCCGGACGATAGCTGAGGTGTTGAGACGCGCCCAAAAGTCAGCAAGGCCCTAGCGGATAGGTCCCACGCAGTTTGAGCAGGCCCGCGGCTCAAACATGACGCGGGGAACTTACGGGCCTGGCCTTGGGCCAACAAGGCGACATACCGGATCAATGGCTTTTGGCCCTGCTCTCGCCTCAGAATTCTTGCCTGGGTACGGCTAGTCGACGAAAGACGGACAGTGCTCCGGATCGGGCTTGAACTGCCCCGTATCCACGACCGATGGCGCCTTCAACGCGTTCGTTCGACTTGAGTCTATGCCGCGCGAACTGACTGCAAGAACTCGGACACCTGCTTCAACAACTTGTCCGATTGCTCAGCGAGCACACTCGATGATTGCACCATTTCTTGCGCTGATTTTCCGGTCGTATGAGATGATGACGTCATCTCTGCCATGTTCGCGGTCACCTCGCTTGTTCCTACATACGCATCTGCGACGCTGCGCGCGATCTCGTTTGTCGCGCTCCGCTGCTGATCGACGGCGGATGCAATTACCGACTGGATGTCATTGATTGACTCAATCGTGGAGGTGATTCGCGCGATGCCCGCGCCTGCCTCGTTGGACGAGCGTTGAATCGCGTCGATGCTGGAGCGAATCTTTCCAGTGGCCGTGGCGGTCTGTTCGGCGAGCGCTTTCACTTCAACGGCGACAACGGCAAAGCCCTTGCCTGCCTCTCCGGCCCGCGATGCTTCGATGGTCGCGTTGAGCGCCAGGAGATTTGTTTGTCCAGCGATGGTATTGATGAGGTCGGCCACGTCACCAATGCTTTTGGCGCTCTCGGCAAGAGCGCTCATTCTTGTGTTCATGTCACGCGCTTCGGCCGCAGCTGTCGATGCGATTACCGAGGCGTTCTCTACCCTGCCGGCTATCTCGGAGAACGATGCTGACAACTCTTCCGCCGCTGCAGCGACGGTCTGAACGTTTCCGGAAGCCTGCTCCGCTGCACCGGATACTGTGGCAGCCTGACGGGTCGACTGTTGTGCAGTCTCGGACAGGCTTTCGGCCGCAGCGTTGATGCCCTTCGCTGAGCTTCCGACAACGTCAACAACGCTCAAGACATTGCGTTCGAAATCGTCAGCAAGACGCTCCAGTCGCGTGACAAGCGTCCACGTTATCATGGGCCCCACATAGTCACCTTTGCGGTCGCGTATCGCGCTGACCTGAAGCTGGAAGGTTTCTGGGCCAAGCTTGATCCGGGCGGAGTGCGGAAGCCTTTCAGGCGACTGCAGGAGTCGGCGTTGGTTGGAGGGGTGTTTGTGGAAAATGTCGAATGAGGAGCCAACTACGGCATCCACCTTGACCGGCAGATACTGCTCCACGATCTTCAGCGTCGCGAGACTTGTCTTGTTTGCGTAGGAGATCCGGAAGTCGTTCTTCGGATCTGCGACCATGACGTTGATGGGCATCTCGTCGACCATCTGACGCAGACGGAACGCTTCCTCAACAGTGAGCTTGAGCTTGGCAAGTGACCGAAACACGGCGCTGATCTCGTTCTTGCGCGCGTCTGCGTCGACGGAAAAATCTGTGTCGCCTTCAGCGATGCGCTCCATCGCCGTTCTAAGGCGTGCGACCGGTCCCGAAATGCTGGTTGACGCCAGGCCAAAGAGTAACAGCGCGATGGCAATGCTCAAGCCCACGATACCGAATGTTACGACCATGCCAGAAAGAACACGCGTTTGGCGTGCTTCAAGAGCTGAGTTGAGGTGCTCGAGCACAGCGCCTGCAAGGTCTGCAGTGCCATCGTGCATCATGTCGGCGACACCTATGTAGTCGGCCGGCGAAATAGCGTACTGATCGTCCGCCAGCAGCGCGTCAATCAGAGCCTGCAGTTTTTTGGCGGACTGCAGATAGACATCCAGAGCAGCTCCCAGATCCGCCTTGATGGTGGGCGACGCATGTCCGCTTGCAGCATCAGCCGCAATAGCCCTTTCGATGTCCTGACCAACTGCCGAAAGTTGTTGGTCACCGATCAAGGTCATCAACAGCGTCATGTGCGGTCGGTCATCAATTGGAAGGTGGTTTTCATTGCTGGCTAACGCCGAAAAACCCTTGCTCTTGAGTTCAGCCAGATACCCGAGCGAGCGTGGCAGAACGACGACACTGGCATCCATCAGCGAAAAGCTGTCGAGTTCGGGATCGAGCAAGAGCTGCGATTTATCCGCGATGTAGGAAATCAACCGGTTGGTCTCGGCGAAGAACGCCTGGAAATCGTCCGGACTAGGATTGCCCGTTTTGAGGCTGTTCCATTTGTCGGTGAGGTCTCCAACCGCCATCGGCGGGTGATCGACTTGAGCGAGCTGGGTTGAATCCAAACCCAGGTCGCGCCCGGAAACTGCGTCCAGTTCACCAAGGCGCTCAAAATGCTTGTCGGCGGCAGCAGCAATCTCCGCCATTTCCGCCTTCTTGGTTTCGTCCTGGGCCGATAGTCGAACCGCGATGTCGTAATCAGCAACCTCATCAAGAATGCCAACGAGGGGCGCTACGATTGCGGCCCCTTTCATTTCCAGATCGGTCATTTTCAGTTGCGAGGTGGCGCTGGCCCATACGTCGAACGCGAGCACGCCAACGGGTATTGTGAACGCCACAAGTATGGAGAGCAGCCGGGCGCGAACGGAAAATACGTTCATCGGATTTTTCAAGGTCGCCATGCTGCATCTCCCCCATCGGACAAAGCCCGATTCGTTCCAGGGGAATTTCGATGGGGTCAGGTTGATGTCAGGTTAAGCCGTTGCGGCCCCCTCGACACGCCTCCGTCCAGCGACCTGCCTTCGCTTTTGGTCGCTACGTCAGCGGCGATCGATCCTGCCCATTTTGGGGTGAGCTTCGTGTCTCCTAGCCTCGTAGGTTCGCTCGCAGGACCTGTGGCCGGACTGTAAGCAGGGCCTCATGGCCGTTGTCGGCGTGGTTTGACGATCAGCGGTAGCGCGTTCAACTGCCGTGGTTTTTTGCTGGATCCGACCGCGGCGGTCGGGGCGCCGCGGTCGTGTACGCATTCATCGTAACGGCCTTATGCCGCGCTCCGCATAAGGCCGTTACGTCAAGGACGAACGAGGTCATCGTCCTATCAGCTCCACCGCGCCGTGAGGTCAGCGTGCAGATATTCGATGTTGTTTAATCCATCTCCTCACGCGTCATGTTCGCGCGTTCGGAACGACAATTGTTGCGTCGCACGATTGCTCGGTGTGGCTGGTGGCGCCGGGCATTTGACCATTCAAGCTGTGCGCTTGCGAGCGCTCATCTTGCTAATGCCACATCAACATCGCAACGGCCGCAGCCGCCATCACGGCTGTCGCCGTCCAGCCAAACACACGCTGGCTCGTTGTTGCGATGAAATCGCCCATTTCCTGGCGGCGCGACACCACGATCATCATGGCCACCATTATTGGAACTGCAATGATGCCATTGAGGACGGCGCTCCAGAACAGCGCCTTGATCGGATCGATCGGCGCGTAGTCGATCCCGAGGCCGATCAGAGTCGCGAGTGTCAGGATGGCGTAGAAGCCACGCGCATCTTGCCACTGCCGTTCCAGACCAACTCGCCAACCGGCCGCTTCACTTACAGCGTAGGCCGCCGAGCCAGCCAAAACTGGCACTGCCAATAGGCCGGTGCCGACAATGCCAAGGCTGAACAGCCAAAATGCGAATTCACCCGCGATCGGTCGAAGCGCTGCCGCTGCCTCAGCGGAGGTTTGAATATCGGTGCGCCCGGCTGCGAACAGCGTGACTGCAGTCGTCAGCACAATGAAGAAGGCGATGAGGTGTGAGAACCCCATACCAAGATAGGTGTCCCAACGAATGCGAGATAGTTGTTCGTCGGCCTGTTCAGGGTGCTCCAACAACGGACCAGCTTCTGGATCTGCCTCTTCGTCTTCGACTTCCTCGGATGCTTGCCAGAACATGAGGTAGGGACTGATGGTAGTGCCGAAAATCGCGACGATCGTGGTCACCAAAGCCCCAGTGATTGCCAGATGCGGAAAGAAGGTTCTGGCCAGGGTCTCTGCCCAGTCGATCCTCACTGCAAACAGGACGCCGACATAGGCGAACAGCGCCAACGTCAACCATTTGAGATAGCGAACATAGCGGTGATACGGCACCAAGATCTGGAGGCCGAGCGACAGAACCGCGAATGCTATTGTCAGTACATGCGCGTCCCATCCGGTGACGAGTTGTGCAGCAGCCCCCATCGCGGCCAGGTCCGCGCCGATGTTCACAGCGTTCGCGACGAACAGCAGGGCAACAATCAGGAATAGAACAGGACGGGGGAAGACCCGCGCCATATTCGCCGCGAGACCCTTGCCCGTCACCCGCCCAATGCGCGCGCTGATCGATTGGATTGCCGCCAACAAGGGATAGGTGAAGACGATGGCCCCTAGAATATTGACGCCAAACTGCGCACCCGCCTGAGAATACGTGGCAATCCCGCTTGGATCATCATCGGCAGCACCGGTGATCAGACCGGGACCTAACCGCTTGATGACGCTCGCCCGTATCAGCGTCCTGACGACCGTAGGCGGCGCGTCGGTATTGACCTTTGGAGTTTCGGGGTCAGTCATCGCGACAGTCTTTGGACTTCGAGTATTGCGTCTCTAGCGTCGATCCGGACGGAAACAGCCCGGTTGCAGCGTCAGCAAGCAGGTTCGCGGCGCGCATTTCTATCCAGAAAAGCCAGCCTGCATGCCCCATCTTGTCTAGCCTCTGTTGGGCGTGGCGCAGCAGAGCTTCGGCAGCTGAAACGAGCGGCCGGCGCACGTAAGCCAGCATGAGTGCACCCTTTCCCGGATGACGACAGCCCTTTTCATCACACTATCAGGACGTCGCAGTTGATCCCGCGCAGACCATTACGCGCCAACGCGATTGGCGCGCGCGTCTTGCGGATCACGCTCAACCCAGGATGTCAGCAAGGGTCACAACCGACTGAACGGTCGCTTTGCTCCAAATCGCAGACGCGCTGAATACCTAGCGTCCGCCATGACCGGAACAGTCAGGTCGGGTTTCGCCAACCAATGGACATCGTAACGAGGGGCGTTCCATTTCAGGCTCTACACGCGTTCCAACTGGCCGGTCTGCGCGTTCATCACCTGGTCCGGAACCCGGAAGGCTGGGTCTTGATAAAGCGTTCGCATCGCAGCGAAACAGCTGTCCGGATCAGCGGTGAGCCTGGCGGCTTCGTCGAGGCGTTCGAGCGTGTATTGCGCGATTTCGTCTCCCGGTTGCGGCATTAGCCCCCAAACGTCCCAGGGTAACATCTCGGAATTGTTGAGCGCCGCCAGGTCGCGCACGACATTTCCAGCCAAGAACCAGAGGCCTCGCAAATCCATGATCCCAAACGTCTCGGGGTCCGCATCGCCGGCGCGGCAGGCTGCCCAGGCGTCGGCCGCAACGAGAAACTTATCACGGGGCACGTCTAGCGGATCAAAGTTCGCTTTGATCGCCTTGCGCTGGACAGCGTCGAGCTGAGCATCGCCCAGCTTCCAGCGCACCCCGTCCCAATACTCCACGACCCAATGGTCGATGTGCCCTTCTCCGAAGTAATTGGCAAAGCCACATCGCGCTCGCGCCGGCACGCCCCGGGCCCGTAGCAGCGCGGTTGTCAAAACGGTAAAGTGGCGACAGACGGCGACGAAGCGCTTCGCTGCCGGACGCGGGTGTGTCAGTGGCGCTTCATCAAGCGCATAGATGCCAGCCAGAATGTCGGCACTCGAACGCCTTTGCGTTTGCGCTTCGCGCGCCGGCGTAAGCGTTTCGCCATAGGCGCCTGCCCAGAAGCGATGGAGCAGAACGCCCGACGCGATGGCGAAATGGTCCTCGATCGTGGTCGGCATACCCAACGGCGAGCCCGCAGGCAGCGATGTCATCTGCGTTGGCTCGGTGTAGAAGGCCTGGATCTCGGCTGGTATGGGCATCGCATCGCTCCTCGCTAGGCGGGGTACGATAAGCGGTGTCCCCCGGCTCGACTTGATCGCCCTTGCGCAGCTGAACGTATCCACAGAGGAGCGCCGGCTATCGACCAAAGCCAGACCGTCATGCTGTAGCCCTCTCCTCCAGGTCGAACGGCGCGAAAGAATTCGAAAGCATGCCAGCCGGTGAGCAGGCAGATCAGTATGATCGAAACGATCTGTATCCAACAGTCAGCGGAAAGACTTGCCGGACGCCGGACCTCAGGATGAAAGCGATCTGGACGACAAGAGCCGCGGTCAGCCGACGCGGCCTTGTGGAAGGTAGGAGCAAGGCCGTGCGTGAGGGCAATCCGGCCCCGATCAAAGGGATCGGGACCGGATGGCGCAGCGCGGGCTAGTGGGTGGGCTCCGGCCGCGCATCCTGCGGCGCGCGCATGCTGGCGGGGACGAAGAGCGAGCCCAGCGCGGCGAGGATCATCACCGCGAGGAGAGCCAC
The DNA here is from genome assembly GCA_947478925.1 of Hyphomonadaceae bacterium. Lineage (GTDB taxonomy): Bacteria > Pseudomonadota > Alphaproteobacteria > Caulobacterales > Hyphomonadaceae > UBA7672. The sequence continues at coordinate 2,425 of CANJXY010000098.1, read as the reverse complement.
AACGACAACCGCGCCGGTCGGCAGGTCGGTGAGGAAGGACACGACAATCCCCAGGACATAGCCGATGAGGCCGACGCCATAGCCTATCGCCAGCCTGAGCCGTGGCGCGTAGCGACGGGCGGCGAGTGCGGGGAGGATCAGGCTCGCAAACACCAGATAGATGCCAACCATCTGCACGGACTGCGTCACGACCAGGGCGAACAGCATGTAGAAGCCGATCTGCCCCAGCCGGTTGCGTAGGCCGAACCAGACGCCGAGCGAAAGGGCATACAGGAGCGCAATCGGCCAGAGTGAGGCGAGGTCAACGAAGAGGATCTGGCCGACCAGCAGGTCCTTCAGCTTTTCTCCGCCATGCGGATTGCCGGCGAGGAGCAGTAACTCGATACAGGCCGCGACGACAAAGAGGACGCCTATCAGGGCCTCCTGCACTTCGGGCCAGATCTTCTCTGTAAGGGTAAGGAGCACTGCGCCAAGCAGAGCTGCGATGACGGCGGCGGCCTGGATGGTCCAGCCCTCCGCCTCGAAGCCCATCGCACTCGCCACCGTGACGCCGAGGCCGGCGACCTGCGCTATCGCAAGATCGATGAAGACGATCCCGCGATTGAGCACGTGCTGGCCAAGCGGCACATGCGTGGAGAGCACCAGCAGGCCGGCAACGAAGGCCGGCAAGAGAATTCCCAGCTGTATGCTGATATCCGGGGCAGCCGTATCCATTATTTGAGCCCCGCGAGCAGGCGGTTGAGCGTGTCGTCATACAGGGAGAAGAGATCCTTCGCCCCGACGGTGCCGCCAACGGTGAAGGGCAGCGTGACGGCGGGGATTTTCGCCTTCTCGGCGATGAAGGCGGAGGGGCGATCATCTTCGTAAGCGGCGCGGATTACCATTTTTGCGGGCATGCTCTGCAGCTTCTGGAGGACCTGCGCGAGATAGCCGCTGGATGGCGGCACGCCGGGCTTGGGCTCGAGCGGGGTGATCTCGACGAGGCCGAGCCAGGCTTCGAGATAGGCCCAGGAATGGTGTTGCACAACGATCGGGATACCTTTGAGGGGCGCGCCTTTCGCCGTCCAGCCTGCGAGCGCCGTGGTCCAGCGCTTCTCGAAGTCGGCCTGTCGCGCGGTGTAGGTGGCGGCGTTGGCCGGATCGAGGGCGGCGAACCTGGCGGCCATTGCTTTCGAGACCGGTATCATCATGCGCGGGTCCGTTTGAATGTGCGGATTGCCGCCCGCGTGGACATCGCCCTCGGCGCGGTCGAGCCGCGCGGGAAGTTCGAGGAGCCGCACAGCAGTCGTCGTCTCGAACAGCCCGGCCCCGCCTGCGCCGATTCTGGCATTGCCAGACTGCTGCGCAATCATTGGTAGCCAGGCGATCTCGAGTTCGGCGCCGGTGCAGACGGCGACGTCGGCAGAGCGCGCCTTGGCGATAAGACTGGGTCGCGCCTGGACCTGGTGAGGATCCTGCGCGCCAGTGGTCGCGGTATAGACCGAGACCTTGTCGCCGCCGATCTCGGTGGCGAGCGCTCCCCATTCGGGTTCGCACGCAAAGACGTTGAGCTGCTTGGCGTAGGCGGGCGCAGCAAGGGCTGCGGCGAGCACTGCCATAGCGCAGAGTTGGGTTTTCACGTTGGGAGGTCCTCTCAATAACGGTGGGCGCCGTGGGGGCCGTAGATGACGGTGTATTGCAGGACGAGCTGGTCATCGCCCTGCGGCACGGATTGATCGTGCGTGTATTGCAGGCGCAGGCGGCCGAACTCGCTGGTGTCGTATTCGAGCAGGGCTGTTGCCGCGAAGGGCGAGTGGCCCATGTCATCGAGCGTGGAGCCGAGGAAGAGCGGGCCGGGATTTTCGGAGTCGAGGCCGGCTAGCCTGACGCCGAGGCTCCAGCTCGGCATGAACTGGTAGACGCCTTGCGCGTACCAACCGGAGTGCGCTTGCGAGAGTGGTAAGCCGTTGAAGTCGCCCTTGTCGCGGCCATAGAAATACTCGCCAGCAAGCGTCAGGTTGTTGATCGTGACGTTACCGCCTGGCGCCCATTTATAGACGAGGCTGGCGATGCCGAGATCGCTGTCGCCGGTGAAGAGGTCGGGTAACGTTCCGGTCTCCCTGCCCTCGGCTTTGGCGTGGACATAGGAGAAGCCGGCGAGCCAGCTGGAGCTGTCGTCGAAATCGCCGCCGGTCTTGACGAAGCCGGTGTAGGAGCCAGCGCCGTTGTGCGCGTCGCCCGCCGCGGGAAAGCTGGCGCCGCGGAAAACCTCGCCGCCGAATTCGAGATACTGGTCGATCGGCGCCAGCCAGCGCACCTGCACGCCGTCGTCGGCGAGCTGGGTGTTGAGGAAGGCGCGATAGGGAAGCGGCGCGTCGGAGAAGCTCCAGTCGTGCGAGTGACGCTCGTTGAGATAGCCGATGCCAGAGAGGAATCGGCCGGCCTT
>CANJXY010000097.1 GCA_947478925.1 Hyphomonadaceae bacterium | reverse complement strand
TGGTATCGCCGGGACCGTAAGGGCAAATCCCGGCGCTGCCGAGTTCTGGGCCATGTTCTACGGTCTGGCAAAGCTTCTGTAGGCCCGGTGGCATTGGCCCCGGTCTACATCGCAGGAGTAGGGATGACTCGCTTCGGCGAGCATCCTGACCTCTCGGTCGGCGATCTTTCGCGTTCGGCCACACGCGATGCCCTCGGCGACGCTAATTGCGAAATCGGCGACGTCAGCGGCGTGTGGTTTGCAAACGCTGGCCAGGGGGCGATGGACAGCCAGCACATGATCCGCGGCCAGGTCGCCCTGAGGCCGATGGGGTTCGAAGGCGTCGGCATCGTCAACATCGAGAATGCCTGCGCCAGCGCCAGTACTGCCCTGCGGGAGGCGACCAATTTCATCCGAGCCGGCGGCGGGGACATCGCCCTCGCGGTTGGCGCTGACAAGCTTGTTTCGGAATCGAAGGAGCGCTCGCTGGCCACGTTTGACGGCGGCCTTGATGTGTCGCGCCGTGAGTGGCAGTTGCGCGAGGTGTTGGCCCTTGCGCCACCTGCAACCGAATTCGCGGCACGAAGAAGCATCTTTCTTGATATCTACGCCGCACTTGCCAGGCAGTATCTTGAGGTCTTTGGGGGAAGCCCCCGCGAGCTCGCTGCGGTCGCCTCAAAGAACCATGCTCACTCCGTCGAAAATCCGCGTGCACACTTCCGCAGGCCATTCTCCATCGATGAAGTTCTTGCGGCGCGGACCATAGCAAGTCCGTTGACCCTGCCGATGTGTGCGCCGGTCAGCGACGGCGCCGCTGCTGCGATTGTCTGTTCAGAGGCTGGCGCGCGTCGCCTGGGCGCCTTGGATCGAGCCATTCGCATCGACGCATGTGTATTGCGCTCGGGCTCGACACGATCTGGCGACGACTTCGATAACAGTATCGGCGCCAGCACAGCGCGGCTGGCCTATGAGGCAGCTGGTATGGCGCCAGTAGACGTTGATGTTGCCGAAGTTCACGACGCTGCCGCCATTGCCGAGATTCTCCAGATTGAAAATCTGGGTCTCGCTCCGAGAGGGGAGGCGGGGCGCCGGGTGCTGGCAGGAGATTTTCGTCTTGGAGGCCTCAAGCCGGTCAATCCGTCAGGCGGATTGATTTCGAAGGGGCACCCCATCGGAGCCACCGGGCTCGCACAGGTATTCGAGCTTGTTAGTCAGCTGCGCGGAGAATGCGGCTCTCGCCAGGTGGACAATGCAAGGGTTGCGATAGCCGAGAATGGCGGAGGCTTCTGGGGCATTGAAGAAGCAACGTGCGTCGTCACGGTGCTCTCGCGCTGACCGGCACCATAGCACTGCCACGTTCCTAGAACCTGCAATTGCCCTCGTGTAAGCGGACCGTTAGGAACGAGTTCGTGCTGCCTGCTTGGCATGCGGTGTTCTGCTAGTCGGTCTCTCGGGTTCAGGGCAGTGCGCGCGAAGTGCGACCGCTGGAGACGAGTTTTGGTCTTAGCGACACGCAATGGGACCGATGTTGCAGGGCGCAGAGACGCGACCCCAGTTCTGCTGGATCAGTGCAGGGAATAGATCTTGGAGAGACGCAGACACGCGCCACAGCGCCGCCAAAAGCGGGCTATTCGCGTCAATTTCCGGAACTGGTGGGGAGACCAAGGTCTGCCTGGCGGAGAGGGTGAGATTCGAACTCACGGTACCCGTGAAGGTACAACGGTTTTCGAGACCGTCCCGATCGACCACTCCGGCACCTCTCCGCGGTCAGCGGGGCTCTATAGCATTCAAAGCGTTAAGCGCAAGCGACCGGTGAGTGGCTGAGCAGGCGGCGACACCCGGCTGCCGAAAGGCCATCAAAACTGCTCTGAAATCGACGATTTGACCGCTGACGCGCGCTTAGAGCTCCTGGTCCGTAACGCATTCGGGCGGCCTGCCGATGGCAAGCCGCCCGCTCCGTCTGTCCCGAGGGGGCAGCTCAGGTCCTGGTCCTAGTACTTGACCGTCGCCTCGATGCCGATGGTGCGCGGCGGGTTGAGGTTGCCGTAGTCGCCGATCGTGCCGCGGTTGGCGGCCGAGATGCGGTAGACATACGTCTCATCGAGCAGGTTGCGGGCCCAGAGCGAGATGGTGGCCGTCGGGCCGCCATCGCTGCTCATGTTAATGTCAGCCAGAGCGACGCTACCGTTGACGATGAAGCTTGAGTCACCCTTCACCGCGACGTGCCGGTTGTTCGCAGCCGTGGCGCCCGCCGTAGAGATATCGGCGAACTCCGTCTGGAACGAATACTGCGCATCGGCGTAGCTGGCATCGAGGTGCGCACGGAAGGTCATGTTGCCCACCGGCACTTCGTAATTCACGAACGCGGAGGCAGCGTTCTCCGGCGTGTAGACGACATTGACCGGGAAGGGCTGGCCTTGTTGCACGAAGTCGCCAGGGCCCGTGGCGAACGGGAAGGGCGCATCCGGAATGTTGACCTTGGTGTAGGCGTAGGACGCGCCCAGCGACAGCTCGTCCGTGACGTAGAAGGTCGCATCAGCTTCGATACCGTCGATTTTTGATTTGCCCGGCGCGTTGGCCGTTTCCTCGAAGTGGACGCCGACGTTCGGTCCTGAAGTAGCGACGCTGTCGAAGTCGATCTGCGTGTCGGTGCGATCCATATGGTAGGCCGCGAGGTTCACAATCAGCTGGCGATCGAAGAAACTCGATTTCAGACCAGCTTCGTACGCCTTAACTTCTTCCGGTTTGAACTCTGTGAAGGCGGCCGAGCGGGCGTTGGCGCCGCCAGCGCGGAAGCCGGTCGAGTATTTGGCGTACACGTTCATGTCTGACGACAGGTCGTAGGCGGCGATGACCAGCGGGTCGAAGCGGCTATCCTCATAGTCCAGGGCGGAGGATACGTTCCTGTTATTCGCGCGGTCCATCAGACCTTTGCGGGTGTCCTTGGTATAGCGACCGCCGGCAGTGAGGTGCAGCGGCTCGATCGGCGACCAGGTCGCCTGGCCGTAGGCCGCCACGCTGTCCGAGTCGGCGCGGGTGCGGCGTGTGATCAGGCGCGTGCCGTACTCCCAACCCTGGTTGGCGCTGGTGATCGCGCCTGTACCGAACGTGCCGTTCGACGAGCGGATCGTGTAACCCGTGCCGTCGGCGTTCCAGACGTTCGTGAACGGCGTCGCGGCCGATTCCTTGGCGTGCTCGGTAAAGTAGTAGAGGCCGGCCACGTAGTCGATATTGGAGCCGATCGTACCGACAGCCTGGAGCTCCTGGCTGTACTGGTACTGGTAAAGATCCGACAGCGAGTAACGGCCGAACAAGGCGCCGGGCGCGAATACGTTGCGGCTTTCAATGCCGGAGTTGTCCCACTGGTTGGTGGCGACGGCGTGAGCGGCTGTGATCGATCGCAGCTCCAGGTCCGGCGTCACCTCCCATTTCATGGTCAGGGCAGCGCCGCCGGTCTTGTCGACGCTGGGCGTTTGCACAGTGCCGAGGCCGACCGATTGGCGATCCGTACCGACATGGATCAGCGGCGAGAGCGCGTTGATCGTGCCCGCGGGCGCGCCGGAAGCTGCCGCCGAGCCCGGGGTCGCCGGACCCGCGAACGTGCCGATCGGACGAACCGTCTTGCCGTTGACGTTGTAGTTCAGCAGCTGGCTGTAGAACGGGGTATTTTCGTCCTTGGCATAGTCGATCGAAAGATCCGCGCTGAACGTGTCGATCGGCTTCCACAGGCCCTGAATGCGGCCACCAACGCGGTGGTACTGGTTCCAGCCAGCCTGGCCGGCCAACGGGTTCTTGGTGGTCGGATCCTGGTGCTGGATGACGCCGTCAAACTTCAGCGACAGGCCGGCGAACTCTTCGAAGTCCTGGTGAACTTCGGCATTGTATTGCCCATAGTTGCCAACGCCGGCGACGACGCGGCCGCCGAACACGCCCGAGGGGGCTTTGGTGACGATCGAGAGCGCGCCGCCTTCCGTGTTGCGACCGAATAGCGTGCCTTGCGGGCCGCGCAGGACTTCGATCCGCTCAACATCGAACAGCGCAGCGTTCAGGCCTTGCGAGCGGCCCATATAGACGCCGTCGATGTAGGTACCGACGCCCGAGTCACGTGCGGTCTGGTTCTGGTCGAACGGAACGATGCCGCGCATGCCGATCGTCAGCGCCGACTGGCGCGCTTCGAATGTGGCGACGCGCAGGCTGGGGATGATGCCGTCGGACAGGTTGAAGAGCGACTGGACGTGGTTGTCCTTGATCAGCTCCGGGTCGATGACCGCGATCGCGATCGGCGTATCCTGCAGGTCGGTGTCACGCTTCAAGGCGGAAACGATGACGACGTCGCGGCCGGCATCATCATCCGGCGCGGCCATGAAGTCCTCCGCCGATGGGCCTTGATCGGCAGACGCGTCCGGAGCGCTCTGTGCGAAAGCAGGCGCCGACGCCATGCCAAGCAATGCGCCGCTCATCAGCAACATGTTCCGAAGCTGGATACCCGTTTTCATCTTCATCACCCCTGTCTTCTCGATCGAGAGCTCCGAAGCTCTCTGGGCGGATCAGCCACCCGATGGCTGGGGGCGTAGCGGCGCTGCATGACAGTCCGCCGACAGTTGTGTGACAGTTCGGATTCCGGATGCTGCGCTGCGAGATCGTGGCGCCGAAACATCAAATCGCGTGGGCAAAGTGTTATATGACAGTCATGTGACGGCGAAGTCGCGCGGCACACGTGCTGTTTTACGCCGTCGGTAGCGGCACCACATCCACCGCCTGGCCGCTCTTCTGCGATCCCGATGTCCGGACTACGCCACGCACAGGCGCGACGTCACCATAGTCGCGGCCATAGGCGACGACGATGTGGGTGTCGCCGATCCGCACGCCATTGGTCGGATCGTACTCGACCCATCCCACCCGCGGTCCACACCAGGCCCGCACCCAGGCATGCATGGCGTCCGCGCCCTCAAGTCTTGCCTGCCCCTCCGGTGGATTGGTTCGCAGGAAGCCGCTGACGTAAGCTGCTGGAATGCCGATGGCGCGCAGGCACCCGATCATGATGTGCGTGAAGTCCTGGCAGACGCCGCGCCGTCGCGCGAAAGCCTCTTCAGGTGGTGTGTTGACCTGCGTCGATCCCGGCTCAAACATCATCGCGCGGTTAATGGCGAGTCCGACCGACTCCGCCGCCTCACGCGTTGTCATCCTTTTGGCGTTGATGTGCTCGAGCGCAAACGCCTCGAAATCGGGTGTCGCCCGCACGCGAGCGCTGTCAGCCAGGAAATGATGCGGCGAGTCGGGTCCCAGTGAGCGTATCTGTGCAATCGCCTCGGCCAGCGACTCCAGCGGCGTGGACAGGTCCTTCGACGGCGCCTCCGGCGCCTGACGGTCAACGCGCGCCCGCAGACGAAACTCGATCTTTTCGTGCGGTGCGCGGAACGCCACTTCAACCACTGTATTGCCAAAAAAGTCGGTCCGCGCGATCCGCTCGTCCGGCTCCGGCGTCACATCCAGTAGCGAAGTGATCGCGCGTTGCCCTTCCATGTCTGCGGGTGTCATGCACAGCACGTGTCGTCCGCCCGCCGCCGGCGTCTGGTAGGCGTAGCTAATGCGAAGGCCAATATCGTAGAGCATGATTTATCTCAGATACGCCGTCGTCAGCAGGTCCGACACACGCGTCAATTCCGTCCGCAGATCAAGCAGCGCCTTGGCGTTAAGCGATTCCGGCGTTGCCACAAGAACGTCTGCATGCAGCTTCATGATCGCGCGTGATACCTCCGACATCTGTCCCTGTTCGCGCGCGCCCGGCAGCACGGCGATATGCTCCTGCAGCTCGGCAAGCTGATACTGAATCGCGCGGGGGTTATCTGCATCACATCCGAGAAGGTCCACAACCGTCGATCGGCTTGTCGCGACAGCGAAGAGACGGCGGTGCGTCAGCACGCTGTCGCCAATCTCCACCACCATGTCGAGCGCGCCTTCGGGCGCTGCATCATCCGCGAACCACGCCAGCACAGACGCCATCGCAGCCGCGCGCTCCAGCGACCGGCCGACCGACAGGAAGCGCCATCCGGCGAAGCGATACATGTTCTCGTGCACAAGGCCTGAGAACCCGGTGATCTGCCGCAGCAGCAATCCCAAAGCTCGCACTGACGTGCAGCCCGGCGCTATGTTTGACAGCTCCAGCCGCGCGCTCTCCGCGAGCTCGTTGAGCGCTGTCCATCCGTCCACCGAAAACCGGTCGCGCACCTGGCTCGCGCTCGCCGTCGCCGCAGCGATGGTCGTGTAAAGGTCCTTCGGCACGCCCCTGGCCGGATTGGCGCCGAAAAATCCCGGATACTTGCCCGCGTACTCCAACAACGGAGAATCCGCACGCCCGCTCTCGCCCAGCCGCACATGCCACGCGCGCAGGAGCCGGATCAGGCCCTCGGCCCGCTCAACATAGCGCCCCATCCAGTAGAGATTGTCGGCCGCTCGGCTCGGCAATTCGCTCTGACGCGTCCGTCGATAAGGGGTCGAAGGTGAGGGCAGCAGCGTCTCGCTTCTCACGGGCTTGTCCGATACCACCCACACATCGGCGACCGATCCACCGCGCTGCATAGCAATCGCTGTCGCATCCTGCGTCCGGCCGACACGCGCATAGCCCCCCGGCATCACCCGCCATCCGCGGGACGTTCGCGCCAGGAACACGCGCAGGCTCATCGGCCTTGGCGCCAGCAGCCCATCCGACATCACCGGCGCCGTAGACAGCGTCACTGCTTCCTGTCCCACCAACATCGCGCCACGCTCTTCCAGCAAACCCGCAACACCCACATCTTGCTCTTCAAGCGTCGAGCCGAGCAGGGTGGAGTCCTCCGAGTCGAACAGCATACGCGTCGACAACGCCTCGCCGATCATCATGCGGTCGGCATTGGCTCGCACATGCTCGCGCTCACCTTCCTGTCCGCACCACCACGTCGCGATGTTCGGCATCTTCAGCGGCTCGCCCAGCAGCGCCTGCGCCAGCCGTGGCATGAACGCGAGCAGCGCTCGCATCTCGAGAACGCCCGAACCCAGCGCGTTCACCATCGCCAGCTTGCCGCGGCGGATCGAGTCGACCAGCCCCGGTACGCCCAGTTTTGAATGCTCGTTGAGCTCCAGCGGATCGGAGTACGACGCATCGATCCTGCGCCACAGCACACTCACTGGCGCAAGGCCCGCAATGGTCCGCACCATCAGCTGCCCGTCCTCGACCGTCAGGTCTTCGCCCTCAAGCAGCATGAAGCCGAGGTAGCGCGCGATATAGGCGTGCTCGAAATACGTGTCGTTCAGTCGTCCCGGCGTCAGAATGCCAACGCGACTTTCGCCATCGCCCCGCAGGTCGTTCATCGTGTCGCGAAAGGCGCGGAAAAATCCCGCGAGGCGATGCACGTTCGCTGCTGCATAATGATCGGCAAACACACGCGCTGTCGCCACCCGGTTTTCCAGCGCGAAGCCCGCACCCGACGGCGCCTGCACGCGATCGCCCAGCACCCACCACTGGCCATCGGGGCCGCGCCCGATTTCGAACGCGATGAAGTTGAGATACTGGCCGGATCGTGGTCGCACACCCACCATCGGCCGCAGCCATTCCGGCGACATCGCCACCAGCGAGGCGGGCAAGTGGCCCTCGCGCACCAGCCGCTGCTCGCCGTAAAGGTCAGACGTGATCAGTTCCATCAACTCGGCGCGCTGGATCAGCCCGTCGGCGATGGTCTTCCACTCGGTCTCATGGATCAGCACGGGGATATGGCTCAACGGCCATGCCCGTTCCGTTTCGTCCTCGCCATACTGACGGAAGAATACGCCAGCATCGCGCAGGTACTGGTCGCCCTGCTCAAGCCTTCGCTTCACCTCTACCGCAGGCATCTTCGCGAGATAATCGACAAAGCCGCGCCACACCGGGCGCACCTGTCCCGCGGCGTCGACCAGCTCGTCGGCGACGCCGGGCAGCGGCCGGTAGCCAGCCAGCAGTCTAGCCACGGGGCTCGCTGCAGGTTGTGCTTTCGCGGATGGCAAGCGGCCCCCTCTTTAGACTGGCCCTAAACTCCGGGCGCGCGGCGCAAGTCCAACGTCATCGGATACTCCGGATGCGGCGACTCAACGCCAAGCTGATACATTCCCGGCGAATGTCCATGGGGCTCGAAGCGCGCCAGTCGTCGCGCCTCCGCCTCGTTGCCATTGACCGGAAATGTGTCGTAGCTGCGCCCGCCCGGATGGGCGACGTGATAGACGCATCCGCCGATGGCGCGTCCCGACCAGGTGTCGAAAACATCGAACACCAGGGGTACGTTAACCGGCAGAACCGGGTGCAGCGACAGCGGCGGCTTCCAAGCCTTGTAGCGCACGCCGGCAACAGCGATCCCATTGCTCGCCTCGGCCAGCGGCACAGGCCGCCGGTTGCAGGCCACGCGATAGCGGCCCGGATCGGCTGCCGTCATTTTCACCTGCACACGTTCGGCGGACGAATCTGCATAACGCACCGTGCCCCCGATCGCGCCGGTCTCACCCAGGACATGCCAAGGCTCCAGCGCCTGCCGGATCTCCAGGTTGACACCCTCGACATCGATCTCGCCGCAGAACGGGAAACGGAACTCCTGCTGCGCCTCGAACCATTCCGGCCGCAGGTTGAAACCATGCGTCCGCAGGTCACGCAGCACATCGAGGAAATCTTCCCACACATAGTGCGGCAGCATGAACCGGTCATGCAGCGTCGTGCCCCAGCGTACAAGATTGCCGGAGATGGGCGAGGCCCACATCCGCGCGATAATCGCCCGCACCAGAACCTGCTGCGCCAGCGACATGCGTGGCTCCGGTGGCATCTCGAATCCACGGAACTCGACAAGCCCCAGCCGTCCCGTCGGCCCGTCCGGCGAATACAGCTTGTCGATACAGATCTCGGTGCGGTGGGTATTGCCGGAGACGTCGATCAAAAGGTTGCGCAACAGACGGTCGACCAACCAGGGCGGCGTATAGGCCCCGGTGTCAGGCGGGCCGATCTGCGACAGCGCGATCTCCAGCTCGTACAGCCCATCATGCCGCGCCTCGTCGATGCGCGGCGCCTGGCTCGTCGGTCCGATGAACATGCCCGAGAAAAGATAAGAGAGTGATGGCCGCTTCTGCCACAGCAGCAACAGGCTTTTCAGTACGTCCGGCCGCCGAAGGAAGGGCGAATCATTCGGCGTTGCGCCGCCAACGACCACATGGTTGCCGCCGCCCGTACCGGTATGCCGCCCGTCGATCATGAACTTGTCACAGCCAAGCCGGCACAGCCGGGCCTCGTCATACAGCGTCTCGGTGATGTCCACGCATTCGCGCCAGCTCGTTGCAGGATGCACGTTGACTTCGATCACACCCGGATCCGGTGTCACGCGCATCACATTGATGCGCGGATCATGCGGTGGCGCATAACCCTCGATGTGCACGGGTACGGACATGGACTTCGCCGCAGCTTCCGCCGCCGCAACCAGCTCCAGATAATCCTCGATCCGCTCAACCGGCGGCATGAATACGCACAACCGTCCATCGCGCGCTTCCACCGACATTGCGGTGCGAACCGTGCCGGCGACTTCCGCCGTCTGCTCGGGCCGCATCTGTGGCTTCGCGCTCTCTGCAGCTGCAAACCGCGCGCGTGCGAGGCCAAGCGATCCCGGTCCGGTTGAGGGCGCGAAGTCGGGCAACGGCCCGCGCTCCTCCGCAGGATCGGCCGGCACCACATGTGGATACACGTCCGGTGCAATCCACGGCAGGGAACCCAGCGGCAAGCGATAGCCGACAGGGCTGTCTCCCGGCGCAAGGAACATGTAGCCGCGCCGCAACTGCCACTTCTCGGATTTCCAGCGCACAGGTTCGGCGCGACCGGTGGCCATCTGTCCCGGCGTCGTCTCCGCCTTCTTGGGCGAGCCCTTGCCGACTTTCTTCTTCGTCGATGCTTTCGCCTGCCAGCGTTGGATTGGCAGCACATATCCGCTCGGCTCGGTCAGGCCGCGCTCGAACACGCGCGCAATCCGATTGCGCTCTTCGGGGTCCTTCAATTTCGAGTTTTCCGGCGTCACATTCTCGGGCAGGTTGCCTTCCTTGAGCATCCATTCCGCAGGGTCCTCATACGCCGGGATCACCATCTCCCCGCCAACGCCCAGTTCTTGCGCCATCGTCTGCAGAAGTTCTTCGGCCTGTTCCTTCGTCGCTTTGTTGTCGCCACTGTCGCCCGCGACCAGCGCCGGATCATGCCAGATCGGCCTCCCGTCGCGCCGCCAGTAGAGCGAATATGTCCAGCGCGGTAGCGTCTCGCCAGGATACCACTTGCCCTGGCCGTAATGCAGGAACCCGCCCGGCGCGAAGCGGTCGCGCAACCGCTGTATCAGCTTGTCCGCCAGCTTCCGCTTGGTCGCGCCATCGGCGCCGGTGTTCCACTCATCTGATTCGAAATCATCGATCGACACGAATGTCGGCTCGCCGCCCATCGTCAGGCGCACATCGCCGGCGTTCAGCGCCGCATCCACCTTCTCGCCCAACGCATCGAGCGCGGCCCAGCTCTCGTCCGAAAATGGTTTGGTGATGCGCGGATGCTCCGCCACGCGCTTCACAGTCATGGCGAAGTCGAACGAGACTTCGGCCTTGCCCGAATATCCACCCGAGATCGGCGCCGCGTTGCGATAGTGCGGTGTCGCCGACAGGGGAATATGGCTCTCGCCCGTCAGCAGCCCCGATGTGGGATCAAGCCCGATCCAGCCGGCACCGGGCAGGTAGACTTCGCACCATGCGTGCAGGTCGGTGAAATCGACGCTCGTGCCCGCCGGTCCGTCGAGCGCGATCAGGTCCGGCTTCAGCTGAATCAGATAACCCGACACAAAGCGCGCCGCGAATCCCAGATGCCGCGCTGCCTGCACCAGCAGCCAGCTCGAATCCCGGCACGACCCCTTGCCGCTCGCGAATGTCTCCTCCGGGGTCTGCACGCCCGGCTCCATCCGGATGACATAACCCACTGCGCTGGCCACGGCGGCGTTCAGCATGACGATGAAGTCCACCGTGCGCAGTGGTGTCTTCGGAATCGTCGCGAGGAAATTCTTGAGATGCGGCCCCATCGGTTCGGTCGTCCGATAGATCGCAAGATCATCGGCGATCTCTGGCGGATAGGTGAACGGCCAGGTCTCTGCGCTCTCCTCCACAAAGAAGTCGAACGGATTGTACACCGTCATGTCGGCGACGAGATCGACCTCGATCTTTAGCTCGCGCACCGGTTCGGGAAACACATACCGCGCCAGCCAGTTGCCATAGAGGTCCTGCTGGTAGTTCACGAAATGCTTCTCGGGACTCACTTTGAGGGAGTGAGAAATCACCCGTGTTCGCGAATGCGGCGCAGGCCGCAACCGGATGACCTGCGGCCCGAGTATGACCGGTTGGTCGTATTTGTAGTGCGTCAGGTGATAAATCGCGGCTTTGATCGACATGGCCCGTACCGTTCCACAATCCGCCAACGGGGGCCAGCACTAGTCAGGTTTCAGGCGAGCTTTGCCTAATTCTGCGGCGCCACGCGTCGCGTCTGTGGCAACTACGCGGCCTTCCGGCCAGCCCGTTCGCCATCGCTCGCCGCTGGACGCTTCACCTCATCCACAGGGCCGGTAATCAGCCGCGCCCCGCGCTGGAAGGTCAGGTAGCTCCACGTCCAGTCCAGCGCCACGGAGAACCGGTTCCTGAACCCGATCAGGAAGTAGATGTGCGCCAGCGACCAGGTCAGCCAGCCAATGAAACCGCGCAGGCTGAAGCTCCCGAAATCAGCAATCGCGATCTTCCGCCCGATCGTCGCGAGCGCGCCATAGTCCTTGTAGGCGAACGCAAACCGCGCCGCGCCCGGCTTCCTGCGGATCAGGGTCAAAAGCTTGCCGACATACTCGCCCTGCTGCTTCGCCACCGGCGCGAGCCCGGGCAGGGGCTTGCCCTTCTTGTCCTTCGCCAGCGCGCAGTCGCCGAGCACGAAAATCTCGGGATGCCCCGCAACCGTCAGGCACTCATCGACCGCCACGCGTCCCGCGCGGTCGCCCTCAACGCCCAGCCACTTCGCCACGGGAGACGCCGCCACCCCCGCCGCCCAGATCACGCACGCTGACGGCATCGGCGTGGCGACGCCATTCGCCTCCAGCATCACGCCCTGCTCATCGACGCCGACCACCTTGGTGTCGGTCATCAATTC
>CANJXY010000096.1 GCA_947478925.1 Hyphomonadaceae bacterium | reverse complement strand
TCCTTTGCCAATCCCGCCTATATCGCCGCCCATTCCGACACGCGGACCCATTCCGGTGCGGGCGTAAGCTCGTTCTGTCCGCGGCGGCCAACCGGATCAGGAGACTACATTGGCACTTCCCGATTTTACTATGCGTCAGTTGCTGGAGGCCGGCGCTCACTTCGGCCACCAGGTTCACCGCTGGAACCCCAAGATGAAGGGGTTCATCTTTGGTGAACGTTCCGGCATCCACATCATTGACCTTTCCCAATCCGTCCCGCTGCTTCACCAGGCTCTGGTTAAGGTGCGTGAGACTGCGGCCAAGGGCGGCCGCGTGCTGTTCGTGGGCACGAAACGCCAAGCCGCCGAGGCCATCGCGGAATCCGCAGGCCGTTGCGCGCAGTACTTCATGAACGATCGCTGGCTGGGCGGCACGCTCACCAACTGGGCGACGGTCTCGAACTCGATCAAACGCTTGCGCGACCTCGACGATATGTTGTCGGCTGGCGAGTCGACCGGCCTCACTAAGAAGGAGCTGCTGGGTCTCCAGCGCGAACAAGTGAAGCTGAACCGCGTTCTTGGCGGCATCCGTAACATGGGCGGCCTGCCCGACCTGATGTTCGTGATCGACACCAACAAGGAAGCCATTGCGGTCAAGGAAGCCCGCAAGCTCGGCATCCCGGTTGTCGCCATCATTGACACCAATTGCGATCCGCAGGAAGTCGACTTCCCGATCCCGGGCAATGACGACGCTGCACGCGCGATCCAGCTTTACTGCGGCCTGATCGCTGATGCGGTGCTGGATGGTATGGCCGACAGCTCGATGGCTTCGGGTGAAGATCTCGGCGCTGCCGAAGTTGTCAACGAGCCGGCTCTCGCCGCCACAACTGGCGCTGAAGCCCAAGCGTAATTCGCGCCCGCGCATGCTGGCGACACAATCCGTCAGCATGCAGCGGCTCGCGACATACATAGAAGTGCCTGCGTGCCGTCCGGCTTTCGAGCTGTTCGAGCACGGGGAAACGTTCAGGAGACAGATATGGCTGACATTTCCGCCGCGCTCGTGAAACAGCTGCGCGACACGACCGGCGCTGGCATGATGGACGCGAAGAAGGCCCTCGTCGAAACCAATGGCGATGTTGAGGCGGCGATCGACCTGCTGCGCACCAAGGGCATCCTGAAGGCCGGCAAGAAGGCTGACCGCGTTGCCGCTGAAGGTCTGGTTGGCATCGCTGCTGCTGGCACATCGGCTGCTGTTGTCGAAGTAAACTCGGAAACGGACTTTGTCGCCCGGAACCCCGAATTCCAGCATGCTGTTCGCACGATCGCGGATACGGCTTTGAAGAACGGCGGCGATCCTTCCAAGACGCTGCACGCTGCAGCGCCCGAAGGTGGCACGATCGGCGAGATGCTGGTCGGCCTAGTTGCCAAGATTGGCGAGAACATGACTCTGCGGCGCACGACTTCGCTGTCGGTCAGCGATGGCGTTGTTGCGCAGTACATCCACAACACGGCCGCTGAGGGCATGGGCAAGATCGGCGTGCTGGTCGCACTCGAATCCTCAGGCGACAAATCGCGCCTGATGGATCTCGGCCGCAAGGTTGCGATGCACGTCGCGTCGGCCAAGCCGCTGGCCGCGACGACGGCGGAACTCGATCCGAAAGTGGTCGATAAGGAGAAGCAGATCCTGACCGAACAGGCCAAGGAATCGGGCAAGCCTCTTCCCGTCATCGAGAAGATGGTCGAAGGCCGGATCCGCAAGTTCTACCAGGAATCAGTGCTGGTCGAGCAGGCCTTCGTTATGGACCCGGACGTCACCGTCGGCGCTTTCATCGAGAAGGCCGGCAAGGAAATGGGCGCTGCCGTGAAGCTGACTGGCTTCATTCGCTATGAAGTTGGCGAAGGCATTGAAAAGGCCGTCAACGATTTTGCGGCCGAAGTTGCTTCTTTCGCGAAGCCGAAAGAGTAAAACCTTTGCGGAATCCGCCGTTTCGCGGATAGAGTTTGGCGGCCCGGCGCTAGCGGCGTCCGGGCCGTCCTCGTAAGGGACAGGCACGTGAGGGGCCGCGTTGAAGGAAGGCAAGATGGCAGATCACGCTAGCCTCAAATACAAGCGCGTCCTTCTCAAAATCTCGGGCGAAGCCCTTATGGGTGACCAAGGGTATGGAATCGATATTCCGTCGGTCACACGCTACGCCGAAGAAATCAAAGCTGGGATTGCACTGGGCTGCCAGATCTGTCTGGTCATCGGTGGTGGCAACATCTGGCGCGGCAAGTGGGGCGTCGACGGCGGCATGGAGCGCGCACAGGCGGACCATATGGGAATGCTCGCCACGGTGATGAACGCGCTGGTGATGCAGAACTCACTGGAGAGCATCGGCGTGCCGACACGTGTACAATCCGGTATTTCGATGATGTCGATCTGCGAGCCGTTCATTCGCCGGCGCGCCATCCGTCACATGGAGAAGAACCGCGTCGTCATTTTCGCAGCTGGCACCGGCAACCCGTTCTTTACGACTGATACTGGCGCCGCCCTGCGCGCGGCCGAGATGAACTGCGACGCGATGCTGAAAGGCACACAGGTCGATGGTGTCTATACGTCGGATCCCAAGGTTGACGCCGACGCCACGCGCTTTGACACGCTCGACTACATGGAAGTTCTGTCGAAGGAGCTGAAGGTGATGGACGCTACAGCCATCAGCCTGCTCAAGGAAAACAAGATACCGATCGAGATCTTCCGTATTCGCGACAAGGGCGGGCTCGAAAACGTGCTGACCGGTCGCGGCGTGTCGACTGTGATCAGCGGCAAGAAGAAGTAGGAGGGAAGACAATGCCCGAAACCTTCGATCTCAAGGTTATTGAAAAGCGCATGGATGGTGCGATCGCGTCGCTCAAGACCGAGTTCTCCGGTCTGCGCACGGGCAGGGCCTCGATTCACTTGCTCGATACCATCTCGGTGATGGCGTACGGCACGCCGACGCCGATCAACCAGGTCGCATCAGTCTCCGCTGCCGACGCGCGCATGCTTAGCGTCAGCGTCTGGGACAAAAGCGTCGTTGGCGCGGTCGACCGGGCAATTCGGGAGGCACCTCTTGGCCTCAATCCAATCACCGATGGCCAAACCCTGCGTATCCCGATCCCGCCGCTGAGCGAAGAGCGCCGCAAGGACCTGCAGAAACTCGCCGGCCAGTTTGCCGAAAGCGCACGTGTTGCCGTGCGCAATGTTCGTCGCGATGGCATGGAACTCATTAAGCGCCTCGAGAAGGCTAACGAGATGAGCGAAGACCAGGCCAAGGGTCGATCGAATGACGTCCAAAAAGTCACCGATCAGCATATCAAGATGATCGACGAGTTGCTGAAGCACAAAGCCGAAGAGATCATGCAGGTGTGAGCGAACCGAAGCCCTCTCCGCCAAGTGCAGACGTGGCGACTTTGCGGTCGCCACCGCGGCATGTCGCCATCATCATGGATGGCAATGGCAGGTGGGCTAAGGCGCGCGGCCTTCCGCGCGCGCTGGGACACAAGGCTGGCGTGGATGCATTGCGTGCGACGGTTGAAGCCGCTCGTGATCTCGGCCTCTCACACCTCACAGTTTTCTCCTTTTCGACCGAGAACTGGAATCGCCCGCAATCCGAGATCGACGCCTTGTTCGACCTCCTGCGCATGTTCGTGCGACGCGATCTGGCGCGCCTCCACAAGGACGGCGTGCGAATCCGGATAATCGGTTCGCGCGAGGGGCTGAGCGAAGACATTCTCGCGCTCGTCGACGATGCGGTCGAGACGACCAAGGGCAACACGCGCCTCACACTGAATATCGCTTTCAACTATGGTGGCCGTGGCGAACTGGTTGCGGCCATCCGTGACATCGCGCGCTTGGTGGAGGCAGGCAACCTCAAGGCTGACCAGATAGATGAGGCGATGATCTCGCGATCACTTTGGACCGCCGACTCTCCTGATCCGGATCTTGTGATCCGCACCAGCGGCGAACTACGCCTCAGCAACTTTCTGCTCTGGAGCGGGGCCTATGCCGAACTAATATTCATGGATTTATGGTGGCCAGATTTCACGAAGGAGAGCCTCGAGAAGGCGATTGATGCGTTCAGGCGGCGCGATAGACGGTTTGGCGGCCTTGGCGCCTGAGGGAAGGTCAAAAGGTAGCGGGCGACGCGAGATCATGCTCCGCGTCGCGACGGCTCTGATCCTCGCCCCTCTGGGGCTTTGGGCCGTTTACGCTGGTGGGATCGCCCTCGTTCTTGCGACCGCTGCGTGCGGGGTTGTCGCTGCTTTCGAATGGACCCGCATGGCCTCGCAGGCCGATGTCGCGTGGGTTCGCTGGGCGCAGTATGCGACGCTGGGCCTGACATCCGCCACGGCAGTTGTGTTCGCTCACAATGGGCTCGAGACTGTGGCCCTGTTTGCGCTGATTGGTTGTGCGATCACAGCTGGTCTGGCTTTCTTAGGGAAGGGCTCGATCAGCTCCATGGCGTTCGGAGCGATTTACACCAGTCTCCCGTTCGGCTGCTTCGTCTGGATCCGGGAACTGGCCACGCAGGGGCAATTGTTGCTGATTGCCGTGCTGATCATCGTCTGGATGACAGACATCGGCGCCTACTTCGCCGGGCGTGGCTTTGGCGGACCGTTGCTCAGCCCCAAGGATAGCCCCAACAAGACCTGGACGGGCGCCATCGGCGCACTGGTCTGCGCGGGTCTCGCCGGCGCTGCGGTCGCGCGGGCAGGGGGCGGGGATTTCTCGCACTGGCTCCTGTTTGGTCTTGCCCTTTCGGTGGTCGCACAGACGGGCGATCTGCTGGAGTCCCGCTTCAAACGACTCTACGGTGTAAAGGACACGTCGGGCTTCATTCCGGGACATGGCGGCGTTCTCGATCGACTTGACGGCTTGATGGCTGCGACGGTCGGCGCCGCACTCGTTGCCCGCTTCCTGCCCGCTATGGCCCCAGCTCTGACCCTGGCGTTGGGCCAATGAGTAATCCCGTCCTGGTATCGGTTCTTGGCGCCACCGGTTCGGTCGGCGCATCCGCCCTGGATGTCATCGCGAACCAATCCCCAGGCGCGCCTGCATTTGAGGTCGTCGCCCTCAGCGCAAACACCAATGTTGCGGGCCTGGCCGCCGCTGCCAAAGCTTCGCGCGCCGAGATAGCCGTCATCGCCGACGATAGCCTCTACGGGGCTCTCAAGGACCTCCTGGCGGGCACTGGCGTCGTCGCAGCGGCGGGCGATGCCGCGCTTGCCGAAGCGGCATCCCGGCCCGCCAACGTGGTTGTCGCGGGCATCGTGGGTATTGCAGGCCTCCAGACGACGTTGGCCGCCGTCCGACAGGGCGCGAACCTCGCTCTCGCTAACAAGGAGAGCATGGTTTGCGCCGGTGCCCTCCTGCGCGCCGAGGCGACACGTTCAGGCGCCCGGTTCCTTCCCATCGATTCCGAACACAACGCGATCTTTCAGGTTCTCGATCGCCCGGAACGGGTCGAGAAACTGATCCTTACGGCGTCTGGCGGCCCCTTCCGTAACGTCAGTGTGGGCGAGATGGCGTTGGCCACTCCGGAACAAGCCTGCGCTCATCCTAACTGGATGATGGGAGCAAAGATCTCCGTCGATTCGGCCACCATGATGAACAAGGGGCTGGAACTGATCGAGGCAGCATACCTGTTCGACGTCCCGGAGCCTCGTATCGAGGTGCTGGTCCACCCTCAGTCGATTATCCATAGCCTTGTAGCCTACGATGACGGCTCGGTTCTCGCTCAGCTGGGCCTGCCCGATATGAGAACCCCCATCTCCTACGCGCTTTCCTGGCCTTCCAGGATGCCCCTGCCGGGGCGCGAGCGCCTTGATCTCGCCAAGATCGGCAGGCTGGATTTCCTACCTCCCGATCCGCAGCGCTTCCCTGCGTTAAGGCTCGCGAGGACGGCCGTTTCCGAGGGGGGGGGCGCGCCAATCGTGCTGAACGGAGCTAACGAGGTTGCCGTGGCGGCCTTTTTGCAGCGCCGGATCGGATTCTTGACGATAGCAGAGGTGGCGGAGCAGGTGCTTGAAGAGTTCCTTGGCAATCCGACCGCCCGTCATGAGCCGGCCAGCTTCGATGAAGTCTATGAGATTGACCGTTGGGCCAGGTCCCGCGCTATCGAGAAGCTGCGCCTTGCAGCGTAATCGAATGGAGTTCCGGCCTATGAAGGGTACGCGCTGATGGATGCGATCATCTGGGTTCTGCAGTACGCCCCGGTCTTCCTCATTCTCATTTCGCTGGTGATCACGGTTCACGAACTGGGTCACTATTGGGTCGGTCGCATTTTCGGCGCGGCAGTGGAGTCATTTTCGCTCGGCTTTGGACGTTCGATCCTTGAAGTGCGTGACAAGCGCGGAACGCGTTGGCGCCTCAACTGGATTCCGCTTGGCGGCTTTGTGAAATTCGTTGGTGAGGTACAGCTGGCTCAGGACATCGACCAAGAGATCCCCGAAACCGTCGCAAACGAAGCGCAGGCCATCGAAGCCCAGGGCAAGGCGGCGATCCTTCATGGCAATGAGGTGCTGGTCGGAAAACCGTATACTGACCTTGGCCCATGGAAGCGCATCGCGGTTTCGCTGGGCGGGCCATTCGCGAACTTCGTGTTTGCCGCCGTCGTTTTCGGGGCGATTGGCTTAACACTTGGTGTGCCGCAGTCGAAGGAAGTCCGTATCACGGAAGTCATCGCTGGCGATCCCGCTGCGTTGGCTGGCGTCAAAGCGCGGGATGTCGTCCTGGAGGTCGCGGGGCGTCCTGTAAAGACTGCGAGCGACGTCACGCAGGTTACCTCGCTAAGCGCCGGCGAACCGGTTCAGATGAAGCTCCTTCGCGGCGAAGAACGCCTGACGTTGGTCGTGACACCGCTCGAGAAGGAAGTGGTCGATCCCGCGCTCAAGACCCGCCAAAAAATGGGGCGGGTGGGCATGGGTATTGCGGACGTAGAAACCTCCCTCCGCCGCCTTAATCCAGCAGAGGCCGTCGGCTACGGCGTATCGCGCACTGGCGACGCTATCGGCCAGACCTTCAACGTCCTGAGGCGTCTCGTCACAGGCAAGGAGGGCATCGACAAGCTCTCCGGTCCGGTCGGCATCCTCCACCTGACGGGTGGCGTTACCGAAATGACCATGAACCAGGAAGGCGTCGACCTCGGCCAGAAGATCGTCGACCTGATCGGCATTCTGCTGCAGCTGGCTGCGCTTTTGTCTGTGGGGGTTGGTTTCTTCAACCTCCTGCCGATTCCTGTCCTTGACGGTGGGGCAGTGGTTATGACCCTGGCGGAGGCTGCGATCGGAAAGCCGCTGCCGGACAAGGTCCAGAATGTTGGACTGACAATTGGACTTGTATGTTTGGCCGCCTTTGCTCTGGTGGTCACGCTTCAGGATTCCCTGCGACTACCGTGGGGGAGTTGAGCTTTCAGGCGGCATGTAGTCATAAGTCGCCGTTAGAGACTGCGGGACGGCAGTCCATTGGTTAGATGGTTTGTGTTTGTGCGAGGGGTTTCAATGCGGTCTTGGTTTGCGGGCGCTCTGGCGCTGACTGCATCGGCCGGCGCCATTGCCGCCGCGCAGGACTTTTCTCCCAACGGCAAGGCGTGGGGGCAACAGCCCACCCAGCCCCAGATAATTGGCCGCGTTCTCGTTGAAGGGAACCAGCGGATCGAGGCTCGCACGGTCCTGTCATACCTGCTCGTGCGTCCGGGTGACGCGTTTGATGAAGAACGCATCGGCCTGTCGGTTCGAGCGCTCGGGGCCACCGGCCTTTTTGCCGACATTCAGATCGAGACACGCGGCGCCGACCTCGTCATCCGCGTTCTGGAAAACCCGATCATCAACCGCGTCATGTTCGAAGGTAACAGCGCGGTTACGACTGAGAAGCTTGAAGAAGAAACCAAGGCTGAACCCCGGCAGACCTTCACACTATCGCGCGTCGAACAGGACGTGCAGAGCATTCTCGAAGTCTATCGCCGGGCCGGCCGCTTCGCGGCGACGGTAACGCCGCAATACAAGGTCCTGCCGCAGAACCGCGCCGACCTGATCTTCTCGATCGACGAAGGCCCGACGACTGGCGTCAGCTCGATCAACTTCATCGGTAACGAAGCTTTTCCGGACGACCGTCTGCGTCGCGAAATCACGACGCGCCAGTCGCGTTGGTGGCGCTTCTTCGAGCAGGCCGACAACTACAACCCAGGCCAGGTCGAATACGACCGCTCGCAGCTCACCGAGTTCTATACCAACCAAGGCTATGCCGACTTTCGCGTGATCTCGTCGGTCGCCGAGCTGACGCCGAACCGGAAGGACTTCTACCTGACCTATACGGTCGATGAGGGCCAAAAATACACGTTTGGCGATCTCTCCGTTGAAACGCAGCTCGAGAAGCTGTCGGGCGAACGCCTCGCTCTCTTCCTGCCGATGAAGAAGGGCGACCAGTTCCGGTCCAAGGGCATTCAGGACGCAATCGACGCATTGACCTTCGCGGCGGGTATTGCCGGCTATGCCAACGTGCAGATCCGTCCACGCGAAGTTCGCGATCCGGTCACACACACAATCGGCATCAAATTCCAGGTGGACGAGGGTGCGCGCGTCTATGTCGAGCGTATCGATATCCAGGGCAATACCCAGACGCTTGATCGGGTTGTTCGCCGAGAGATCCGCGTGGCGGAGGGCGACCAATACAATCCGGTTCAGCTCGACAACGCAAAGAACCGCATCCGTTCTCTCGGTTTTTTCAATCCAGACAAGGTGGAAGTGAAGGATGAACCCGGCTCCACGCCGGATCGCACGGTCATCAAAGTGAAGGTTGAGGAAGAAGCTACTGGCGAATTGGCGTTCTCGGCCGGGTTCTCGTCGCAGGACTCATTCCTGTTTAGCGCCAGCGCTCAGCAGCGTAACTTCCGCGGGCGCGGTCAATTCCTGTCCGCGCGTATCCAGACCACGTCGCGCCAGCAGGATCTCGAGTTCCGTTTCACCGAGCCGAAATTCCAGGACCGCAATCTCGCGGTTGGTCTCGACCTGTTCGCGACGAAGTCAGACTTCTTCGATGTTGCGGGCTTCCAGAACAACATTGTAGGCGGCGGTGGCCGTTTGCTTTTCCCGCTGTCGGATACCGATCAGCTCGGCCTGCGTTACCGACTGCGTAGCGACAACCTTCAGCTCGATGAGCTTCAGGCGGGCGAGATCAATGACGGAACGAAGACGGATTGCTCGCTTACGGGCTTCTCGAGATCTTCGCTATGCGACCAACGTGGTTCGCGCCTGACGTCATCAGTGGGCTACACGCTCACAATGAACCGGGCGAACGATTATGTGGAGCCGACACGCGGTTTCAACCTCAACTTCAGCCAGGATATCGCGGGTCTTGGCGGCGACGTGAACTACCTCCGCAACGAGTTCGACGGCACGATGTTTTACGGCATCGCTCCGGGCTGGACGCTGCGCTCTCGCCTCGAAGCTGGCTTTATCGAAAGCTGGGGTGACGAGGGCATTCGCATCAACGATCGTTTTTTCAAAGGTGGCAACTCGTTCCGCGGCTTTGACGTGGCCGGCCTTGGCCCTCGCGAAATTCGCTATAGCTACGCTACGGAACAGATCGCGCTCCCCGTGGGGGTCGCGCCGCGCGAATTCTCCACTCCCGTGCTGAATACCGACGGCACTCAAGCAACGAATGATTCCGGTCAACTTCTCTATACTTCTGCGCAATTAGACAGCAGCGGCAATCTCCTGCCGGCGACTGTTACGCCGCTCAATGCACTGGGCGGCAAGGCATATGCGATTGGGTCCTTGGAATTGTCCTTCCCCCTGCCGTATGTTCCGGACGAATTCGGCCTGGACGGTGCCTTCTTCCTCGAAGCTGGCACGCTGGGCCTTCTGGATAGCGTTGACAAGGATCGCCGCGCCCAGGTCGACCCTTTCAACGTCGTCCGCGTGGACGACAGCGCCAGCATCCGGGCTAGCGCCGGCATCAGTATCGGTTGGGACTCGCCATTTGGGCCCATCCGCTTCGACTTCGCGCAGATTCTTTCAAGCGAAGAGTATGATCGAACCCAGAGCTTCAGGTTCGCAACCAACACAAGGTTCTAGTGTGATGAAAGTTCGTAACATCGCCCTCACTGCAGTCCTCTTCATCGGGCTGAGCAACATGGTTGGTGTCGCAATGGCCCAGACCAAGGTGTTCGTCATCAACGAGCAGCGTATCCGTGCGGAAACCAAGCTCGGCAAGGAAATGGACTCCAAGCTCAATGAAGTTGCCGAAAAAGGCGTAGATCAGTTAGGCCTCAAGACCTTGCAAACCGAAATCGATACCGAAGCTGCAGCTCTGAAGCCCCAGACCCAATCCCTGTCGAAGGAGGCGATTGCTGCGAACCCGACATTGAAAGCGCGCGTCGAGGGCCTGAACAAGAAGGCCAGCGAACTGATGCAGAAGCGGAACGCGCTAAACCAGGGTCTCGAGAAGAGCGATAACGGCCTCAACGCGGCCTTCATGCAGGTCATGGCCCCGGCCGTTGAATCGGTTGCGAAAGAGGCAGGCGCGGACATCGTGGTCAGCTTTTCGTCGACCTGGTACACCAAGGGGTCGACCGACTTGTCGGCCAAGGTGATTGCGCGCCTCGACGCCACTGTGCCGACACTGGCTGCCTTGCAAGCTGCCTTGCCGCCCCCGCCGGCCCAACCGACTGCACCGAAAGCTGCTCCGGGCGGCGGCCAATAATTTTTAAGGTGAAGGCGGGGCTGTGATCGATCAGAGGTTCTACGAGGTTCCACAGCCCCTCTCGGCCTCGGACATCGCAGGTTTGCTGGGGGCCGTGGTCACACGCGGCGACCCATCGACGATGATCAGTTCGCTAGCTCCTGCCTCGCGCGCCGCTAAATCCGACCTTGCCTTTGTCGAGGACTTACGGGACGCCGCTGGATTGAAGGCGGGCAGCATCTGCCTTGTATCGCCCGAGGTGGCGGATGCGATTCCAGAGGGCCCGACCATCGTAGCTGTGCGTCACCCGCGTGCTGCGTTCGCCGCAGTCGCCGACAAGCTCGCGCAAGTCCGCCTGCTTCAAGCCACTGACGTACGTGTCCATGCAACTGCGAAAGTCCATGCTTCAACCTCGCTCGAGCCAGGTGTCGTTATCGGCGCCGGCGCTGCGATTGGCCCAAATGCTCGCATTGGCGCGAATGCTGTCATCGGTCCTGGTGTCCAGATCGGCGCACGGACGACCATCGGCGCTGGCGCCACTGTCCGCTGCGCTCTTGTCGGCGACGGTGTCACTATCTATCCCTCGGCTGTGATCGGGGAAGCCGGATTCGGTCTTGCCGCCGTAGGGACAGGGGCGCGCCTGACCCCTCATTTCGGCCGCGTCATCATCCAGAACGGCGTCTCGATCGGCGCGGGATCATGCATCGACCGCGGGCTGCTGGAAGACACAGTGATCGGAGAACGCACTCACATCGATAACCTGTGTCACATCGGGCACAATTGCCGCATCGGCGCCCACGTGGTGATGGCAGCTTTTGCTGGGGTCTCCGGCTCCAGCGAAGTTGGCGACGGTGTGCAGTTCGGTGGCCGCGTCGGCCTTAAGGACCATGTCCGGATCGGTGCCGGCGCGCGAATTGCTGCGGGCGCGGCCGTGCTCGGCGATGTTGCGGCCGGTGAAACGGTTGCGGGCTATCCCGCCAAACCGATCCGTACCTGGATGCGCGAGCTTGCATGGCTGGCGCGGGCAGCGCAAAAGCGTTCCATCATCAAGGAATAGCCGGAAAAACCGGCCAGGGGCGCCGGCGAAATGGCTGTCAACATTCATCCCACGGCCATCGTCGAGGCAGGCGCAGAGCTTTGCGACGGCGTCGAGATAGGGCCGTTCTGCATTGTCTCTTCGCGCGCCAAGCTTGCAGCGGGCGTGCGCCTGATTTCTCACGTGTCCGTCGCCGGCTCGACCACTATCGGCGAGCGTACGACCATCTATCCGTTTGCGACACTCGGTCATCCGCCCCAGGACAACAAGTATAAGGGAGAGGACACGCAGCTCGTAATTGGAACTGACAACCAGATCCGCGAAGGTGCCTGCCTTCACACTGGGACAATCCAAGGCAGGGCGCGCACAGTGGTTGGCAACAGGTGCCTGATCATGAATGGCGCACATGTCGGTCATGACGGCATCGTCGGTAATGGTGTCACGTACGCCACGCATGCGGTCACGGGCGGCCTCGCCATTGTGGGGGACTCGGTCATACTTGGCGGCAACAGCGCGATCC
>CANJXY010000095.1 GCA_947478925.1 Hyphomonadaceae bacterium | reverse complement strand
CGGCCGCGTCGCCGCCCAGACGGCGAAACAGGTCATTACGGGCAAGGTTCGCGAAGCCGAGCGTCACCGCCAGTACAACGACTTCAAGGACCGCGTCGGCGAGATCATCAACGGTACGGTGAAGCGCGTCGAATACGGCCACGTGATCGTTGACCTCGGCAAGGCCGAAGGCGTCATCCGCCGCAACGATGCGATCCCGCGCGAGAACTTCAACACCGGCGACCGCGTCCGCTCCTATCTCTACAAGGTTTCGGCCGAAGCCAAGGGACCGCAGATCTTCCTCAGCCGGGCCCACCCGAGCTTCATGATCGCACTTTTTGCTCAAGAGGTTCCTGAAGTTTACGAGGGCGTGATCGAGATCAAGGCCTGCGCCCGTGATCCGGGCTCGCGCGCCAAGATCGGCGTGTTCAGCCACGACAACTCGATCGACCCGGTCGGCGCCTGCGTCGGCATGCGCGGCGCGCGCGTGCAGGCGGTCGTGTCCGAACTCGGCGGCGAGAAGATCGACATCATCCCGTGGTCTGGCGACGATGCGACGTTCATCGTCAACGCGCTGCAGCCTGCCGAAGTCTCCAAGGTCGTTATCGACGAAGAAGAAGGCCGCGTTGAAGTCGTTGTTGAAGAAAGTCAGTTCCCCCTCGCCATCGGTCGCCGCGGCCAGAACGTGCGCCTGGCCTCCCAGCTGACGGGCTGGCAGATCGACTTGATGACGGAATCGGCCGACTCGGAACGTCGCCAGCGCGAATTCAAGGAGCGCACCGATCTGTTCCAGAAAGCCCTCGACGCCGACGAGACTCTGGCCCAGCTGCTGGCTTCCGAAGGCTTCGAGACCGTCGAAGAGATCGCCTATGTCGAGATCGAGCAGCTTGCGACGATCGAAGGCTTTGACGAAGAAGTTGCCGGCGAACTGCAACAGCGCGCCCGCGAGTATCTCGAGAAGGCCACGGCCGAACTGATCGCCAAACGCCGCGAACTCGGCGTCACCGACGAAGTGGCCGAGATGGAAGGCGTCACACCGCAGATGGCGGTGAAGTTCGGCGAGAACGATGTGAAGACGATCGAGGATCTTGCTGGCCTCGTGCCGGACGATCTCGTTGGCTGGAAAGAGCCCGGCCCGGACGGCAAGCCGAAATTCGTGCCCGGCCTTCTGGTGAAGGGCGAGATGAACCGCGAGGACGCCGAACTCTTCATCCTCAAGGCGCGCGTCGTCGCCGGCTGGGTCGAACCCCAGGCGCTCGAAGATGCGCTGACCGCTCGCGCGGCCGCCCTCGATGCAGAAGAAGCTGAACTCGATGCTGCTTCCGGCGACAAGCCGGGCGACGCCCGCACCCGCGGCGACGAACTGTTCAACCTCAAGGGGGCCAATGCCGGCTCAACCGAACAGTGATGAGCCTGTAGCCGCCCTTGATGCGGTTGAAACCGACGCGGGTCCGCCCCGCGCCGGTAAGGCCGCATCGCGTGATCCCGAGCGCCGCTGCATCGCCACGATGGAGCGGCGCCCGCAGGGACAATTGATCCGCTTTGTCCTGTCGCCGGATGCGCAGGTGACGCCCGATATCGCCGCCCGCCTGCCGGGTAGGGGCGCCTGGGTCACTGCGAACCGGGAGAGCCTCGATTTCGCAGTCAAGCGCGGCGCCTTTGCCCGCGCTTTCAAGGCGCAGGTGAAGCTGCCGCCCGACCTGTCTGCCCAGACCGAGGCGATGCTGATGCGCCGCGCGCTCGACATGCTGGGACTGGCAAAACGGTCCGGCGAAATTATCTTGGGTTTTGAACAGGTGCGCGAGGCCATTCGGGAAAGCCGTCCGGCCTGCCTGCTCGCCGCGTCTGAAGCCTCCGAAGACCAGCGCGGCAAGGTCCTGGCCCTCGTACGGGGGCTCTACAGCCCCTTGCCGGGTGAAAACGGCGGAAAACGGGGACTTCCACCTGCCACTGACTGCTTTTCGGGCGACGAAATGGGCATGGCCTTGGGGCGTGAGCGTGTGGTACACGCTTGCCTCAAACAAGGCCGCATAGCGCACACTTGGATGGGGGAGCTGGCAAGGCTTTCCGGCTTCCGGCGTGTCTGGTTGCCCGGATGGCAGCCTGCCTCCGCTCCCGATACGGGCGTCAGCGGGCAAGAAATTGAAGACTCAGAGGCCCGTGGCTCCGGGGAACCTACTCCGGACCCTCAGGCGTGAACCCTATCGACTGCAAACGAAGTGAGTGAATGAGCGATACAAAAGACACCGACAACACTGGTCGCCGTCCGCTTTCGATCAAGCGGTCGGACACAGGCACTGTGAAGCAAAGCTTCTCGCATGGCCGCTCCAAGCAGGTTGTCGTCGAGACGAAGAAAAAGCGCGTTGTGGTTGCCCCCGGGGCGCAGCCCAAGGTCGTGCGCCCGGCCGAGCCGGTTGCCGAAGCAACCGCCGCACCCTCAGCCGAGAAGCCCGTTGAAAAGGCGCCGCCGCTGAGCGCCGCCAAGGAAGCGCTGCAGAAGTCCAACTTCTCGGAGGCCGAACTCAAGGCGCGCAAAATCGCGATCGACGCCGCTCGCGCCGATCAAGAGCGCCGCAAGATCGAACAGGAAGCCATCGAGGAAGCCAATCGTCGCCGCGCCGATGAAGCGCGTCGCCTGGCCGAAGAAGAAAAACGCCGTCTCGAGGCCGGCGCGACGCGCCAGCAAGACGCGCCCGAAGAAGAAGACGCCGGTGCTGGCCGTTTCTCGCGTGGCGATCGTGGCGCGCCCGAGCGTGGCGGTGGCCGCAGCACGGCAGCGCCCCGTTCGGGCGCCACCAGCTTCAGCGGTGATCGCGCCGGAGCCCCTCGTGGTCCGGGCGGCGCTGTGCGCGTGCGCCCCGATGCCGCTCCGCGCGGACCGGGTGGACCGCGTCCGCCGGGCGGTGGACCAGGCGGTCCGCGTCCGGGTGGTTTCAGCGGCGATCGTGGCCCGCCCCGTCCGGGCGGCCCTGGCGCTGCAGGCCGTGGTCCGGGTGGCCCCGGTGCGCGTGGTCCCGGTGGCGGACCGCGTCCGCTTGCTCCGCTCGATACTGATGACCTGACGCCGCTGAGCGAACTCGGCGGACGCGTCAAACGCGTCAAGACAAGCGGCGACGATGCTCCCGCCGGCGGCGAAGTGCGTCCCGCGCGCAAGGATGAACCGAAACGCCGCCAGGGCAGGCTGACCATCTCGGCAGCGCTCGGCGACGATGAGGACAAGCAGCGCTCCTACGCTGCCGTGAAGCGCGCCCGCGAACGCGAGCGCGAGCGTCGTCTCAAGATGGCTGGCGGCTCTGAAAAAGTGTCGCGCGAAGTCGTGCTGCCGGAATCGATCACGGTCGCCGACCTCGCCAACCGCATGAGCGAGCGTCAGGCTGACGTCGTGAAATTCATGATGCAGCAGGGCGAACTCGTCCGCTCGACCGACGTGCTGGACGCAGATACCGCCCAGCTCATCGTCGAGGAATTCGGCCACACCGTGAAACGTGTTGCGGAATCCGACGTCGAGATCGGCCTCGAAGGTCACGAGGACATCGACGACCATCTCGAGTCGCGTCCGCCGGTCGTGACCGTCATGGGCCATGTCGACCACGGCAAGACGTCGCTGCTCGACGCCCTGCGCCAGACCGACGTCGTGTCGGGCGAGGCGGGCGGCATCACGCAGCACATCGGCGCCTATCAGGTTCAGCTCAAGACGGGCGAGAAGATCACCTTCCTCGACACCCCCGGCCACGCGGCCTTCTCGTCCATGCGCGCCCGCGGCGCCAACGCCACCGACATCGTTATCCTCGTGGTTGCGGCGGACGATGGCGTGATGCCGCAGACGATCGAAGCGATCCAGCATGCGAAAGCGGCCGGCGCCCCGATCATCGTGGCGGTCAACAAGATCGACAAGCACGACGCCAAACCCGACAATGTCCTGACGCAGCTTCTGCAATACGACGTGCAGGTTGAAGCGATGGGCGGCGAAACGCCGGCCGTGTTCGTGTCAGCGCTGAAGAAGACCGGCCTTGATGAGCTTACCGCCACGATCTCGGCCCTCGCCGAAATCCTGGAGCTCAAAGCCAACCCGGATCGCGACGCCGACGGCGTCGTGATCGAATCCAAGCTCGACAAGGGCCGTGGTCCGGTCGCGACCGTGCTGGTCAAGCGTGGCACCCTGAAGCGTGGCGACATCGTTGTTGCTGGCGCGCAGTGGGGCCGTGTAAAAGCGCTCAACAACGAGCGTGGCCAGCTGGTCGATGTGGCGCTGCCGGCGACGCCGGTCGAAGTCCTCGGCCTCGATGGCGCTCCTGATCCGGGCGACCAGCTCGTGGTGGTGGACTCAGAACAGCGCGCGCGCGAGATCACCGATTATCGCGTCCGCACCAAGCGCAACAAGACCGGGCCGGCGCAACGCGCGGGCACCTCGCTCGAGCAGATGCTGTCGCGTCTCAAGGAAGGCGGCACCGCCTCTGGCGGTGGCCTCAAAGAAGCGTCCTTCCTCGTCAAGGGCGACGTCCAGGGTTCGGTCGAAGCCATCACGCAATCGCTCGAAAAACTATCGACCGACGAGGTCCGCGCCCGCGTGGTTCTCGGCGCCGTCGGTGGTATCTCGGAGAGCGACGTGCAGCTCGCCATCTCGGCTGGCACGCCGATCATCGCGTTCAACGTCCGCGCCAACAAGCAGGCGCGTGATCTGGCCGAACGCGAAGGCGTCGAGATCCGGTACTACTCGATCATTTACAACCTGATCGACGACGTGAAGAACACGCTCTCGGGCATGCTGGCGCCGGAGCGTCGCGAGACCTTCCTCGGTTATGCCGAAATCCTGCAGGTGTTCTCGATCTCGAAGGCGGGCAAGGTTGCCGGTTGCCGCGTTAGCGAAGGCTTCGTACGTCGCGGCTCGGGCGTCCGCCTGCTGCGCGACAACGTGGTGATCCACGAGGGCACACTTTCCACCCTGAAACGCTTCAAGGACGAAGTCCCGGAAGTGAAACAGGGCATGGAATGCGGCATGGGCTTCACCAACTACCAGGACATCCGTGAAGGCGACCAGATCGAGTGCTTCCAGGTCGAACTCATCGAGCGTCGCCTGGCGTAGTCTCTGTTGCAGTTGCAGACATCAGGAACCCCGGGGCCCGGCTCCGGGGTTTCGTTTTGTACGCGACAACGCAAACGGCGGCGCTAAACTCTGCTCCAACAAGAAGCCAGAAACTGGCGCGGTCGGAGGGAGGATAAATTCATGAAAAAGCTCAGGAAACGCGTGCTTGCCGGGTGCGCTTGCGGCGCGCTGGCCTTCGGGTTTCTGGTTGCAGCGCCGGCCCTGTCGCAAGCAGGCGCAGATGCGGGCCACGGCAGGATCGAGGTGAGAGTTCTTTCCTCGCGCTATGATCTCGTCTCGGGCGGCGATGCACTTGTGGAAGTAAAAGCCAGCGAAGGCGCGAAGGCGAGCGAGCTGAAACTCTCGCTCAATGGCCATGATCTTGCGACGCCGCTGAAATACGACCAGCCGACCAACACGCTGCGTGGTCTCGTGACTGGCCTTGATGTCGGCGCCAACTGGCTGCAGGCAAGGGGGCCGAGCGGCTATTCTGTCAGCCAGCCTCTGGTGAACTATTCCATCGCCGGCCCGATCCTCTCGGGGCCGCATCTGACGCCTTATGAGTGCCGTACGAAGGAGTCCGGCCTCGGTGATCCGCTGGATGCGGATTGTTCTGCGCCGACGCGTTATGACTGGTTCTACAAACCGAAGGATGGCGGCGCTTACAAACCGCTCGATCCAAAAGGCGCCAGGCCCGCCGACGTGGCGATGACAACAACGATTGATGGCAAGACCTTGCCCTTCATCGTGCGCGTCGAAAGCGGCGTCATAAATCGGTCTATCTATCGGCTCGCTGTGCTCGACGATCCGTCGACTGACGCCTTCTCCGCATCCGAAGGCTGGAACGGCCGTCTCGGCGTCACGTTTGGCGGCGGTTGCGGCACGCAATACAATCAGGGCGTCAACCAGGCCAATTCGATCCTCTCGGATCTCTATCTCGGCCGCGGCTTTGCCTACATCAACTCGACCGAACTGGTGAATCAGCAGCACTGCAACCAGGTTCTGCAGGGTGAGACGCTGATGATGCTCAAGGAGCATTTCATCGAGCAGTACGGGGTTCCAAAATGGACGGTTGGCACCGGCGGTTCGGGAGGCTCGATCCAGCAGATGGTGATCGCGCAGATGTATCCGGGCCTGCTCGACGGTCTGCAACCCTCGCTCAGCTTCCCGGACTCGTCCATGCAAACGGCCGACTGCGGCCTGCTGCAGAACTACTGGCGGACCCGGGACGGCAAGAAATGGGACGACAAGAAAAAGGACGCCGTCGCCGGCTACAGCACCGGCACATGCGGGTCCTGGGAGCGTTCGTTTGTCCGCACCATTCAGGCGGGCTTCGCGGACGGCTGCGCCGTCACCGACAAATCGCAAGTTTATGATCCGAAAAAGAACCGCAAGGGCCTGCGTTGCACGACGCAGGAAATGCGCGCCAACATCTATGGCCGCGATCCCAAGACAGGTTTTGCGCTGCGCCCGATCGACAATATCGGCGTGCAATATGGGCTCAACGCCCTCAATGACGGCGTCATCTCGGTCGATGAATTCCTGGGGCTGAACGAAAAGATCGGTGGCAACGACATCGACGGCGGTTTTGTTGCCAAACGAACCGCGGGCGATGAAGCCGCGATCAAGGCGATCTATGCCTCCGGTCTCATCAACACGTTCAAGAACCTCGATCGTGTGCCGATGGTTCATTATCGTATGTACAACGACACGCTGACGCCGGGTGATATTCATGATCGCCATCGCGATCTGACAATCCGCGCGCGGCTGGAGAAAGCGACCGGCTCCTCCGCCAACCAGGTGATCTGGGTCGCCGATCGCGCCGCCGACCGCAGCAAGCCTGCTGTCGTCGATCTGGCGCGTCCCGCCCTCGACGTTATGACCAGATGGCTCGACGCCATTGCTGCTGA
The DNA here is from genome assembly GCA_947478925.1 of Hyphomonadaceae bacterium. Classification (GTDB taxonomy): domain Bacteria; phylum Pseudomonadota; class Alphaproteobacteria; order Caulobacterales; family Hyphomonadaceae; genus UBA7672. The sequence continues at coordinate 5,382 of CANJXY010000095.1, read as the reverse complement.
TCCTGCGCCGCTGACGCCCGCGAAGGTCGTGAAGAACAAACCCTCCGACGCGGTCGACGCCTACTGGACGCCTGATGGTCAGCGGGTGAACGAGGTCGCCAGCTGGGATCCGTCTACCTCCTGGAACAGGACGTATCCGCTCCATCTGGAGCCGCGTCTTGCTGCGGGCGCGCCCATCGCCAACGACGTGATGAAGTGCGAGCTGAAGCCGGTGGCGTTCGACGATTACAAGGCGAAGTTCTCGAAATCGCAGCAGTCGCGCCTGAAGAAGATTTTCTCCGGCGGCGTCTGCGACTGGAGCAAGTCAGGTGTTGGCTATTCTTCGATCAAGGGAACGTATCAGCGATATTGATATCGACGCGGGAGGCGGCCTAGTTGCCGTCTCCCGTGATGATCCCAACGATCAGCATGATGATGCCGCCCGCAACCGCAATGCCGGTGAACAGGGCCTTGATCTGCTTGCGACTGTCGTTCGTCGCGCGCGCTGTTTCCGGGTCGTCATCGGACGACTGCGAGGCTGTCGCGAGCGTCGATAGCGACCTGGCGATCGCGCTGGAAACCCAGCCAGTCCCGGCAGAAGCCTGACCGGGCTGGGTCGCCTTCGTCGCCAGTGCGGTCAGCGTCGCGGCAAAATGCTTGCGGCCTTCTTCCTTCGACCCGTCAAGTGATCGCGCGACAGACAGAACGACCATCATGCCGATGAGCAGAGCCAGAACACCGCCGAGGATCCAGATCATCATGACAGCGCTCATCTCAATCATTGTCTTTCACGAAGCGGCGGACGTATTTCACGAGATCCTTGGAGAGCGGCAGGCTCGGGTTTGAATAGGTAGCGATGTTGCCGGCGCGATCCTCCGGAGCATCTTTCAGCACGTGGTTCATGTGACCGATCAGGCGTAACTGCGTGTGCGGCGCCTTGTCGAGCAGGCGTGCATCGGCCACCGAAACCTGCAAATCGCGCTCGCCTTGAACGATCAGCGTGTCCTTTTTTGCCTTGCGTACAGCCTCGACCGGATCGATGGCGAACATCGAAATGAGATATTCCTGCACTTTGGCGTTGAACAGCGGCAGGAGGGCAGGGTGCATGCCCGTCACATCGACATGCCGACCTGCTTGCAGTTCGGACAGCGCGCCCAGCGCCTGACCCAGAACCGGCGCATTGGCCGGGTTGGATGTCAGCTGCTCGCGGATGACATCGCCCATCTTGCGGCCCATGCCGGAGACGAGGATCAGACCGCAGACATCCTTGCGCCCTTCCGCCGCCAGCGAGACCATCAGCGCGCCTTCGGAATGGCCAAGCAGGAAGACGCATTTGGATCCGCGCTCGGTCTTGATTGCGTCGATCCATGCATGGATATCGTCGACATAGGCCTGCGGCGAGGAGACGTTCGGATCACCTGCGCCCGCACTGCCGAACATGCCGCGCTTGTCCACGCGTACGGTGGAAATGCGCTCTTCAGAAAGCCCCTCTGCCAGCAACTTGTAGGCGTCGGTCTTCATGCCCATCGGGTTGTTGCCGTCGCGATCGGTCGGGCCAGAGCCCGGCACCATCAGAACGACCGGATCGCTGTTGCGCGCATTGATCATTGTGCCGTGCAGTTCGCCAGCCGCGATTTCCGTCACCTCGGGCACGATATCACCATCGTTGATCTCCTTGGCGAAGGCGATGACGCCGCTAAGCACGGCAACTGTGCTGCCGATGGCGACCAGCGTGGCGGCGGTGCTCTTCTTCTTGTCCGGAACGTCGCCTTTGCCCGCCGACCTGTTCAACCCCAGCGCCTTTGCCAGGGGCGCCGACATCTTCGCACTGTCGGCGATCTCGCGCTTGTTGAGCGACTGGGCCACCAGCACCACGACGAGCATAACGATCAGAACCACCGCCAGGCCGCCCACCGCCCAAAGGATCATCGCGCTAGTCATGCTCAAGTCCCTCCGAATGTCCGCACATTGCGCTTGACAGGGAGGTCAGTCAATATCAAAGTGATATCACTTCGATATTGTTCATGGAGGGACATCGATGACTGCCGTCAGTCACAAGAAGACCCAGGAAAAAGCCGCAGGCACGATGGCGGGCGGCTTTCTGCTGATCCTGTCGATCGCGGGCTTTTTCGCCGCCGCCTGGTTTGTCGTGCAGGCCATAAGGGAGGGGGAGGGCACTAGCGATTCGCTCCTCATCCTCTCCTACATCATTGGCGCGGCTGCGCTGATCCTGGCTTCGATCCTCATTCTCTCTGGCCTCTATTCGCTGCAGCAGAACGAAAGCGCGGCGATCACCCTGTTCGGCAACTACAAGGGTACAGACCGCAAACCGGGCCTGCGCTGGGTGGTGCCATGGTACTCACGGAAGAAAATCTCCCTGCGCGTGCGCAACGTGACCTCGCAGACGCTCAAGGTGAACGACAAGAAGGGTAACCCGATCGAGATCGCAGCGGTCATCGTCTGGCGCGTCGTCGATACGGCGCAGGCGCTGTTCGACGTCGACAACTACGAGACTTTCGTCAACATCCAGATCGAGACGTCCCTTCGCGAGATCACCTCGCACTTCGCGTATGATCATGGCGAGGGCGAAGAGCCGACGTTGCGCGCCGATGGCGTGAAGGTGGGCGAGATGCTGCAGGCACGCCTGCAGGAGCGCGTGGCGATCGCCGGCCTGACTGTCGATGAGGCACGTCTCTCGCACCTGGCCTATGCGCCGGAAATCGCCTCGTCGATGCTGCGCAGGCAGCAGGCCGAAGCGGTTCTTGAAGCGCGCGCCATGATCGTGCACGGCGCCGTTTCCATGGTGGAAAGCGCCCTGCAGCAGCTGTCGGAGCGCGACATCGTGGTGCTGGACGACGAACGCAAGGCGGCCATGGTGTCGAACCTGCTCGTGGTGCTCTGCGCCGATCGTGAGGCCCAGCCCGTCGTCAATGCTGGCTCACTCTACTAGACCCACCCCAGGACAGGCGAGCCCATGCCATCGCCCGGCAAGAAAGCATTCCCGCTAAGACTCGATCCGGCGCTCCACGCCGCGATCGAGCGTCTTGCCGCGCAGGAACTGCGCTCGGTCAACGCCGAAATCGAATTCCTGCTTCGCGACTCTCTCAAGAAACGTGGCGTGAAACTGGATGACGTCGCTAAACCTGCCGGACCTCCAGCGGACGACGCAAAATGAACCGGCGCAGCCAGGACGACCTCATACTCGGCTGCGCCGCCTTCGGGCTGCTGCTGGCGCTCGTCGGCTTTTTGAAAGTGATGCTTTCGCCTATGGTTGCGACTTTCGTGGCCGGGCTTGGCATCGGCGCCATCGGCGTGTTCGCTCTGATGCGCCGGACGCGGCGCAAGCCGGGTTCCGTCCGCCCGGATTAAGCCCGCATATCGAGCACGGCATTCGTCATGTCATCCGCTGTGTGGATCACCGCCAGATTCGCCGCAAAACTGTAGCGCGCTGTCGCCAGCTGCATCATGTCATCCACCACATCCACATTCGGGCTTGCGACGAGCCCATCGGCGCTCGCGAAAGGCGCCTGCGGATCGTAGCTAAGCACCGCGACGCGGGAGGAGGGCGCAAGGCTTGCCGCCACGCCGCCGCCCGCCATCGATGCCTGCTGAACCTCGAGCGGGGTGTAAGGGGCGGGGCCGGCTGCAGCCACAAGCGCGCCATTCGATCGCATGTTGGCGATGTTATTCGCGGACGCTTGCACGCGCAGCGTCGCGGCATTCAGGCCCGAGAGGGCAATGGCGTTGACCGGGTTCATGCCGTTCATTCTGGTTCGGCGGCGCTAAGCAGACGTCGCGGAAAGCGTCTCGATTTCAATGAAATTGCTGGGATCATCTGTAGCGACACTGACGACACTTGTTGAAAGCGCCCACCGACCTGACCCTCCATCAAAAGAGGCGCGCCATGCAGGATTCTTCAGCACGCTCGACCGTGGACCGCGTGGTGAGCAAAGTCCCCGCCGTCACGCTCGGCTTCTGGACCATCAAGATCCTCGCCACCACGCTGGGCGAAACCGGTGGCGACACGCTCTCGATGAGCATGAACCTCGGCTATCTTTCCAGCACCTTCATTTTCCTCGGCATCCTTAGCGCGCTGGTGATCGCCCAGATCATGGCGAAGCGTTTCAACGCGTGGCTCTACTGGGCCACGATCATTGCCTCCACCACGGCGGGAACGACGATGGCGGACTTTGCCACGCGCTCGCTCGGGATCGGCTATGCGGGCGGCTCGGCGATCCTGTTGGCGTCGGTGATCGGCGTCCTGATGATCTGGCAGCTGAGCGAGAAAAGCATCTCGGTCGATACGGTGAACACGCCGCGCGTGGAAGTCTTCTATTGGGCGGCCATCACGGTTTCACAGACGCTGGGCACCGCGCTTGGCGACTGGATGGCGGATGATGCCGGCGTTGGTTTTTTGGGTGGCGCAGGCATTTTCGCGGCCGCACTTGCTGTCGTCGCCGCGTTGTATGTCTGGACCCGCATTTCGCGCGCGCTGCTGTTCTGGGCTGCTTTCATCCTCACGCGCCCGCTCGGCGCCACTGTGGGCGATTTCCTCGACAAGCCGCTGGACCATGGCGGGCTCGCTTTCAGCCGCCCCCTCGCCACTGCAGTTCTTGGCGCGCTGATCCTTGCCGGCATCCTGTTGCTGCCGCAGAAGGCTGGCAGTCACCCCGGCAAGTCCGAAACGCCCGCCGCCTAGAGCAGCGTCTGCCCGGTATGCCGCCGCTCGTGATCGAGCAGCCACTGTTTGCGCCATAGCCCGCCGGCATAACCGGTTAGCGTGCCGTCGGCGCCGATCACGCGGTGGCAGGGCAGGATGATGGCGCAGCGATTGAGCCGGTTGGCGTTCGCCACCGCGCGCACGGCGGTCGGCCTGCCGATGCGTTGCGCCATTTCCTGGTATGATCGCGTCACGCCTGGCGGCACGCGCCGCAGTTCGTCCCACACCTGGTTCTGGAAATCGGTTCCTGCGCCGGCGATCTTCGAGGCAAATCCCAGCGACTTGCCCGCGAAATAGTCCGCGATCTCCTTGCGGATCAGCTTCATCGCCTTCGTTTCACCTGGCAGCACCGTCGCGTTGAACTGGCGGCGATAGCGGTTGACGTGCTCTTCCAGTTTCTTGCGCTCGACAAACTCCAGCATGTGCAGATGCGTGTCGTCCGCGATCGCGAACATCGGACCGAGCGGCGTGTCGATCCAGTCCATGGCGAAAGCCTGCGCCGCGCGCGCCTTGTTCGGCGCCTCGCCGAAAGTCTTTGAAAAAGCCTCTCGGAATCCACTGCCGGATTCAAAGCCTGCGTCCAGCTGCGCTTCAATCACAGTGTTCCCCTGCCTGATGGTCTGGAAAGCATGACCCAGCCGGCGGGCCCTCGCATACTGAGAAAAACTCAAGTCGAAACGGCG
>CANJXY010000094.1 GCA_947478925.1 Hyphomonadaceae bacterium | reverse complement strand
GATTTTTCAAAGCGCGCGCCGCAAATCCCGGCCGCGCCGACGATCGGGGCAGAGCTCAAACCGCAGACGCCGAACGCTGCTCCGGCCGCGACACCGGTCGCAGCGGCGACCCCTGCTCCGGCCGCATCCGCGCGCACGGACTATGCCGTCGCCGCCAACTGGCTGTGCCGCCCCGGCATCGCCAATAACGCGTGTGACGTGAACCTCGACGCAACCATCGTCAAAGCGGACGGCTCGACCACGACCGAGAAATTTACCCCCAACCCGAACGCGCCGATCGACTGTTTCTACGTCTACCCGACCGTCTCGCTCGACGCCTTCACGCAATCCGACCTCGTGCCGGGACCGGAAGAACTCAACGTGGTGAAAGCGCAGTTCGCGCGGCTCGGCAGCCAGTGCCGCCTCTATGCGCCGATGTACCGACAGTTCTCGCTCGGCGCCCTGCGCGCCCGCATGTCCGGCGGCGCCGGCGTTCCGACGCGCGGCACGCCCGCCGACGCCAACAACGATGTCGATGACGCCTGGGCCTGGTATCTCGCCAACGAGAACAAGGGACGCGGCGTCGTCATCCTCGGCCACTCTCAGGGTTCAGGCCAGATCATGCGCCTTATCGCAGCGAAGATTGACGGTAAGGCCGATCAGTCGAAACTGGTCTCGGCCATCGTCATGGGCGGCTCCGTCCAAGTGCCGGTCGGCAAGGATGTCGGCGGCTCGCTGAAGAACATCCCGATCTGCAAGTCGGCCAGCCAGACCGGGTGCGTGATCTCGTTCTCGACCTTCCGTTCCAATATTCCGCCCGCAGAAAAAGCCATGTTCGGCCGGGGCGGCGATGGCACGGAAGCCGTCTGCACCAACCCCGCAGCTCTCGGCGGCGGCAAGGCGACCAATCCCAAGGCCTACTGGTCAACCGCCGACAAGACGTGGGCCAAGGGCAAGACAATCACCACGCCGTTCGTGATGACGCCGGGCCTCACCACCACCGAATGCGTCCACGAAGCAGGCCACGTCTATCTCAAGGCGACCTTCAACGCTGACCCGAACGATCCACGCATCGACGATCCGGGCAATGACGTCATGGCGCAGGGCAAGCCCGATCCGAACTGGGGTCTGCACCTCGTCGACGCCAACATCGCGATGGGGGATCTTGTCGACGTCGTCGGTAAACAGGCCGCCGCCTGGAAAGCCGCCCACCCTTAGGAAAAGCTGAACGTAATCGAAGGGCCCCGGCGTTTGCGCGCCGGGGTTCTTTCGTTTCGGTACGCCTCTTGGTTAGCGGCGCGCGGGCAATTTGCCTGCGCACTCTCACCGTCCTTTAGCGCCGCAGGCAGATGTTACGCGGAGAAAAGGGCGTCGGGGGACGCGGTGGGGTTTTCATGCGCTCTCAGCTTGCAAAAGTCGGCGACTGGCTCTTTGGCGATGATACTGCATCGGGCTCCATCGAAGCAGCGCAGGAGCCATTCGATTCGTTCGGCCCCCTCGGTGAACTGCGTCGTACCATGCAGGAACCGTCGCGCACGAACCCTCAGGGTCCACATGATTGCGTCCGTATCCTGATAGCCGAGCCCGATGCCTATCACCGCCGCGTCCTGCGCGTGCTGCTGGCGGGGCCCGGCATCTCCGCCATCGAAGTCGAGGATGGCCAGTCGGCCATCGATCTCCTCTCCCTGCGCTCATTCGACCTGATCCTCCTGAGCCTCGACCTGCCGATCATGACAGGCGCCGACGTCGTCCGCTGGGTTCGCCGCAGTCAGACGCCATGGTCGGACATCCCGATGCTTGGCCTCGTCACTGACGCCGAACGCGAGGGCCTTGGCCGGGTGATTTCCAGCGGCCTCACCGACTGGACGCCAAAGCCGATCAACCGCGAGCATCTCGCCGGCAAGATCATCGGGCTGATGCCGAACCTGGCTGGTATGGGACTTTAGGCCTCATCCGCCAGCTGAAGGGTTGATGTTCCCCAAAACGATTTGGATCATCAAAGCCTGACATGCAACGCACGCGACGCAGGCGAACAATCAGCACCAGATTGCCTTGCATGCCTTCAGAACAAGCCGGATGCCGGTCTGCGTCAGGCGCGCAAACATGCGCAGCAGTCAGAGCGGCGAAGTATTGCTGACGTGATCCAGCGAAAACACCTGGACACGAATATCGAGAGGCGGTCTCCGCGCTGCAATTTCTGGCTTCCATAGTGAGTGAACGAGGCCATCGCCAGGGTTCGCCTCGCGATGAGGGCAGGCCCCTCAGAACTCGATGTCGAGTTCCTCGATCTCGATCGGCTCGGCCTTGGCGTCCTTGGTCCATTGCTTCATGGGCGCCCAGTCCATGATCGTGTCGCGGTAGTGGGCGGCCTTGCCATCCAGAGGAACATCATAGGTCACGAAGCGGGTGCAGACCGGTGCGTACATCGCGTCAGCAAGCGTCGGCTTGTCCCCGAACAGGAACGGTCCGCCATAGGCATCGAGGCATTCGGCCCAGATCGTCAGCACACGGCGAATGTCGCCCTTGGCGCCGGTGAAGACCCGAAAGCCCGGATAACGGGCGCGCAGGTTCATCGGCAGGGCCGAACGCAGGTTGTAGAAGCCGCCATGCATCTCGCCGATGATCGAGCGGCAATGCGCACGCTTGACCTTCTCGGCCGGCAAAAGGCCCTTATTGGGGAATTCTTCCTCGAGATACTCGGCGATGGCGAACGTATCCCACACGCTGGCCCCGCCATGCTCAAGTCGCGGGGTCATCACGGTCGGGCTGAGCAGCAAAAGCTCCGCCCGGTTGTTGGGATCGTCCAGTGAAACGCTCTCCACCTCGACGTCCAGGCCCGCCAATTGGCAGCAAAGCCATGCACGAAGCGACCATGAAGAGTAGTTCCTGCTCGAAATCGTGAGCTTTGCGCCTGCCATGACGGCGTTTTCCTTGCCCTTAATCTAGTTATGCAATCGTATGTCGCAGTGCAGTAAGCTTGGAACTAGGCTTCGTTACAGAAGCTGGAACGATCACGCATCTGCCTAAGAATAGAGCGCAACGGGTATGTGGTACCACATTTACGAAGCCCAGATGCAGGCCTCGGCGCCGTTTCGCGCTGCTGCACTGGCAGCGCTGCAGATGCGGCCGGCCCTCCATGGCGGCGCTGAAAATCCCTATGCCCGGCAGCTTATGGCCGCCCTCGAAATGGCGACACGCGCCAAGCTGACGCATGAATCGCAACCCTTCGGCATCGAGTCGGTGATGGTTGAGAATCGCGAGGCGCTGGTCGCCGAGGAAACCGTTCTCGACCTGCCCTTCGGCCGCATGCTGCACTTCAAGAAGGACATCGACGCGCCCCAGCCGCGCGTCCTGATCGTCGCCCCCCTGTCCGGCCACTTCGCCACGCTCCTGCGCAATACGGTGAAAACCATGCTGCAGGACCATGACGTCTACATCACGGACTGGAAGAACGCCCGCAATGTGCCGCTGGCGCAGGGCCGCTTCGGCTTTGAGGAATATGTCGACTACCTGATCAAGATGCTGGAACACCTCGGCCCAGGCGCCCATATCGTCGCCGTCTGCCAACCCTGCGTCCAGGCGATGGTCGCAACCGCAGTCATGGCGGCGCAGAAACACCCGTGTGAGCCGCGCTCGCTCACCTTGATGGCCGGCCCGATCGACTGCCGCATCAACCCGACCGCGGTGAACAAGCTGGCGACCGACCACCCGATCGAGTGGTTCCGCAACAACCTCATTTCCACCGTGCCCTTCCCGCTGCCGGCCTGGGGCCGCAGGGTCTATCCCGGCTTCATGCAGCTCACGGCGTTCATGTCGATGAACCCCGAGCGCCATCTCGAACAGCACAAGACCCTCTACAAGCATCTGGTCGAGGGCGAAGTCGACGAGGCCGAGCGGATCAAGACCTTCTATGACGAATACTTCGCCGTGCTCGATCTGACCGAGGAGTTCTATCTCGAAACCGTCGCCTGGGTGTTCCAGGAGATGCGCCTGCCGCTCGGCCGCCTGAAACACCATGGCGTCCCCGTTGATTGCTCGAAGATCACCCGTACGGCCCTCCTCACCGTCGAGGGCGAGCGCGACGACATCTGCGCCGTCGGCCAGACTGCCGCCGCCCACGAACTGACGCCGAAGCTCCGCCCCCACCTGCGCAGCCACCACCTGCAACCCGGCGTCGGCCATTACGGCGTCTTCTCGGGGAAGAAGTGGGATCGCGAAATCTACCCGACTGTCCGCTCGGTTATCCTGTCGGTCGAGTAGGCCCACACAAGCAAAAGGCCCGGCTTTTGGCCGGGCCTTCCTGTTCCTGTGATTCCAGACCTCAACCCGTGACCGAGCGCGCGATATCGAGATAGATCGCCGCAAAGTGGCAGGACGCGGCAGCAATCACGAAGCTATGCCAGATCGCCGAGTTGAACGGCAGCTTCTTGTTGACGTGGAAGACCACGCCGATGGTGTAGAGAATGCCACCGGCAGCCAGAAGTCCAAGGCCCAACGGCGACATCGCATGGATGAGCTTGTCCATGATCGACAGCACGGCCCAGCCAAGCACCAGATACATGGCGATATAGACCTTGGGCGCGTTCCAGCGGACCAGCAGGTTCATCGCCACCCCGGCCAGCGCCACGACCCAGACGATACCCAGGACCGTCCAGGCCATCGGTCCGTCCAGCTTGGCGAGCATGAAGGGCGTGTAGGACGCCGCGATCATGATGAAGATGCCCGAGAGGTCGAACCGCTCCAGCAGCTGCGAGAGCTTCTGGTTGGTGTTGGAATTGTACATGGCCGAGCAGCCCAGCATTGCCAGCAGGCCGGCCGAATAGACGACCAGCGCCGCAGTCAGCTTCACGCTGCCCGATTGCGCGGCCGTCACAATGAGGGTCACGCATCCGGCGACCGCCAGTACAATGCCGACCACGTGCACGATCACGTCGGCGAGCCACTCGCTGCGGCGCGCCTGCGGGTACCAATAGGCGCTGACCGCCTCGGCTTTGGAGAGGGAAACGTGTGTGCTCATACCAATTCCGCCCTTCTTGCCTTGGGCCTGACGTTGAATGTGCGAACCGTGCCTTAGGTTCCGATGCGAGCATCAGGCCATGCAACACGGGCATGAGTTGGACGTGATTGCGGCGAAGCAGCCGCATCAGGGCTTCAGATAGGGGCGCGATCGCCATCACAATGAACCCGCATTCACTCAGCATGCGGATCGATGACCAGATGTGGCTTTGGCGCAGCAATTCCTGAACTATTCGACAGGTTGTCGCTGCCTGCCGTCCGAGTGTCGCGTGCACTCATCCGACGTGATTCGAATGATACCGCAGATTGGTTGCTCCGCGCTGTCGCCGATCGGTGAAGTTTCACCGATCCGGGCCAAACTCGCGCGCCGCGTGATGCTGCGCCTGCTGTGACGAAGCCTTGCGAGAAAGCTGTTCCGAACGCGGACTCGCCCGGTCGCGACCCGCCTCAAACTTGCCTCTCGCCATCGCCGGTCCTAATCCGGCGGCATGACCGATCTCTTGACCTGGACCCCACGCCCCACGCCCGGCCTCTCGACGCTGGAAGGCCGCCTGGTCCGCCTCGAACCGTTCGACCCCGTCACGCACGCCGCCGGCCTCTTTGACGCCGTCGGCGGGGAGGCCAATGCCGCGCTCTGGCACTGGATGCCGGCCGGCCCCTTCCCAACCCCGGCCGCCATTAGCGACTTCCTCGCGGCGGAACACGCGGCCCAGCACTGGAACACCCTCGTCATCCGCGCGATCTCTTCGGGCTCAGGGTCTGGAGGCCTGGATTCTGGTAGCGAAGTGCTCGGCATGGCGACCTACATGCGCATCCGCGAGGCCCATGGCAGCGCCGAAATCGGCTGCGTCGCCTTCGGTCCAAGGCTCAAACGGACGCGGGAAGCCACCGAGGCGCTCACCCTCATGGCAGCCCATGTCTTCGACCTTGGCTATCGTCGCTATGAGTGGAAGTGCAACGACGCCAACCTCGCCTCGAAACGCGCCGCCGTCCGCTTCGGCTTCAGCTTCGAAGGCGTATTCCGGAACGACATGGTGATGAAGGGGCGCTCGCGCGACACTGCATGGTATTCGATCATCGACGCCGAATGGCCCCGCCTCAAGGCCGCCCTCGACCAGTGGCTTGCCCCCGCCAACTTTGCAGCCGATGGTGCGCAGATGCGGACACTCGAATCGTTCCGGAGCACATGACGGCCCGATGATCACTGGTCTCGACCATGTCCTGCTTGTCTGCCCTTCGCTGGACGATGCGGAAAACTGCTACACCAACCTCCTCGGCCGCGAGCCCGACTGGCGCTCGTCCGATCCGGGCGGCTCGGCGACGATCATCTACCAGCTGGGAAACACTGCGCTCGAGATCATGTCCCCCACCGGCGGCGGCCCCCTCGCCCGCCGCCTGCACGCGATGATCGACCAGGACGGCGTCGGCCTCAAAACGCTGGTCTTCGGCTCGGACGACCTTACCGGCGACCGCACCAGTTTCGAGCGCCGTGGCCTGCGCCCGGACGAGATCGTCGCCTCCGAAAGCGTCGATCCCTATTCCGGCAAGGCGCGCTACTGGTCGCGCACCCGCCTCGACGACGCCCACACCCATGGCGTCCGCATCTTCCTGCTGCAGCGGAAGGCCCCCGACCCACTGGTCTGCAAGCCGTCGACGCCGGACGTCGTTTCCTCGCTCGACCATGTCGTCATCAACACAGCCAATCCCGATCGCGCGACCGCCCTTTACGGCGCGCGCCTCGGCCTTCGTCTCGCCCTCGACCGCTCGAACCCCGACTGGGACATGCGTCTGATGTTTTTCCGCTTGGGCGGCCTCACGATCGAGCTCGCGCACAAGCTCACCGGCGGCATCGGCAACCAGCCAGACAAGCTCTGGGGTCTGTCCTGGAAAGTGCCCGACCTTGAAGCCGCTCACTCACGCCTGATCGCCCAGAACATCGCAGTCACTTCCATCCGCCCCGGCCGCCGCGCCGGCACCCGCGTCTTCTCGGTGCGTGATAAGACGATGAATGTGCCGACACTGATGATCTCGGAACCGAACAGCTGAGCTGGAGGCCCTGCCGGAGCCTATTCCCTCCGCCTGATTTCCTGTGCGATACCCTGCCCATGAAACCGTTCACGCATCTCACCGGAACCGCAGCCCCGCTGCCGATCGCCAATGTCGATACCGACCAGATCATTCCCAAGCAGTTCCTGAAGACCGTCTCGCGAGAAGGCCTTGCGAAGGGCCTCTTCTATGACTTCAAGACCAAACCCGACGGTACGCCCGATCCGGACTTCGTGCTCAACAAGCCAGCCTATGCCCATGCGACGATTCTGATCGCCAAGGAAAACTTCGGCTGCGGTTCCTCGCGCGAGCACGCGCCGTGGGCGCTGCTCGACCAGGGGCTGAGCGTTGTCATCGCCCCGAGCTTCGCGGACATTTTCTATAACAACTGTTTCAAGAACGGCTTGCTCCCCGTCGTGCTGCCGCGCGAAGTCGTGGACAGCCTGATGGAACAGGCCGGCGGCCCCAACCACATGTTCAACATCGATCTCACCGCCCAGAGTGTCACCGCGCCGGACGGCAAGGTCTATCATTTCGACATTGATCAGGGCCGCAAGGCGAGCCTGCTCGCAGGCCTCGACGATATTGGCGAGACGCTGCAACGCGCAGCCGAGATCGGCGCATTTGAAGACCAGCGAAAGCTTTCGCGACCGTGGTTGGCATAATGCGTCTCCGCCTCTCCGCTGCACTCGTGCTCGCGCTCGCGGCCTGCGGTGGGCCCACGGCTGGAACCGAGGACGCGACCGTGAAGCCGGCGGCTGAAGCTGGCGTTACGCCCGCCGCCACGGCTGACCCGCGCACCGAGGCCGAAATCGCGAAGGCGAAAGATCTCGCCGACAAGCTCGCTGCCGAGAAGCCCGCCTTCGACGCTGCAACGGGCGATCCGGTACAGCTCGATGCTCTGGCCGAGGCCGGCAATGCCTGGGCCCTCTTCAAGCGTGCGCAGGATCGCCTCGCCTCACAGGACTACATGGCGCAGCAGGGCGGCTTCACCGACATGGAGCTTGCCGCGGAAAAGGGCGTTGCCGGCGCGCAGCTCTGGGTCGGCCAGCACATGGCTTTGGGCAAGGACGGCTACAAGCTGCAACCAAGCTCAGGTCTCAAGATGATGGAACGCGCGGCCGCGCAGGGAAATGTCGACGCCATTCTCGCTGTTGCCGGCATGTACGTGCAGGACGTCTACATGCACGACAACCGCAAGGCGCGTGAATGGTATGAGCGCGCAGCCAAGCTCGGCTCGGCAGATGCAAAAAGAGCGCTCGAAGGTCTGGACCAGGCTATCCCGCCGACCGAGTAGAGTTCAGCTCTTGTCGTCATCATCGACGTGCAGTGCGTGCAACACGCGATGAAACACCGGCGCCAGCACGATGCCTGAGACGAGCACGAGGATGAGGCCGCAGCCGAGCGCGTAGAACCCGGCAAAGAGTTTTCCGGCATCTGTCTGCAAATCCGGCCCAACCGGCCCCATGCCGCCGAGCAGCATTGTCGAATTGAGGAAGGCGTCGATCGGCTTCATGCCCTCAGTCGACATGTAGCCCCACATGCCGATGCCAAGCGCTACCGCGACCAGCACCTGCGCGACGATGATGTTTATTACCAGCCGCCCGGCAAATCGCGCCCGCGACGCCAGCGGTTCGTCCTTATGGTCGAAATTGAACAGCGCCATTGCGTATTTCTCCCGGTCCCGGCAGGCGGATCATACGCGCCTGCCGGGTGGGGAGGACAGCCCGTCTCTGTTTTATGACGTGGCGGTAGTCGCGGCAGGGGTGTGTCCCCTGCTCTTTTTTGTCGATTTGAGAGTCGGCTCTGCGGTCGGGAAGCTGCGCATCGCGGCGGGGATGCCGACCTCGAACGGCGTCGCGTCTGACCAGAACCGGCGTGAAAACTTGGTCGCATCGACATAGTATGGCCGTGTCCAGGTGAAGCGGAGTTCACCGTATTCCTTCATGAACGGAACCACGAGACCGAGCACCGGCAGCAACGGCGTCGGGATCGTCACAACTTTCAGCTTCTGCCCAACCGCATCGGCGCCCATCTGCAGAAGCTCCCGCGCCGTCCGCGTCGGCGCGCAGGGTACATGCCAGGCCTGGTTGAACGCGTCGTCGCCAGCGTCCAGCAGGCTGAGAGCGGCGCGTGCGATATCGGGCACATAGGCAAAGGCGTGCGGCTGGTCAGGGTTCATCAGCATCATGGCCGCCTTGCCCTTGGCGATCGCCGCAAGCCCCGTGTCGCCAATGTGCGAGCGTCCGACGCCAGGGCCGTAAAAGTCAGGCGCACGTAGCGAAGCCCAGCGAACACGGCCTTCACGCGCAGCCTTCTGCCACATCCGGGTGATCTCGGAGCGCACGGCTGGTTTCACGCCGTGCGACGTGAGCGGCATATCCTCGTTCAGCGCCTCGTCCTGCGGGCCGTACTGGTACATGTTGTCGATGTGCACGACGCGCACATTCCCTGCCTCGGCGGCGGCAAGCAGGTTGCGCATCGCCTTCGGCCACATCGCCTTCCAGGCCTTGCCGGTGTATTCAAAACCGATGGTGACCACGGCCTGCTCGGCCCCTGCCAGCGCGTGCTTCACATCCTCGGCGTTGAGGCCGTCGCAATTCATGAACGCGACGCCCGGCGGACGATTGGCGGGGCGCGTACGCTGCACCACGCGCACCGCGTCTCCCCGCGCCAGCAGACGCTCGACCGTAGCCTCACCCGTGGGGCCCTAGCCGAAGACGGTGATCAGTCCTTTTGTGTTCGTCATGGCGGTCTCCATCGCTCGTTGACAGCAACATACGCCCCGCATCATCATACCAGAAATGCATAGTTGGTATTTTTACCATGCGCGAAGTGAATATATCTGCCATCGACCTCAACCTTCTCCCGGTGCTGGAAGCCCTGCTGAAGCGGAGAAACGTCAGTCATGCTGCAAAGGATGTGGGCCTCAGCCAGCCCGCGATGAGCCGCGCCCTCGCCCGGCTGCGCGACGTCCTCGGCGATCCGCTGCTCGTCCGCACGCCCGGCGGTGGTTACGCGCTAAGCCCGCGCGGCGAGGCACTGTCAGCCCAGCTGATCACGACGCTCGATCATGTGAAGGCCGTCTTCCGCGACCCCGGCTTCGATCCGGCCAGCACGCAACGGACCGTCCGCATCGCCGGGCTCGACACGCACACGCTTCTGCTGGCGCCGGCGCTGATGGCGCGGCTTGCCAAGGAAGCGCCGGGCATCGACATCCGCTTCGAGAACTACAGCCCCAACATCATCGAGCGTTCGGAATCCGGGCAGCTCGACCTCGTCTTCGCAACGTCTACCACGGCGCTGCCGCCCGGCGCGCGCAGCGAAACATACGCCCAGGACAAGCTCGCGCTTGTCCTGCGCAAGGGACATCCGATGGCGAAACGGACATGGACGCCCGAGGACTATGGCAAGGTCGACCATGTCGGCATCTCGATCTTTGGCGATGCCGGCTCGGACCTCGACGCCCAACTCGCGAAGTTCGGCGTCAAGCGGCGCATGGCGCTGGTGACCCCTCATTTCATTGCAGCACTTGCCGCCGTGTCGCAGACCGACATGGCGACGACGCAGAGCCATACCTTCGCCTCCCGCTTCGCCGACACGTTCGGGCTGATCCTGAAAGAACCGCCCGTTCCAAACACCGGCCTCGACCTCACCATCGTCTGGAGCCATGTCCGCGCCGCCGATCCGGTCCTTGCCTGGCTGCGCAAGGTGATTGGGGAGGTGGCGAAGGCGACGATGGATATTGGCTCAGTGCGGGTTTCCCGCGCGGCGGAAAAGTCCTAAGACGCCTCGCAATCCAGACGGAAACGACGCCATGACATCGACCAATGTGCAAACCCTGCTGCTCCTGCCCGGCGACGGCATCGGCCCGGAAGTCACGGAAGAAGCACGTCGCGTCGCAGTGCATGTCGCGCCTGACCTGCAGATCGACTCGGCCTTTTTCGGCGGCGCCTCCTACGACCAGTTCGGCACGCCGCTGACCGAGGCGGTGATGGCGCAAGCCCGCTCGTCAGATGCGATCCTGATGGGCGCGGTTGGCGGCCCGAAATGGGACGGCGTTGCGCGCGACAAGCGTCCCGAAGCCGCGCTCCTTGCGATGCGCAAGAATCTCGACGTCTACGCCAACCTGCGCCCGGCCTTCTGCTTCCCTTCCCTCGCAGGCGCGTCCGCGCTCAAGAAGGAGCTGGTCGAAGGCCTCGACATCATGATCGTGCGGGAGTTGACCTCGGGCGTCTATTTCGGCCAGCCCAAGACGATCGAGACCCTTGCCAATGGCGAGCGTCGTGGCGTCGATACCCAAAGCTACACGACGAGCGAGATCCGCCGCGTGGCCGCCCGCGCCTTCGAACTCGCGCGGGGCCGTGTGCGTACCTCCAAATTCGCGGGCGTTCTGTCCTGCGAGAAATCCAACGTCATGGATTCCGGCCTGCTCTGGCGTGAGGAAGTGACGCGGCTGCACGCCGAACAGTATGGCGACGTGAAGCTCGATCACATGCTGGCGGACGCCGCGGCCATGCATCTCGTGAAAGCGCCGAAGGACATCAACGTCCTCCTCGCCGACAACCTGTTCGGCGACATTCTCTCCGACGAAGCCGCGATGCTGACGGGTTCGATCGGCATGTTGCCGTCTGCCGCGCTCGGCGATCCGGGCGTGCCGGGTCTTTACGAGCCGGTGCACGGCTCAGCGCCCGACATTGCCGGCAAGGGTCTCGCCAATCCGATCGCCGCGATCCTGTCGCTTGAGATGGTGATGCGCTGGAGCCTCGGCCGCCCCGAGACAGCCGACCGCATCTTCAACGCGGTCAACAAGGCGCTTGTCGACGGCGCGCGCACGGCCGATCTCGGCGGGTCGATGTCCACCCGCCAGATGGCTGACGCCATCATGAAGCACCTCTAGCGAAATTGTTCGCACGCGGGTCTGGCCATGAAGCTCGGCCGGGCTTAGAACATAACATGAACATCAAGGAGCGGACATGGCGCATCTGAAGATCGACTATGTTGAATTCGCCACGCGGGACTTGCCTGCAACGCAGGCCTTCCTCGCCAAGGCGTTCGCGTGGACGTTCACCGACTACGGACCCGACTATCAGGCCTTCGCCAATGCCGGCCTCGATGGCGGCATCCAGGGCGATCCGGACCATGCCGGCGCGCTGCCTCTGGTCATCCTGAAGGCCGATGATCTTGAAGCCGCCGAGGCGTCGGTCAAAGCAGCGGGCGGAACAATCACGCAGCCGATCTTCAGCTTTCCCGGCGGGCGCCGATTCCACTTCCGCGAACCCGGGGGCAATGAACTGGGCGTTTGGAGCGAGAAATAGCGTCGCGGCATGGGCGGAGCATCCCGTGGCGCTGAAGGTGATCGAAGGCGTCGTGGAAGCGCTCGGCTTGGCAACAGCACTTGTCTCCGAAGCCGGGCCGACGGGAATGGCATGGACCTTACCAAGGATCAGTCAGCGCAAGCAGAAACCTGCGACACTGGAGAAGGTCGTGGCCGACCTCGCGTTCGGCGCGCATCTGGCTTTGGGTCAGGCTGGACGGTTCGCCTTCTTTCCG
>CANJXY010000093.1 GCA_947478925.1 Hyphomonadaceae bacterium | reverse complement strand
TTCGAAGCTGATCCGGAAGTTGCGGCGGTGGTGAAGAAGGCAGCGACGACACTGGAAGGTCTTGGGCATTCCATCATCGAGACTAACTGGCCGACAGCGGCGAGTTTCCCCGACGACTTCCTGGCGTTCTGGTCGCTTGGCGCGGCACAGGATGTTGCGACCGCCTCCAAGAAGTTCGGCAAGCCGGTCGACGAGACCAGTTTCGAGCCCTTCACCCTGCGCATGGCGCAGAATGCTTCCAAGCTGAATGAGGGCGATATAAGCGCGACGTTCAACCGTTTGCTGGGCGCAACGCTGGCTTACAACAACTGGATCAAGGACTTCGATATCGTCCTGACGCCGATGTTCGCGTCACCACCCTCGCCGCTTGGCTATCTGCGCGGTGACGTTCCATTCGATACACTGCGCGAGAGACTGCTGCAGCAGGTGGGCTATACGTTGATCCACAATGTGTGCGGCGCGCCTGCGATCAGCCTGCCGCTGGGCCGGACGAGCGCCAATCTGCCGATTGGCGTTCAGGCCTGCGCGGCGAAGGGCGCCGAAGGCCTGTTGCTTGAGGTCGCTTACGTGATGGAGATGGCGATGCCGTGGAAGGGCTTCAAACCGGGCATTTTCGCCGGCTGACGTCCGCAGAATGATCGTGCGCAAGCTGGCGCAGGCCGGCTGCGAGGTCTAGGCTTTGCCTGCCCTTCGGGGCGGGTGGAGCGCTGGGGATGACCGCGACACAAGAGACAGAGCCGACCGAGACACGGATAAAGGTCTTCATTTCCTATTCGCGCGCCGACAAGGCCTTCGCGAGTGAGCTGGTGCTTGGCCTCGCGGCGTGCGGTTTTGCTCCCTACATCGATCGGCAGGATATCGCGCCAGGCGAAGATTGGGGAAAGCGACTCGCGGGGCTGATCTCCGAGGCGGACTCGATCGTCTACATCGCCTCGCCCGACAGCCTCGCGTCCGAGAACTGCGCACTGGAATTGCGGCAAGCGATCGCTCTGCGCAAGCGCATCCTGCCGGTCGTCTGGCGTCCGATCGATGACGCGCAGGCGCCTCCGGAGATGAAACGGCTGAACTACATCTTCTTCGCCGGTGAAGGTCGCACATTTGCGGCCGGACTTTCCGAACTCGCGCAAGCGCTGCGCACAGACATCGCGTGGATTCGCGAGCACACGCGGCTGGCTGAACTTGGCGGGCGATGGGCTGCACGCGGACGTGCCGCCGAAATGTTGCTGCGCGGAAGCGATATCGATGCGGCGAACAAATGGCTGACGGACAGACCGATCGCGGCGCCCGCCATCACAGACGACCAGGCCGACTTCATCAAGGCGTCCTCGGATGCGCGTGCAGAGGCGGAGCGCAGACGCAAGCGTGCGCGCGCCGGACTTCTGACGGCTGTCACGGGCGCGGCGGTTGTGCTTGCGGGCCTCGCAGCCCTGGCGGGCTGGCAATGGACGGTTGCGCGCGATGGCGAGCAACGCGTGACCAGAGCCTACGGCGAACTCAACAGCGCAACGCAGGAGGTGCGCTCGGCCAACCTGCGGCTGGGCGCGCAGGTGTGGCTGCGTACAGCGCCTTCGGACAATGGCTATTATGTCATCGACAGCGGGTGGTATCCGGTGGCGGCCAACTATTCTGGCGCGATTGTGCGTGTGGAACGCGCGGGCGGCGGGCATTCGACCTGGCAACAAACCGGCTTCATCATCGATGGTGGGCTGGTGCATCCGCAGTATGCGGGTGAGCCACTGCTCGTGTTGTACGCCGAACGCGCAACACAGAACGCGACGCCGCTGAAGTGGCAACCGCCACCGACGCCGAACGACACCCTGCCTGCGCTGAGTGGCGAGGACATGAAAATTCTCGAGATCAGGCGACGGGATGAGGAGGAGCGGAGGGCGCAAGAGGCGCTTGAGCGGCGCGCCGCCGCAGCACACGTAACACCGCCCGCACAAACCGTGCTGCCCGTAACAACTGCAAATCCCCGGCGACCACCCCGCGTCGCGCCACGCTCGCCAATGGACACGCTCGCCGTGGATGATCCGGACCTGGTGCAGCGGATCGTGACGGCAGAGGAGGTGAAGCCGGGGCCGGAGGTGATCACCATCGCCTTTCCCGTGCTGGGCGATGCGCCAGCTCTAAAAGCATCGGAGATGGTTTGGAGCACGCCAGTTCAGTTGGGCGGCGAACGGCCATTCCAGATCTGGCGCTTGAGCGGCGCGCCGCCCTTTGGGGTCCGGGTGATCGGAAAAGACGACGTTGATTGCCAGGACTTCGGAACGACGCCGCGCGAGCGGACGGTTGCCATGCTCGGCATCGCCATTCCGGCGGAAGGCGGACCGACCCCAAAGGCTCTCGCGCTGAATATCAGTCAGCTACTGGACCGCACGACGCCGCAGGCGATCCATTACACACACTCAACCAACCGGGCCTCAGGCGGAGCGCCCGTGTTTGATCTTTCGACGGGAGATGTCTTCGCCGTACACGTCAGCTCAGCGCCCGATCCCGACCGGCCGGGATTCCGGCGGGGCGAAGGCTATTCCTTCCGCCACCTGCTCGACATGGCGCGTGCGAGCGTCAAGGACGCGCAGCTCGGACCTATCTGCAGCAGCTAACGGGAGAAGTTGAGACGCTCGCAAAGGCCTATGCCTTCGGCGTCACCTTCACCATCATCTTGGTATAGCCCTTCACGAAGGCGCTCGGCACGCGCTCCGGCTCCGCGAGAACCTCGATCTTCTCGAAGCGCTTGAGGATCTCTTCCCACAGAACCTGCAGCTGGAGTTCGGCCAGGCGATTGCCGACGCAGCGGTGAATGCCGAAGCCGAAGGAGAGGTGGCGGCGCACCATCGGGCGCTCGATCCAGAGTTTGTCAGCGTTGGTGTACTGTGTCTCGTCGCGGTTGCCCGAGACGTACCACATCAGGACTTTCTCGCCCTTCTTGATGGTCTTGCCGTTGAGCTCGAAATCTTCGAGGGCCGTGCGGCGCATGTGGGCCAGCGGTGTCTGCCAGCGGATGATTTCCGACACCGCGGACGGCACCAGCGAGGGGTCAGCTTTCAGCTTCTCCCAGTTCTCCGGCCACTTGTTCATGGCGTAGATGCCGCCCGTCATCGAATTGCGGGTGGTATCGTTGCCGCCGACAATCAGCAGGATCAGATTGCCGAGATATTCCTGCGGGGTCATGTTCCGCGTGTGCTCACCATGGGCCAGCATCGAGATGAGATCGCCGCGCGGCTCAGCGTTCACGCGCTCGTTCCACAGCCCTGTGAAATAGCCAAGGCATCCCATCAGCTCGCCCCGCCATTGTTCTTCACTGGTGACGATGTCGGGGTTGTTGCGGCCAGTCGCGACGTCCGACCAGCGCGTCAGCTTGCGGCGGTCTTCAAAGGGGACGTCAAAGAGCGTTGCGAGCATCATTGTGGTGAGTTCGATCGAAACCTTGTCGACCCAGTCGAACGGCTCGCCGACCGGCAGGTTGTCGAACAGGTCGTTCGTGCGCGAGCGGATCAGCGCCTCGAAGGTCTTGAGGTTGTCGGGGCCGACGATGGACTGGACTGTCTTGCGCTGCAGGTCATGCTTGGGCGGGTCCATTGCGATGAACATCGGCAACTGGAAGTCCTCGTCCTGGTCGACGACAGTGATGCCGCCCTCGGACGAGAAAATGCCGTGGGTCGTATCCACGGTCATGATGTCCTTGTAGGTGGTGACGCTCCAGTACGGGCCAAACGGGCTGTCCGGGCAGTAGTTGACCGGCGCCTCTTTGCGCATGCGGGCAAAGTAATCCCAGTAGACGCCCTGACGCCAGAGTTCGGGATCGGTGATGTCGAAGGTTGCGAGATCAATCTCGCTGGCTTTCGGCGCTGTAGCGCCCCTGGGAAGGCCGTTCTTGCGGAAAGCCTCGAGACCAAGGTCGATCGGGGTTTCGGTTGTCACCGTATCGGCCATGGCGCTCTCCTTACCTGCTGCAGAAGGTTATGACCCAACTGCCTTGACACAGTCTAGCAGACGCCGGGATCAGCGGCAGTCCTAACCTAAGGGTAAGCGCAGCGACGAATTTACCCGGCCGGCCCATCATGGGGCGCCGCGGCGCGGCATGACGGCATGGCGGCGCCGCCTTCCGGCAGGCGGCGGATGTGCTAGTGGTCCTAACCATTCACTCGCAGTCGCAGGGACCGCCGCCTTGGGATCAGACACGCCCACCCCACCGCGCCGCTCGCTGTCCGTGCTGATCCCGTTCTTCAATGAAGCGGGCAATATCCAGCCTTTGGTGGACGAGGTGCACGCCGCTCTGGCTGGGGTCGACTATGAAATCGTGTGCGTGAACGATGGTTCAAGCGATTCGACTGCCGCCGAACTGATAGCCGCCCAGACGCTGGCGCTGGACCGGATCAAGATCCTGACCCACGTGAAACGTCGCGGAAAATCGGGCGCGCTGTTCACGGGCCTGCGCAGCTGTGTTGGCGACTGGGTGCAGCTGCTGGACGGGGATGGGCAAAACGACCCTGCGGATGCCCGCCGGATCTGGGACCTGGTTGCGGCAAAGGACGAAAACCCGGCCCTCGGTATCATTTGCGGCCGCCGCACCAGCCGGAATGATAGCGGGTTCAAATGGCTGCAATCGCGGGTCGCCAACGGGATCCGCCGCTTCTGCCTGCGGGACGATGCCACCGACACGGGATGCGGGTTCAAGCTCATCCGCCGCCGGGCGTTCCAGGACCTGCCCTTCTTCGCAGCGATGCACCGCTTCCTGCCGGCGCTGATCAAGCGCGCGGGATGGGATGTGCGCGAGGAGCCTGTCGCCGACCGGCAAAGACTGCATGGTGTTTCCAAATACGGATTCCTCGGACGTTTTGGCGCCGGGACCGTAGACCTGCTCGGGATGATATGGCTTGTGCGTCGGGGGGGGTATGGTGTTGCAGCCGAATGGAACGATCCGCGCGCACAGCGCTGACGAGCCGGACGTTTGTGGCGCCAGGTTGAGTGGAAATTACGCGTGAAGCAGCCGATCCGGCAGCCCAAGCCGTCGCGAAAAGCGACAAACACCGCCCGGGCGGTTCGCGGACGCCGCAATCCCGAGCGAGAACAGCGTTCCTCACTGGACGCCCTGATCCGGCTCGACAAGTCGGCCATCATTTCGATGGTGCTGCTGTATTGCGTAATCCACTGGGCGATCCGCGTGCTCGTGGCGCCGGTCTATACCGTGGAAGAGGCTGACCAGCTTCTGCTCTCGCAATCGTTCCAGCTTGGCTATGAAGCACGCCAGCCACCCCTGCTGACCTGGCTGTTCTGGCTTGCGACGCGCGCCGGCGGCATATCGCCATCCGTCGTCTTCGGGCTGAAATACGCCCTGCTCTTTGTCGGGCTGGTTTTCTACTATCTCTCGGCCCGCAACGTCCTGATCCGGCCCGGCGTCTCGGCGGCGGCGCTGGCGGCGTGGGCGCTGACCTTCCAGGTCGGCTGGTCGGCGCACGAGGATCTTCTCGGCGGGGTGGCGTTGATGGCCGTCCTGTCCATCTCGTTCCACGCCATCACGCGAATCCTGACCTGGCGACGGTGGATCGACTGGGTCTATCTCGGCGTTTCGATAGGGCTCGGGCTGCTGACGCACCACCTGTTCGTGGTGTTTCCGATCGCGATGCTGATCGGCGTCGTGATGTCTCAGTTCTTTCGCGATGCCGTCAGCCCGATGCGCCTCCTGCTGATGTTGCTCGTCGCGGCCCTGATCTATGCGCCCTACGCCTGGTGGGTCGGCACCCACATCGACTCGATCAGCTTCGCAGCGCGCGAGTATATCGACTCTTGGGAGATCGATGGCGGCTGGATCGAGCGCGCCGGCAATGCGGCGGCGCAGCTGGGTCGGGCGCTGCTGGAATTCTCGCTGCCGCTGCTGCTGTTCTGGATGATGCTGTTCTGGAACCTGTGGCTACCGATCATCTATCCGATCTTTCCGCGCCGGAACACCGACGAGGAGCCTCACGAGCTGGCGTGGCGCAAGCTGTTCGTGCAGACCGCCATTCTAGGCGTGATCGTCTATCTGATCAGCGTGGCGGGGGGCGTGCAGGCGTACAAACCGCACTGGATGATGCCGGTTCTGTTCGCGCTGCCGATCTGGCTGTTCGCCCATGTGAAGCGCGCCGGCGATTTTCCCGTGGCGATCCGTGGCTTCGGCGCTGTGGTGATGGCTTTCATCCTGCTGGTCGCGGGCGGACGTTTCGTCGAAGCGCAGATGGAGATCAATCAGTGCGCCGACGGCGGCTGCAGACCTTACACCCCGATTGTCGCCTGGGCGGATGCGCTGAAGGAGGCGGGCTTCACGGAAGGCACAATCGTAGGCGCCGACCCGCACCTCACCGGCAACCTGCGCGCTGCTTTCCCACGCGCGCGGGTGCTTGATGCCTCGATCGGGGTCGATGCCTTCCCGGCGCGGCGCACCAATGGCGCATGCCTGATCGTGTGGCGCGACACCCGGTTCAATGAGAGCCGCAATGTGGCCCTTATGCCGGAAGAGCTCTCAGGCTATGTCGAGAAGGATCTGGGCTCGCGCCTGCGCGACAAGGGCGCGCGCGGCGCCGTGCGACGGCCCTTGCGCATGTCGGAGGAAAAGGCGGCGACGCTTTACTACCAGCTCAACCGGGGTTCGGGTCAGTGCGGCTAGGCTCCGGAGCGTTGAAGCTTTCAGGCAGCAACGCTTCTGCGGGTTCGGCCGTCAGCACCCGAGCGTCCATGTCGACCCCGGGGAAGTTTTCCTCGGTGAAGGGCAACAGGAAAGTCGCGCCGGTCGAAGGCTTAATTTCGAGAAGTTCGCCGGCGCCGAAATTCTGTACCGTCTTCACGACACCGAGGTCGCGCCCGTCGACGTGAACCACGCGCGCGCCGATCAGGTCAGCGACGTAGACCTCACCCTCTTCCACTTCGGGTAGCGCGGCGCGCGGAGCATGCAGCAGCGTGCCACGCATGGCTTCCCAGGCTTCGCGCTGGTGCTGTTCCTTCGCCGTCACGCTGAAGAGATCGTTGAGCGAGCGATGGCGCACAGGCGTCAGCACGACATTGCCGGCGATGTCGAGCAACGGGCCGTATTCAAAGATCGCTTCGGGATCGTCGGTGAAGGAGCGCACACGCACTTCGCCCTTAACGCCGAAGGCTCCCGCGATCTGGCCGACGACGATGAGCTTGTCCTTGCTCAAAGTGGCCGCTCCAGCATGGCGACGCGTTTGCCAAGCCTTGGCGATGTACGCGACAGCAAATGGCGGAAGCCGAGTTTCGCGTGAAAGGCCATGCTTTCAGGATTGGGCGGGACTTCGTTCACCTCGGCCGTCACCCTTTCCTCGCCCAGATCCGCCGCCATGCGCAGCGCTTCTTCGTAAAGGGTGCGCCCGACGCCGAGGCCGCGTGCGCTGTCCGCGACGGCGATGCGATCGACATAGAGCTGGTGATCGAAGTGTTGTTCGAACCAGCCGTAATTGTCGCTTGGATAGGCCGAACCGGGCCGGATCAGAATCATGAAGCCGACAGACGAACCGTCGGCTTCAGCAATCACGATGCGATGGGCCCAGCCCGCGATGTCGCGGAAGTCCTGGGCCGACATGTCGCCAACAGCCGGGGTGCAGGCGGCGTTGAGGGCGAGGATGAAATCCGCGTCCCTCGCCTCTGCATCCCGGACCGTGACGGTCATGCCAGTTACTCGGCTGCGGCTTCTTCGACAGCCGGTGCGTTCTTGGCTTCTTCAGCCGCGGCGCGACGGGCTTCTTCGCGGTCCGCACGCTCCTTGGCGCGTCCGGTGGCTTTTTCGCCCGGAATGGCGCGCTGCGGGTTGTTGCCGTGCTCGAACTTCACGAGGCCAGCCGTACCGAGGAAGCGCGCGACGCGATCGGTCGGCAGAGCGCCCTTGGCGAGCCATTCCTTGGCTTTCTCGAGGTCGATCTGGACGCGCTTCTCATCCGTCTTGGCGAGCAGCGGGTTGTAAGAACCGATCTTCTCGATGAAGCGGCCGTCGCGGGCGAAACGCGAGTCAGCGATCACGACGTTGTAGTACGGGCGGTGCTTGGAGCCGCCGCGTGCAAGACGGATTTTCAGGGACATAGGTAGCCTTTCAGTTTTTTAGTTTGGTCGGTTGATGACGTTGCAGGTCGGGCCTCAGCCCTTCCCCTGTAGTTTCTCGTGATGTCGGATGACTTCCGTCACGATGAAGTTGAGGAATTTCTCGGCGAAATCGGGATCGAGATCAGCATCCCTGGCCAGCCGGCGCAGGCGCGCGATCTGCTCGGCTTCGCGTGATTTGTCCGCTGGCGGCATGGCATGCGCGGCCTTGAGCTCGCCCACGGCCTTGGTCGCCTTGAAGCGCTCGGCCAGCATGTGCACGACTGCAGCATCGATATTGTCGATGGATGAGCGCAGGCGTTTCAGTTCCACGGCAGGATCGATGGTCATTTCTTCTTGTCTCCCGGTTTGCCGCCGAGACCCGGAAGGCTGCCGCCAAGGCCGGGCAGTTTTGGCGCGCCAGGGCCGCCGCCGAGATTCTTGAGCGCTGCAAGCTGCTGCTGCGTGGGGCCACCCCCACCGCCGCCACCCATGCCGCCCGGGCCGCCGAGATTACCCATCATGCCCGCAAGGCCCTTGAGACCACCCTTGCCCATTTTCTTCATCATGTCGGCCATGTTGCGGTGCTCTTTCAGCACCTTGTTGACCTCGGCAACGTCGACACCGGCGCCGGCGGCGATACGGCGCTTGCGCGAGGCCTGCAGCAAGTCCGGCTTTCGGCGCTCTTTCGGCGTCATCGACATGATGATCGCTTCCTTGCGCTTCATCACCCGGTCGTCGATTCCCGCGGCGGCCATCTGCGCCTTGGCGTTCTTCACGCCAGGCAGCATTTCCATCATGCCGCCAAGGCCGCCCATGCGCTGCATCTGGCGCAACTGGCCGGCATAGTCTTCCAGGTCGAACTGACCCTTCTGCATCTTCTTGGCGACGCGCTCGGCCTCGGCGACGTCGATCTCCGCCCTGGCGCGCTCGACCAGCGAGACAATGTCGCCCTGCCCGAGGATACGACCGGCGATGCGACGGGCATCGAACACATCGAGCCCGTCGAGCTTTTCGCCCATGCCGATGAAGCGGATCGGCAGGCCGGTGACCGCCCGCATCGAGAGCGCTGCGCCGCCACGGCCATCACCGTCCATGCGCGTAAGGACGAGGCCGGTGAGCGGCAGGCGTTCGTGGAAGCGCCTGGCGGTCTCGACCGCGTCCTGACCGGTAAGGGCGTCAGCGACCAGAAGCGTTTCGTTGGGGGACGCGATCTTCGCGATCTCGTCCGCCTCGTTCATCATCTGGTCGTCGAGCGTGGTGCGGCCCGCCGTATCCAGCATCAACACATCATAACCGCCGAACTTCGCAGCCTGGATGGCGCGGCGAGTGATGTCGGCGGGAAGCTGTCCCACAACGATCGGCAGCGCATCGACGCCAACCTGGTCAGCGAGAATCTTGAGCTGCTCCATCGCAGCCGGACGGCGGGTGTCGAGGGAGGCGACGAGCACCTTCTTGCGCTCGGTCTCCTTGAGGCGCTTGGCGAGCTTTCCGGTCGTGGTGGTTTTGCCCGAGCCCTGCAGGCCGGCCATCATGATGATGGCCGGTGGCGAGTCGATCTTCAGCGGCTGGGGCTCTTCATCACCGCCGAGCACGCGCACCAGTTCGTCGTGCACGATCTTGACGACCAGCTGACCTGGCTTGATCGACTTGATGACGCTCTCGCCCACAGCCTGCGGGCGGACATCATCGATGAATTGCTTGACGACCGAGAGGGCAACGTCGGCTTCGAGCAGCGCAACGCGGATCTCGCGCAGGGCCTCGTTGACGTCCTTCTCGGACAGGGCGCCGCGGCCGGTGAGACCGTCGAAGACCTTCCCAAGCCTGTCTGTCAGCGCGTCGAACATCGCCATTCCTTTTCATGCCGGAGACCCTCTCCGACATGGGTAGTCCTCTTCCATGCGCAAACAGCGCAAAACGCAAAACAACCCCGCTGAGCGCAACGCGCCGGGCGGGGGACCTCGCCAGCCTCGTCCGTTCTGAAAGAAACGGGGTCGTGCCGGTCAAAGCACAGTTTCCCGGGTTTGCCGGGGGTTCTGCGCGGAAGGCGGTCTCCCTACCCCCGCCTGTGGAGAAGGTCAAGTTTCAAGCCAAAGGGCTGGGTGGAACCTCGCCTCTCGGGGTACGTTGCTCTCCGCCCCCCGATTGCAGAGCGCCCGTCCATGCCGTCCTTCAACCTGCGCCACGCAACGACCTATGCCTTTTCCTCGCCCGTAACGTTACAGCCGCACCAGCTCTACCTGCGCCCGCGGGGCGACCACAAACTCAAGATAAAGGCGTCCACCCTCACGCTTTCGCCGACGGCCCAAGTGGTGTGGCGCAATGATCTTTACGGCAATTCGGTCGCCATCGCCCATTTCACCGGCCAGACGACCAAGCTCGACATCATCAGCGAGCTCGATGTCGAGACATTCCCGCGCAGCGAAAGCCAGCGCCGCCTGCTGCTGGAATCGGGCAAGGCGGAGTATTCTGCGACCGAGCGCCGCCTGCTGGGACCCTATATCGCCCAGCCCTGGGACACCGGCCATGCCGCCGCCGAATGGATCCGGAAGAGCGCGTCCAAGGTGAAGAAGACACAGTATGAGCGCCTGCTCGAGTGCGCAGCACGCATCCGCTATGAGTTCGACTATCGCATCCGCTTCGAACCCGGCCTGCAGACCCCGTCGGAAACGCTGGCGCTGCATTCGGGCACGTGCCGGGATTTCGCGGAACTGATGATCGCCGCCGCTCGCAGCCTCGATTGCGCCGCGCGCTTCGTCACCGGCTATGTTTTCACGCCCAATGCCGCGCCAGGCTCATCCTCGCCGCACGCGTGGGCGGAGATCTACCTTCCCGCGCTGGGCTGGATCGAACTCGACGCCACCAACGGGCTGGTCGACGATGGCGACCTGATCCCGATCGCATCGGCCGTCAACGGCGCCTCCCTGACCCCGATCTCGGGCTCCTTCACCGGACCGAGTATGACCCCCATCCTGTCTGTCGGCGTTGACGTGATCAGGTACGTCTGAGTTGTCCTCTGCCGCCTGACGGTGCTAACGCGCTGCAAGAGTCGGAGAAACACACTTGCGCACAATCGGCCTGATCGGCGGCATGAGCTGGCAGAGTTCGCGCCTCTATTACGACCGCATCAACCAGATGGTCGCCGAGCGGCTGGGCGGGGCGCATTCGGCAAAGATCATTCTCAACTCGCTGGATTTTGGTCCACTGGCGAAGATGCAGACTGAAGGCCAGTGGCGCGAAGCCGGGGCCGTGCTCGCCAATGCGGCGCAAGCGCTGGAACGCGCCGGGGCCGACGTGATCGCCATCGGCGCCAACACGATGCACAAGGTCGCCGGACAGGTGACCGCGTCCGTGCGCATCCCCCTCCTGCACATCGGGGACGCGCTGGTGAAAGAGCTGCGAGGCGACGCACGCTCGCGGCCCCTGCTGCTGGGGACACGCTACACGATGGAGGACAGTTTCCTCCTCGATTACCTTGGCAACAAGGGGATTGGCGCGGTGACGCCGGACAAGACCGATCGCGATGCGCTGCATGCGATCATCTATGATCAGCTGATCAAGGGCATCGTCACGGACGACGCGCGTGCAACGGTGCGGGCCATGATCGACAAGTCAGGCGAGAAGGAAGCCGACGGCGTGATCTTCGCCTGCACGGAGATCGGCATGCTGTTCCCGCCAACCGAAGTTGGCCTGCCCGGCTATGACACGCTGGAACTGCACGCCGCGGCGCTGGTGGATTTCGCGCTCGCTTGAGCCCCAGCCATATGTCTGCTTCGGACGCCGGTCCATGGCGCCTTCCAGCAGCAGATCGACCTGTATGGCCTAGGTGAAGCTGCACGATGAGTAAGCGGCGTAAGCCGGTCTACTCGTCATTCGCCTGATCAAGCGGCAGGCCCAGCGCCTCCCGCACACGGGCGCCCTGCAGGATGCCGTCCATGGCGTAGTTTCCTTCGTGGCAGGCGTATTCATAGATGCGCGTGTGATCGTTCCAGAAGGCAATCTCGCCCTTCCAGGGCTGGGTGTAGAACACAGGATCCTCAACTGTGAATTCGTAGAGCAGCTGGTCATCCGCCACGCGGGTGAAGCGCTCGGTGACCTTCGCGGTAGGCGACAGATAAGCCGGATGGTCCTGCCATGAATGGTAAGGGCTGAAATTCGTGGTCGCGATCACCAGCGCATCGCCATCCCAGTGCGCGATGGAATCGCCGAACAGCTGGGCCAGCGCTGGGGGTTCGTGTGTGGTCCTCAACGGTATGATCCTGGCATGCGAGATCATCTCGGTGTGGATCACCACGTGTGTTGGCGTCTGCACGATCTGATAGTGATTGTTATAGAGACCGTTGATCATGGGCGGGCCGGTGCGGCCGCCAGTCGCAAGGCAGCGGTCTGCAAGAGGTCGTGCTTCAGGATCGGAATAGCCGAGCTTTGCTTCGCCGGCATGGACAAGTTTCCGCCCGGCTTCGCTGTAGGGAATCTTGCCGTTCGGCGGATCCGTGATCCACGCTGTGCGAGTCTCGCCATGGACGACGCCGAACTTCGAGCCTGGATCAATCCAGAAAGCGTTGTAGCCGCGCCCCGCCAGCAAGTCCTTGCCGGTCAGCAATCCC
>CANJXY010000092.1 GCA_947478925.1 Hyphomonadaceae bacterium | reverse complement strand
ATCTATACCAAAGCCTTCGCCCGCCATGGCGGCCGCGCCGAGACATCGCTGATGACCGGCAATTCGGTGAAGTCGGACGTCCTCCCGATGCTCGCCGCCGGCGGTTATGCTGCCCTGGTCCCCTATCCGCTGGTCTGGGAACACGAGCGCGCGGAGAAGCCCGTCGGCAATCCACGCTATCGCGAAGTCGAAACCCTGGGCGACCTGCCCGCCTGGCTCGACGAAATCAGCTGAGGTCGACACGCGCTGATCAGGGTGCTGCTGGCGGTTTGCGCAATCATGGTGTCTCCTCCCGAACAGCACGCTATCATGACAATACTGGATCTGCTGCCGCGCTCTTCCGGCTGCTGGACAGAAACAGGCCGGAGACAACCATGCCCAATCACGCAAGACGCAACAGACGCATCGCCGGATCCGCGTGGATCGGGCTTGTGCTGGCCATAGCTGGCTGCGCCACGACGGAAGCGCCGGCCGCATCGACCGCGATCGTGGCCTCGTCCTCCGGCGCCACCGCGGTGCTGGTCGCTGCGGGCGACAGGCTCTTTCATGAGAACAGCTGTATCGCGTGCCACGGCGAGGATGCCAAAGGCACCTCACTAGCCCCCAACCTTGCCGACGCGACCTGGCTGACGGGGGATGGCAGCATCGGCGCGATCACGAAGATCATCCGCGAAGGCATCGATGAACCCAAACAGTTCGCTAGCCCAATGCCGGCCATGGGCGGTGCCGACCTTTCGCCCGACGATCTCAGGGCCGTCGCCGCCTACGTCTGGTCGATCAGCCATAAATAGCTGACAGCGAACTGCAGACATGAAACAGGCGGCCCCAATCCGGAGCCGCCTGCATCGGTTCAGATTATGGCTTGAGCCTCAGCCCTTCGGCACAACCTTCAGCAGCCGTGCACCCGGTCCATCCGTCAGCAGGTAGATCGCGCCATCCGGCCCGACGCCGATATCGCGATAGCGCTCCTTCTGGTCCGAGAACGTGAAGCGCTCTTCGCCTTTCACTTTGTCGCCATCCATCGTCAGTCGCGCGACATAGTTGGAATTGAGCCCGGCCGCGAACACAGATCCCTTCCATTTCGGGAAGGCGTCAGCGTTGTAATAGGCGAGCCCACCCGGCGCGATCACCGGATCCCAGTAATAGATCGGCTGTTCCATGCCCGCCTTGACTGCACCTTCGCCGATCTTGGTATGCGCGCCGCCATACTCGACGCCATAAGTGATGGTTGGCCAACCATAGTCCTTGCCCTTGCGCGCAATGTTGATCTCATCGCCGCCCTGCGGGCCATGCTCGAGCTCCCACAGCTCACCCGTCGCCGGATGCAGGAACGCGCCCTGCGAGTTGCGGTGACCGTAAGACCAGATCTCCGGCAGCGCGCCAGTCTTGTCGCCGACGAACGGATTGTCCTTCGGGATCGTGCCATCGGTGTTGATGCGCACGATCTTCCCGAGCCCGCTCTTCAGATCCTGCGCCTGCATGCGGCCCGGAATGATCGATCTTTCACCCTGAGTGACAAAGAGCGAGCCATCTCTCCCGAACACGAGCCTTGAGCCAAAGTGCAGGTTCGACTGCAGGCGCGGCCTCTGTTGATAGATCACCTTCACATTCTCGATACGCGGCTCCGGGCCATCGATCAGCCTGCCCTTTGCCACTGCCGTATTATTGGGTCCGCCCTCGTGCGGCTCGGCATAGCTCCAGTAGATCATCTGGTTCGTCGTGAAATTAGGATCAAGCGCCACGTCGAGCAGCCCGCCCTGCCCGAGTGTCATCACCTGCGGCACGTTGTTCTTGATCGGAGCGGAAACCGTCCCATCCTTGTCCACGATGCGGAACTGTCCCGCCGTGCGCTCGGTGATCAGGAACTTGCCGCCCGGCAGGAACTCCACGGCCCAGGGGCTCTGGATCGCGCCGGCCTTCACCACTTCCTTCACCTCATACCTGGTGTCGGTGGTCAGCACCGGCGCCCGGGTCTGGTTCGTGAAGGCCGGCTTGTAGCCCGAGCGGTTGCCATCGCGCGTCTCGGCTGGCGGCTGTGCGATAGCGACCAGTCCGGCAACTGCCGCAACAGCGGCAGCGCACACGGTGGCGGCGAGGCGAAGTTTCATGGGCGCAGGCTCCGGGTCTGATCGTCTTGTTTTCGACTTCCAAACTAGTCTCAATTCGCGCGCAGCACAGCCCCAAAAACTGCATCGCGCCAGCGCGAAAAGCTGCAACGCCTGGTGATCCAGACCCGAATGGCTGACGTACCCCAAGACGCGCCCGAGATCTTGCCCATGTGTTTCATCGCAGCAGAGGGTAATCGTTTGCGGCCGCGTCACCGGTAAGCTTGGCAAGGCGGACCAGGACGATTGTCGCGAAGTTTGCCTCCGCAATGCGATCCTCGTCCGCGTTTGGAAGCTGATCGACTGAGGTTTAGCGGGCTGCCTTTGACCCCTCGGGCCGCGTCGCCACGAACAGCGCGCTCGCCAGCATGGCCACGCCGATGATTGCGGTCCACATCGTCGACAGATGGATCACAAGCACGATCAGGAATGACACCGACATCGATCCGATCGCGATGTATTTGATCTTGCGCGGGATCGCGCCGTTCTCCCGCCATGCCACAACGCTTGGCCCCAGCCGCGGATGATTGATCAGCCAGGCCTCCAGCCGCGGCGATGATCGCGCGAAGCAGCCGGCCGCCAGGATCAGAAAGATCGTCCCCGGCACGCCCGGCGTCAGATAGCCGACGACGCCCACCCCGACGAGCAGGAGCCCGCAGACAAAGAACAGCGGACGGAGCAGCGGGCTTCCCTTGCGTGTTGTCTCGGTCATTTAGCCACTGGGCACCTACTCGGCCGACCCTAGCCGGACCTGACTCCACATTGCAATTCGTTCGCAGAAAGCAAGCCGGCACAGCGTCTTTCATCCAAAATCGCCCAATTCCCCTTTCGCTTTTGCGGCTTCACGCTTTCGGGAAGCCTTCCCCCGCGTCCTTGGCGTTCGCGCGTCTTCCAGCCTATGGTCGCGCCAGATCGACCGGCCCCAGAGCTGGCGACGTCACAGGGGAGAGAAGTTCCATGATCCAGCTCAAGCTGGGATCGCGCCTGTTGTTTGCAGCCGCGTCCCTCGCCATCATCGCCGCCTGCAGTCCCGAGCCAGCCAAGCCGGCCGAGCCTGCAGTCGTTGCCGCCAAGCCGTCCGACAATGCCGCCTGGCCCGCCGCCGCTGTCGCCGACGCCACCACCCTCGGCTTTACCACCGAAGGTCTCGCAGCCCTCGACGCCGCCATGGCGAAGTCGGTCGCCGACCACGACGTCGCCGGCATGGTGACGATCCTCGGAAAAGGCGGCGACATCGCGCAGTTCAAGGCCTACGGCATCCAGTCGGGCGATCCCGCGACAGGCACGCCGATGGCGCTCGATTCCATGTTCCGCATCTACTCGATGTCGAAGCCGATCACCGGCACGGCGATGATGCAGCTCTACGAACAGGGCTTGTGGCAGCTGGATGATCCGGTGACGAAGTTCGTGCCCGAACTCGCTTCGCTGAAGGTTCTCACCTACGGCGCCGACGGCAAGCCGGTGATCAAGAACGGCAAGCCCGTTCTCGCCGACCCGAAATCTCCGCCCACCATGCGTCAGCTGATGAGCCACACTGCCGGCTTCGGCTATGGCCTCTGCTGCGAGGATCCGGTCAACAAGGCCTTCCGCGACACAGGCGTGCTCGCCGCCCCCGACCTCGAGGAGATGATGAAACGTCTCGAGGCGATCCCGCTGCTCTACGATCCCGGCACCAAGTGGAGCTACTCCGCCGCCGTCGATATTCAGGGCTATATCGTCCAGAAACTCTCGGGCCAGAAATTCGGCGACTACCTGAAGGAACATGTCTTCACACCGCTCGGCATGAACGACACCTCCTTCTTCGTCACCGAAGCCAACAAGCCGCGCTTCACCGACGTCTATCACTGGGACAAGGACAAGAACGCGCTCGTCGTGAACCCGGATCGCCCTGATCGCCCCGGCTTCACCGATCCCAAGCGTCTTGAATCCGGCGGCGGCGGTCTCGTCTCAACGACGCATGACTACGCGCGCTTCGCCCAGATGTTCCTCGGCAAAGGCACGCTCGCCGGCGCCACCGTTCTGAAGCCGGAAACGGTGGAACTGATGCGCACCAACCAGATCGGCACGCTCGGCGTCTCGACCGATGGCACGCGTCCCAACGGCCTCGATGGCGTGAGCTTCGGTCTCGACTTCGCAATCTATGACGAACCCTCGAAGACCATGCAGCCCTACGCCAAGGGCACGCATTACTGGGGCGGCGCCGCCGGCACCTGGTTCTGGATCGATCCGGCCAACGACCTCTTCTTCGTCGGCATGATCCAGCAGATGGGCGGCTTCCGTCCCGAAGCTCTCAACTTCCGCGAAGGCTCGGCGAAACTCGTTTACGCCGCGCTGAAATCGGCAACCCCCGCTGCAGCTCCGGCCGCAGCCCCTGCCGAGCCCGCGAAGGAGCCTGCGCACTAGCGCACGTCCACTGTATCGGGCGGCGTTGAGAACATGGGCTCAACGCCGCCTCTTTTTTGCGATTCCACCTCACGGAGACTGTGATTATGTCGCGCACCTTGATGTCCGTCGGAAAAGTCTGGCTCGCCGCCGGTCTCGCCGGCGTCCTCGCGTCCTGCACCACGATGGACGGCGCATCGTCCGCTACCGCATGGCCCACAGCGTCAGATGTCGTTGCGACGCAATCATCCTTCTCCGCAGAAGGGCTCAAGGCGCTCGACGCCCGTCTCAAGGAGGCGGTCGACAAATCGGAAGTCGCCGGCCTGCAATACGCACTGGTGAAGGACGGCAAGGTCATCGCCTTCAATACATTCGGCGCGCAGTCCTATGGCGGCCCGCCCGTCACCGAGAACACGATTTACCGCATCCGCTCCATGACCAAGCCCATCGTCGGCGTCGCCATGATGCAGCTCTGGGAACAGGGCAAGTGGAAGCCGGAAGACCCGGTCACGAAATTCCTGCCAGAACTCGGCAATCTCAAAGTCGCGACCAAGGCGGACTCAATCACCGACGGTCTCGTGCCCGCAACCCGGGCGCCGAACATGAACGAGGTGATGACCCACACGGCGGGCTTCGGTTACGGCCTCTCGGCCAACAATGCGGTCGACAAGGAATTCCAGCGCGACAACCCGCACGCCCAGCCCAACCTCGCGGCGGCGATGAACCGCCTCAAGGACATCCCCCTCCTGTTTCAGCCCGGCGAACGCTGGAGCTATTCCTACACGGTCGATGTACAGGCAGCGGCCCTCGAGAAGATCACGGGAACGACGCTTGGCCAGTACCTCAAGCGGAACGTCTTCACGCCGCTCGGCATGAACCACACCGCCTTCTTTGTCAGCGAAGACGACTACAAGACCCGCCTCGCCACCGTATACCAGCGCAACGCGACGACCGGTGAGAAAGAAGTCTTCCCGGACGGCTACAGCTTCACCGTCCCCAACCACCACGAATCGGGCGGCGGCGGCCTTACCTCGATCACGCACGATTACGTCCGTTTCGTGCAGATGATCCTCAATCACGGCACGCTCGACGGGAAGCAGATCCTCAAGCCCGAAACCGTGAAGGTCATGATGACCAACCACATCGGCGACACCAAAGGCGTCTTCGGCGGCGGTGGCTTCGGCTGGGGCGGCGCGGTGAAGCTCGCAGCCCCCACGGATGCAGCTCCCATGCCGGTTGGCACATATGACTGGTTCGGTATCGACGGTACCTGGTTCTGGATCGACCCCGCCAACAATGTCGGCTTCGTCGGCATGATCCAGCGACGCGGCAATGCCGGTCCCGGCGCCATCAACCTTCGCGCCGAGTCACAGCAGCTGGTTTACAAGGCGCTGAAGAAGTAGCGGCGTCCAGACACGCAAATCACCCAACTCCCTCGGGTCTAACCCCGGGGGAGTTTTTTTGTGTGAGCCGCATCGACGAGGTGGTTCATCACAGTTTGTGGAAGGTGGCGCGAGCAGATCCGGTACAAAGCCGAAAGTCTTCCGCCACAGGTTCAAGCGCTTGCGCAAGAAAGCATGCAGGATGGCTGAACTGCAGAAATCAAAAATCGCAGATCGCTATCCTACACTCACCTCGCCACGCTTACATTTGCGCCCATGACGCCGGCACGGACCGCACCATGCGGCGTGACTGCCCCGCCGCCCGCGCAGCTGTGGCTGCTTGCGGTGCTGAAGCTTTTCACCGAGCGCGTGTCCCACCGCCTCAACTCTCCAGATGGTCCACGTCCGCTGCAGGCGTGAATGCGACACGGAAGTGTCGCATGACGATCAGCCCGACCTTGCCCACGCCCAAACCCAAAGCGCCCAACCCCGGCCACCGGCCGCAAAGATCGCGCCCTCACATCCCCCCTCCCCCTCTCCTCCATTCCGACCTACCGTCCCGTCGAATCACCCCGGGACCTCGCCCATGTTCGCCATCCGCCGCCGCACCAAGATCCTTGCCACGCTGGGACCTGCCAGCGATGGCGCCCTCAAGATGGAGGAACTTCTCAGCGCCGGCGTCGATCTCTTCCGCGTCAACTTCTCACACGGCGATCATGCCCAGCATGCCGCCCGCATCGCCGCTGCGCGCGAAGCGGAAAAATCATTCGGCCGCCCTGTCGCCATCCTCGCCGACCTGCAGGGTCCGAAACTCCGCATCGGCGATCTGCCCGGCGGGCAGGTCGATGTCCGGATGTCGTCCGAACTTCGACTTGTTGCTGCGTCAAGTTCGAACGATCCCGACATCATCCCGATCCCGCATCCCGAACTCGTCGCCTCGCTGCAACTCGGCGACAAGCTGCTGATCGACGACGGCAAGATGATGCTCCACATCGTCAAGGTCGACGGCGACTCTCGCATCGCCCGCCCCGTCGCCCCGGGCAAACTCATGAGCCGGAAGGGCATCGCCGCCCCCGGCCGGCCGATCCCGATTCCCGCCCTCACCGAGAAAGACATTGCCGACGGCCACTTCGCGATAAAGCAAGGCGTCGACTACATTGCCCTCTCCTTCGTCCAACGCGCCGCCGACGTCACCATGGCGCGCGAGATTTTCGGCGCCGGCATCCCCATCATCGCCAAGATCGAAAAGCCCGCCGCACTCGACGAACTCGAAGCCATCGTCGCCGCGTCTGACGCCGTCATGGTTGCGCGTGGCGATCTCGGCGTCGAACTCTCGCCCGAACAGGTTCCCATTGCCCAGCGCCGCATTGTCCGCACCGCCCGCGCGCACGGCAAGCCAGTGATCGTCGCAACGCACATGCTGGAGTCGATGATCGAAGCCCTCGTCCCCACCCGCGCAGAAGCCAACGATGTCGCGACCGCCGTATATCAGGGCTCTGATGCTGTGATGCTCTCCGCTGAATCCGCCGTTGGCCGCCACCCAACCGCTGCCGTCGCCATCATGGACCGCATCATTCGCGCCATCGAAGCCGACCGCGACGCCAACCCGTCTTTTCCCGTCGTCTCCGTCACCGCGCCGTCAACCGCCGACGCCTGCGCCGCCGCCGCCACCAAGCTCGCCGACGATCTCGATTGCCCGCTCGTTGTCTTCACGCGCTCGGGCTCTTCGGCTCAGCGTGTTTCCGCCACGCGGCCCAAGCAACCGATTCACGCGCTCACGCCCAACCTCGCGACGGCGCGAAAGCTCTCGCTGGTCTGGGGCGTCAACGCAGATCTTGAGCTCGACGAGCCCCGCAGCTTCGATGACATCCTCGACGCCGTCAGCCGCCACGAAGCCACCAACAGCGTAAAGCGGTTCGTCATCACTGCGGGCTATCCTTATGCGTCGGACAACTCAACGGACACGATCAAGGTCGTAGAGCGGAAATAGCTACTGCGTCACGACTCTGAAACCGATCGCCGTGTCGCGTGTCGTCGGCGAAAGCCGGCTGCGATTGGCGATACGCAAATCAGCCCCGCTGGCTTTCCATCCGCCACCCCGGATCACTCGTTGGCATCCGCTCTGCTTCACGGCGGAACCATCCGTGGGCGCCTCCTTGAAGTTGTTGACGTAACAGTCCTCGACCCACTCTGCGGCATTACCCGTCATATCGTAGAGGCCAAACGCGTTTGCCTCGTGCGAGCCCGTCTCGGCCGTCTTGCCGCTGGTCACGCGGCCTGACTCATACTTCGCGCCCCACCAGTAAGCTGTCGTCGTCCCACCCCGCGCGGCGTATTCCCATTCCGCTTCTGTCGGCAGACGGTATGACTTGCCCGTCTTGCCGCTCAGCCACTTCAGGTAAGCCTGAGCATCATTCCATGAGATCATGATCGCCGGCCGCGCACCGCGGCCCCACCCCTTGTCCGCGGGCGTGTAGGCGTTGCACCCACCCGCAGCGAGACACGCGTCCCACTCGCTGAACGTCACCTCGTGCGTGCTGATGGCGAAGGGAGGAACCGTAACCTCATGCTGAGGTCCTTCCCAGGCGCGATGACCGTATTCCTTGTCGGGTGAACCCATCAGGAACTTTCCGCCATCGAGGCGCTTCATCTCTGGGCAACCTTCGCAGTCGCTGAACACCGCAGCGACAGGGGCCTGCGGCGGCGTAGGCGGCGTCGGGGAAATAGCAGCCTTTGCATCGTCTGCCGCCGCGCCCGTCTTCGTCGTCACCTCCTCGGCAACCGCCTTGCCGCGCGTCTCTGGCGCCTGCGCGCCCTGCGCACTGTTGTCGTCCTTCGGCATGAACATGAAGCCGCCTACCGCGGCGGCGATAACCAGAATGCCTCCCAGGATCAAAGGTAGCGCGCTTCCGCTCTTCTTCTTGGGCGGCAGATTCCTGGCCTGCGTCTCGCGTTTCTGGAAAGCATCGACCTTTGGCGCCGGTTGCGGCGCGGGCGCAGAGGCAGGCTTTGCAAATGCCGGCTCAATCAGCGGCGGAGGCGCAGGCGCAGGCGGCGCGGCAGGCTTTGGCGTCAATGCCGCCAGCCGCTTCTTTGCCAGCATAGCGAAATGCCCATCCGGATAGCGCTCCAGATAGGCCTCGAACTCAGACGCATCATTGTCGTCCTTGATCGACATCCAGAACGCCGCCTCGATCGTGTCCCTGGCATCCGACGAAGCCGTCACCGATGCGACCGCAGCAGCGGCTACGACGGGCGCAGCTGCAGCTGCCGCTGCCTTCGCGCCCCGCTTGCGTTCGACATGCTCGCGCACGTCTTCAACGAAGGCCTTCCACTGCCGATCTTCGAGATCGCCCGTCCATTTGGTGAGGTCGGCCGTCTGGATCAGCTCGAACATGATCGGCCGGTCGCATTGCTCGATCATCACCGGGATCAGAGCTGACTTGCGATCGCCCAGCGTCGCCTCGGCCCGCACCCATTTCGACCTCACCGACCGCGACGACCAAAGCACCACAACGGCGCTGGCGTCATGCAATTGCC
This sequence comes from Hyphomonadaceae bacterium, assembly GCA_947478925.1. GTDB lineage: Bacteria > Pseudomonadota > Alphaproteobacteria > Caulobacterales > Hyphomonadaceae > UBA7672. The sequence goes on along the minus strand of CANJXY010000092.1, from coordinate 3,336 downwards.
TTTCGGTAACTTCGTCATACGTCTGGCCAGCGCGCAGCACCGTATCCCACCAGACCTCGAAACCCTCGTTTTGCAGGGCCGTCGCGATGGCTTTCGCGGTCGCCTGGTCCTCACGATTGTAGGAAAGAAAGATGTCCGCCACGCGCCCGCCTCACTTTTGCTTGGCTTAGCACAGCTCGCGTGTGGCGGGTAAGTCATTCCGTCGATTCAGCCCGCAGGATTTGCGCCTGTGCAGACCCTATTCAAATTCCGGCTCGTCCGCGAAAAGCTTGGCCGGAAAATCGCCCGCCACGCCGTTCGGGAAATTCGGATCGCGCTTCTGCATGAAGCTCTCGATACCTTCCTTCACATCGCTGGACTGGCCGCGTATCTGAAGCGCGCGGCTGTCGATCTTGTGCGCGTCCATCGGGTGCTCCGCCCCCATCATGCGCCACATCATCTGACGGGCGATGGCGACCGAGACCGGCGCCGACTTCTCAGTCACCTTGTGCGCCAGCTCCAGCGCGGCCGGCAACAGGGCATCGGGCTCATGCAGCGACTGAACGAGCCCGCTCGCCTTGGCTTCATTTGCATCAAACACGCGGCCGGAATAGGTCCAGTCGAGCGCTGTCGGAATGCCGACCAGGCGCGGCAGGAACCAGCTCGAACACGCTTCCGGCGTGATGCCCCGGCGCGAGAACACGAAGCCAAACTTTGCGTTGGTCGACGCCAGCCGAAAATCCATCGGCAGTTGCATCGTCGCGCCGACGCCGACCGCCGCGCCATTCACCGCCGCAATCACCGGCTTCAGGCTACGGAAAATGCGCAGCACCGCGCGACCGCCGCCATCGCGACGAATGCCGTTCGAGATGATCTCGTCGCCCGAGGCGCGCTTGTTGTAGTTGAACGTGTCAGCCCCGGCGATACCAAGTTCCGCGCCGGCGCAAAACGCACGGCCCGATCCCGTGATGATGACGGCGCGGACCTTGTCGTCTGCATCGGTGGCATCGAACAGCTCGATCATCTCGCGCATCACGACAGGCGTGAAAGTGTTCATCTTGTCGGGCCGGTTGAAGGTCGCAATTGCGACGCCGTCCGTGATCTTGAAATCGAACATGGTGAAATCGGGCATGTCGCGTATCCATCAGAGCTGGAATTGTGTAGGTCACGGGTCGCCCCCCCAAACGGAGGCAATCTGGGCGAGCGCAATCTGGAGATTGATGACGTGCAAGGCAAGCGTGCAATCGCGACGCTGGCGGAGGCGAAAGCGTTCATCGTCGCCAAGACGCGTGTCGCCATGGCGCCCGGCCTGCCCATCCGCCTCCACACGGCCGACGAACTGACCCCGTTATGGCAGGCGACCGAAGAAGACCTCGCCGAGGCCAACATCGCACCGCCCTTCTGGGCCTTCCCCTGGGCGGGCGGACAGGCGCTCGCACGCTATGTCCTCGACACTCCGGAGATTGTACGCGGCAAGCGCGTACTTGATCTCGCTTCCGGCTCCGGTCTTGTCGCGATCGCGGCAGCGCTCGCCGGCGCGGCTGAAGTCGTCGCCAACGACATCGATCCAATGTGCGAGGCCGCCATAGCCCTCAACGCGGACCTCAACACGGTCGCGATCAGCTATCACGGCGGAAGCCTGCTCGCTGGCGACCCGCCCGACTACGATATCATCCTCGCCGCGGACGTCTTCTACGAACAGACGCCCGCCCGCATGTTCCGCACCATGCTGGAGCGCTGCCACGCCAATGGCTCTGCCATCCTCGCGGGCGATCCGGGCCGCACCTACTTTCCACGCGAGGCCTTTCGGCAGGTAGCCGAGTACGCGGTCGAGACCACGACCGAGATCGAGAACCATCCGATAAAGACCGCGCGGGTCTGGACGCTGTAGCGGGCGCGCACTCAGACCAGCATGAACCTTACGCCCGCGAGGTCGACATGATCGTCACCGCGCGGCAGGCCGGCCTGGTCCGCATTAGCCAGGATCGTCGCCTTGTCCTTCGTCTTGAGGAACACAGCGCGCAGCCCCTCGCCACGATCATCGCGCAGCGGACCGAAATGCACGAAGCCCTGGTCGAGATGGATGTCCATGCCGCCGGTCTCGGGTTTGCGCAGCGGCCGCTGCAGCAGATGGCTCCATTTGGCGGCAAGGTCGGCCGGGTCAGCCGACTGGATCGCCGCACCGACAATCTGGCTTACCGTCCTGGAGCGATCATGTTCCTGCCATTTGGGACCCGCCCACTTGTACGACCCCGCCATATCGGTGCCCGGCGAATGGCGATCAACCGACAACAGGCAACCGCCCGTGTCGCGCGGATGCAGATGCAACGCTTCGCCGGTGAGGCCCCACTCCGTGGAATTGAGATCCTCGACCAGACGCACACCTTCAGCCTTGAAGTGCTCCCGGCGCGCTTCGAGATTGTCGCAATCGATGATGTACATGTAGCCGCCATCGCCCTTGCGCCGCGTGATGTAGCGACCGGCCGCCGTGTCCGGCTTCGTGGGGGAGACGACTTCGAGGAATGTGCCGCCCATCGCAAACAGAGCGTTGTGCAGCCCATATTTGCCAACGCCCGGATCGCGGAAGCAGACTTCGAGGCCTAACACGTCTTCGATCTGCTTCTCGACGGCAGCGAGGTCCGTTGCAACAAGGCAGATCTGCCGGAGCCTGAGATATCCCATAGAGCGCCCTCCCAGAGCGGTTAAGCGGGCTTTTGGCGACCTACCGGTTCTGCGCCCGCCCTTCGATCATAGGACGCAGAGCCGACGTTCGCGAAGTGATGAAATCGCTGAAGGGGCCCACATGCGGAAGATTTCACTTCTCCTCCCCGCGTGATCGGGATCGGTCATGATCTGCGTCGTCGAACATGAAGCAGAGCTGCAGGTCGGGATTAGGTTCGCCCAGCATGCGGGGCAGCGCACCGCCCCCCAACACCGGAGCGTGTGGCCCCCGCAGCATCGGGGGGCGACGACGGCGGCCGCTTACTCTCCCGTGTAGAGCGCAAAAGCCGGCGGACGGCCGACAGACCTTGAGCGCGAGCGGCCCTGCAATGGCGGCCCGAGCCTTTGTTGTTACGTGGCGCTGCCAATCACATGAAGCTGTAGGGCTCGACATCGAGCGTCATGCGGACGGCGGCAGGCAGTTTCACACGCTCGCGCCAGGCCGTCAGGAAGGCCGACAGATCGACATTGCGATCCGAGCGGATGAGGAAGCGACGGCGATGACGGCCACGCAGGATGGTGATCGGCGCGGGCGCAGGGCCCCAGACATCGACGCCTGTCGCATTCGGCTGCGCTTCACTGAAGATGCGCGCGGCATTGTCGACCTGTTCGGAACTTGGCGCAGACAGGATCACT
>CANJXY010000091.1 GCA_947478925.1 Hyphomonadaceae bacterium | reverse complement strand
GAGGAGCTGTTGTGGCGAGCGGCGTGGATCGCAAAGAAGTTCGACGGCAAGGCGAAGTACTATTTTGGCCGCCTGCCACGCTCGCGGTTTGCTGTTATCCCGGTGCCGGATGACATCGCGCCCTTCTATACAGCAGGGCGTGGCGGCACGGGCGTCTATCTCGTCAACACGTATAACCTGCCCTCGCGCGCGCTTTATTCCCTGCCCGCGCTGACACTGCACGAGAGCGCTCCGGGACACGCTTTCCAGATGCCTCTGGCGGACGAGCAAGAGGACATGCCGGAGTTTCGTCGCAAGACTTATATCTCCGCGTTCGGCGAAGGTTGGGCGCTGTACTGCGAGAAGCTCGGCGATGAGATGGGCATGTATGAAACGCCCTACGAAAAGTTCGGCATGCTGAGCTACCAGATGTGGCGGGCGGCGCGGCTGGTGGTTGATACAGGCATCCATGCCAAGGGCTGGACACGCGAACAGGCGCTGGCGTTCTTCCACGAGAACACGGCGTTGGCGGATCATGAGATTGCGACCGAGGTTGATCGCTACATCTCGTGGCCGGGGCAGGCGCTGAGCTATTACCTCGGTGAGATGGCTATCCGCGAAGCGCGGGCGAAGGCTGAAGCAGCGCTCGGAGCGAAGTTCGACCTGCGATATTTCCACGACACAGTTCTGCAGCTTGGCTCTGTGCCCCTGCCCGTGCTGTCGGCGCGGATCGACAGGTGGATCGCGGATGGCGGACCTGATCCGTATGCCGGGAAGTAAGCGCGTTCAAGCCGGCGTCGCTCCGATCGGCCGTTGCGGCTTCACGAGCATCGCCACGCCGACATAGGCGATCAATGCGCCGACGACCGAAGAAATGAACCCGCCTTCAAAGCCCTGCATCCAGTTGGGCAGACCTGCCGCAGCATCCGCGCCGATGAACCATCCGGCCACCGTGGCCGGCACGCCGTCGCCCAGAATGCTGATCGTGCCGCCGGTCAAGAGAGCGGCAACGGCTGCACGTTCGTCACCGAATCTTGAATGCAGCCCGAAGAGCAGCGCAATCAGAATACCGGACGATCCAAACGACGAGGCGATCTCCACCAGACCCTTGATACTGTCGCCCGTGGCCGCAATGAAAAATGCGACGACCCCCGCTGTCGCCGTGAGCAATCGACCGACGCGCACCCGCGACTTTTCCGAGAGATCCGGAACGACGCGCTCAACGATATTGCGCGTGGCGATCGCGGATACGGCGAGCAAGGTCGTATCCACGGTCGACAGGATGGCCGACACGATTGCGCCCATCAGCACAACGTACATGATCGGATCGAGATACTGGCTCGCGAGTTGCGGCAGGAACCGGTTCGGATCTGTCGCCTCGAAGCCGACTGCGGTCCCCAACAGGCCAAGCAACACAGGCACAGAGCCGATCACAAGGTAGATGCCTGCTGCCCAGTAGCAGCCAATCCGCGCGACCGAGGGCGTGCGTGCGCCAAGGAAGCGCGAGATCGCTTCCTGCGCCACGAGCGATCCGAGGATCGGCACCATCCACGCATCCAGCGTCGCGAGCATGCTCTGCGGCTGGCCATCCTCGCCGACGCCGATGAAAGTGAGTTGTTCGGGCCTGATCGCGGATAGGGGAAACTGGTGTGAGACCAGGATGACAATCAGCAGTATCAGCAGGCTGACGATCAGGATCGAGCCCTGCACGATATCTGTGATCACGTCGCCAAGCAGCCCCCCTACGGTGGTATAGAGGATAATCACGGTTGCGCCGATCATCAGCGCGACATTGGTATCGAGCCCTGTCATCTCGGCTACGATCTGCCCCATCGCGAGCAACTGCGCAGACGCCCAGATGACGGATGTGGGAATTGTCAGCATCGCAGCGATCCAGTTCGCGCGCGTACCGAACCGCTCGCGGAAGAAGTCGACAAAGGTGACGACGCCGGCCTCGCGCATCTTGAAGGCAATGAACGTCGCCATCGCCAGCAGGCAGATCGTATAGCCGAACGGATCGGCGCGTCCGCCCGCCAGCCCCTCGGCGGCCACAGCGCCGGACGAGCCCATGACGGATTCAGCGCCGAACCAGGTCGCGAAAACGGACATGGCGACGGCAAAGACGCCCAGCTTGCGGCCAGCGAGGAAGTAGTCCGCCTCAACCTTGATGGTGCGTGAGGCGACCCAGGCGATGCCGAACTGCAGGATCAGATATACTACAAGCGCTCCAGCCAGCATTCGCGTCGACCTCCCGAGTCTGTGGAAAGGCTAAGACAAGTTGGCGACGAACTGAAGGGGATTGCGAGCCCCGCATCAAGCAGACCGGATGGGCGCCATCCAAATAATCATGCTGCCCGCTTAGCCGATCGCGCGACCGACTGCATCGAAGACCAGCAAGTGAGAGCGGTCAACGAAGGCGTTCAACAATGTTCCGGCGTGCGGCGCGCTCTTGTCGAGTGGACACATCCATTGCTTGTTGGCGAAGGTGACGTTTAGAAAGCGATACTCTCCCCTCACCTCTTCAGCGCCCGCGCGAACGACGAAACGGACGCAACCGGGGCTGGCGCGTTCGAGCGTCGCGTCCTCCGGATGAAAAGCGAGCGTACAGGCGCCGTCCTGTGGTGTGGGCATGCCATCAGGTAGTTGAAGGCGTGATCCGTCCGAAAGCATGCAGCGGCCCTCGCGCGCGGTCATCGGCAGCGTATTGAGTGTCGGCCAGGACGTCGCGACGGCGCTGAGAAGGTTAACCGGGTGAGCGCTTACATCGGTCGCCAACCCCGATTGCAGCAAAGCACCGCCATCAATGACGATGATGTCTTGACGCAGGCCCAAGGCCTCGTGCGCAGCCGAGGCAAGAAGGACGACGACCAAGCTGGCGCCAGCGACGAGTTCGCCGAGGTGTTCCGCGAAATCGTCGTAGAGGTTGGCGGGGAGTTCGCTGGCAGGAGCGTCGAGGATAAGAAGGGCTGGGCGCGCAGCGATGGCCTGGGCGATGGCGAGGCGCATGCGCTGGTCCGGCCCGAGATCACTGATCCTGGCGTCGAGGTGCGCCGACAGGCCCGCCCGCGAGGCGATTTCGGCGCTGATCAGCTTGCCAACCCGCTGGCTGGAAGGGGACGGAACGGTGGGGCCAACGCGCAGGATCCGTCCCTTTTCCCGCCGCGCGCGCGCGATGTCTTCGCCGCCCAGCTTGATTGTACCCCCCTGCGGCTTGTCAGCGCCGGTGAGCAGACGCGCCGCGGCATCGCGTCCCGTACGGGACAGACCGACGATCGCCGTGGGCCGGCCAGCCGGCACGTCGAGGGTGAGATTGGCGAACACACGCTCGCCCTTCACGGTCGTGGACAGATTGCTCAGTCCAAGCATGGCGCGCACCTGATTGGTCCCAGCCCAGTCATGCCGACGCCTGCTACCCTGCTCTACGCTCGCCTGCCGGGCATTATGGTTGCGCCAGCCTGTCCGTCAAACGGTGAAGGTAGAGGTATTTTTTTCCACGGGCGCTAGGAAAAGCTGTCTTGCGACAACCTGTTACGGCTCTGAAATCTGCGTGAGACACGCAGGCTTTAGCTGCCAGAGTTCACATTAGCGTACATATCATTGTCGATAACGACCGGGGCCGGACGCCAGACGACCCGGAAAACGAACGAACGGAATTAGTCGTATGAACAAGAAACTGCTGGTTGGCGTTGCTGGAGCGGTGATTGTGGCGATCGCCGCAGGCGCCCTTCTGTTGGGCGGCGGCGGCAATGCGGCTCCTGGAAAATACACCTACGAGACCGTGAAGGTCGACAAGGGTGATGTCGCCCGCGTGGTTACGGCGTCGGGTGCTGTGAACCCGCGCGAGAAGGTGGAGATCGGCTCAGAGGTCTCCGGCAAAGTCACGGCGATCTATGTCGACTTCAACGACGTGGTTAAGAAAAACCAGGTGCTGGCGCAGGTCGACCCGGAGACGTTCCAGAACACGCTCGACCAGAACCGCGCCCGGATGCAGCAATCGCAGGCGACAGTGGACTCCACGCGCGCGGCGATATCACGCGCGAAACTCGACTATGAGACGCAGAGCAAGACCTACGAGCGAACAAAGGTTCTGTTCACCGAAGGCGCCACGTCCAAGGCGGACATGGAACAGGCCGAACAGGCCTACAAGAACGCGCAGCTTTCGGTGACGACCGAGGAGGTCTCGCTGAAGTCCGCGCTTGCAGGCCTCGAAACAGCGCGTGCGACCGTGCAGGATTCCATCACCAAGCTGGAGCGTACCAAGATCCGCTCGCCGATCGATGGCGTGATCCTGAACCGGGAAGTCGAAGTCGGCCAGACCGTGCAGTCGGCGCAATCGGTCGCGAAATTCTTCACGGTTGCGGCTGACCTGTCGCAGATCGAGATCGAGGCGAACGTCGTCGAGTCGGATATTGGCGGCATCGATGCGGGCGACCCGGTCGCCTTTACCGTCGACGCCTTCGCGGGCGAACGCTTCCAGGGCAGCGTCGTGCAGGTGCGCCAGCTTGGCGCCGAGACAGCGAACGTCGTGACCTACACCGTAGTCATCAACGCACGGAACCCGAACGGGCGCCTGCTGCCGGGTATGACGGCAAACGTAGAGATCACAGCCAACAAGGTGAGCGACGTGCTGCGAGTCGACTTTGATGCAACGCGCTTCCAGCCTCCAAAGGAAGTTCTGGCGGCGCTTGACGCTGCGACGCCGGCCGATGGTTTGGGCGCGCAGGCGGGTCAGGGCGGTCAGCGCGGCGCGGGCGGGCCGGCTGGGCCTGGCGGCGGGCGCGGTTTTGGCGGCGGGCAGCAGTTCGGCGAGATCCTGAAAACCGCTGGCGTGGACGACGCGCGCGCCGAAAAGATCATGACCGAGCTGCGCACGGAAATGCAGGCAGCGATGGCGGCGATGGGACCGCGACCAACGCCAGGCCAAGGCGGCAGCATTGTCGGAGGCCCCGGCTTTGGCGGACCTCCGCCGAGCATCCAGCAGCAGCAACAGAGCTCCGAACGCTTCGCCAGGGTGCAGCAGATCCAGGAATCCGTGTTTCGCAAAAACCTCAATGCAGCCGAGTATGAGGCGGTCGCCAAGGCGCGTTCGGAAATGCAGTCGCAGAAGCGCGTGACTGTCTACAAGCTGGACGCCAAGGGCGGGCTGGAAAAGGCGCAGCTGACCGTCGGCCTGTCGGATGGCGAGAACGCGCAGATCATCCGGGGCGCCAAGGAAGGCGACGTGTTCGTTGTCCGCTCCACGTCGACCAGCAAACCCGCGTCGACCTCGTGAGCGCGGCCGAGACCGCCATGGCGAACGATACGATCGCAAAAGACCGGCCAATCATCTCGTGCCGCAACCTGTCGAAGATCTACAAGATGGGCGACGAGGAAGTGCGGGCGCTGGACGGCGTCGATCTCGACATCGCTGAGGGCGAGTTCGTCGCCATCATGGGGCCGTCGGGATCCGGCAAGTCGTCCCTGATGAATCTGATTGGCGCACTCGACCGGCCGACCTCGGGTGAGATGTGGATCAGTGGGCGGGCGCTGTCAGAGATGTCGCGCGACGATCTCGCGGACCTGCGCAATGAGACGCTGGGCTTCGTGTTTCAGCAGTTCAATCTGCTGGCGCGCCAAGATGCCTTCCAGAATGTGCGCTTGCCCCTTCGCTACGCGCGAAGGGATCTGGGCGACAGTGATGCGCGCGCCAAAGAGTGCCTGCAGATGGTTGGGCTGGGCGACCGCATGGATCACCGTCCGATGCAGCTTTCCGGCGGCCAGCAGCAGCGCGTGGCGATCGCCCGCGCGCTCGCCAACCGCCCGCGTATCCTTCTGGCCGACGAACCGACCGGCGCGCTCGACACCAAGACGACCGACGAGATCATGCACCTGATGCAGGACCTCAATCGGCAAGGCATCACGGTCGTGGTGATCACGCACGAGAACGAAGTGGCCGCTTATGCGGGGCGCAAGATCCATTTTCGCGATGGTCGGATTGAATCGGACACGGCCCACCCCGATGTCCAGCGCGCCAGCGGAGCCAGACCATGAAATTTGGCGTCGCCACATCCTCGGCCGCAGAAGCCCTCTTCTCCAACCCCTTGCGAAGCTTGCTGACCATGCTCGGCATCATCATCGGCGTCGCATCGGTGATGGTGATGATGTCCATCGGGGAAGGAGCGAAAGCTCAGATCGACAAGCAGATCAGCAGTGTCGGCACCAACGTCCTCACCTTGCGGCCCGGGAACATGAATCGGGGCGGTCGGAACCAGGGAGGGGGATCCGGACGGCCTTTCGCCGAATCGGACATCGCTGCCCTGACCCAACTCCCGTTCGTGCAGGCAGCCACCGGCACACTCTCTCAATCGGCGAATGCAGTCTCCGAAGAGGCGAACTGGGTGAGCACCATCCAGGGCGGCGATGCGTCCTATTTCGACGTTAACAATTGGCGGGTCTCCGAGGGCCGCGAGTTCACGGCGCAGGAAGTTCAAAGCGGTGCGGCAGTCGCAGTGCTCGGCAAGACAGCCGCAGCCAACCTTTTCCCGAACGGACGGGCGATCGGACAGCGAATCCGCGTCAACAGTGTTCCCATCGAAGTGATCGGAATCCTTGAATCCAAAGGCCAATCTGGCGGCTTTGGGGGGGACCGTGACGACACCATGGTCGCCCCCCTCGGAATGGTCCGTAATCGGATTACCGGGGGAAATCGTCAGGTCTCGCGCCATGTTTCAGGCATCCAGGTCCTGGTGCAGGACGGCTATGAGGTCCTCGACGCCCAGGAAGACATCACCACGCTGATGCGGGAACGCAGAAAAATCCAACCGGGCGAGCAGGACAATTTTGCGGTTGTTAACTTTGCAGACATGATAAAGCAGCGGGCGGCTGCGACCGAGACGATGAGCATGTTGCTTGCGTTCACGGCGGCGGTTTCGCTTATTGTCGGCGGTGTCGGTGTGATGAACATCATGCTTGTGTCAGTTACCGAGCGGACCCGGGAGATCGGGTTGCGCATGGCGATCGGCGCACGCGGCGGCGACATTCTTCTACAATTCCTGTTCGAAGCGATCGCGCTCTGCACCCTGGGCGGGCTGATCGGAATGGCAATGGGATGGGTCGGCGTGTTCGCTTACGCGCAGATCGCTAATTCGCCGATGATGGTCTCCCCCATCATCATCGCAACAGCATTGGGGGCTGCGGCCTCCGTCGGTCTGATTTTTGGCTTCTTCCCCGCCCGCAGGGCAGCCCAACTCGACCCAATCCAGGCATTGAGACATGATTGAAAAAATAATGACCCGCGGCGTATCCGTGGGCGCACTCGCTCTCCTGACCGCTTGCGGCCACCTGCCCATCGCAGAGCCCGCCTTCGAAGCCATGTCGGCCAAGCGCGCCGGCATGCCGAACGACTGGACTGTGGCGCCGATGACCGGCGACCCGGCGGCCGTCATTTCTGACTTCAGCGTTTTTCAGGACGCGCAGCTTGTCTCGTATGTGCAGGAAGCGCTCGAGAACAACCGCACGCTGCGTGCTGCAATCGAATCCGTACGCCAGTCGGAAGCCGCCCTGCAGCAGACACGGTCTCGCCTGTTCCCGCAGGTCGGAGCTTCGGTGGGCGCCAACACCTCGGCGCTAACAGACAATCTCAGCAGCAACGTCGATCAGTATTCGTTCGCCATGTCGGCTCGCTACAATGCCGACATCATGGGCGACCTTAGCGCCTCGATCCAGGCGTCGGCCGCCGGCCTGCGTTCGACGGAGGCTGTCTATGAGCAGACCCGTCGCCAGATCGCAGCGCAGGTCGCTCGCGCCTACTTCACCGTGATCGAACAGGGCCAGCAGCTCGACCTCGATCGCAAGTCTCTGGAGCGTCAGCGCCAGACCTTCCGCATCACGCAGACCCGCTTCGACGCCGGCTCGATCGCGCGTGACGAACTTGTGCTTGGTGAATCCCGCCTGGCGCAGGCCGAGGACTCGATCCTCGCCAGCGAGGCGTCCTCGCGCGCAGCCGTGCGTGCGCTTGAACTCGCGCTCGGCCGCTTTCCGCAGAACAAGCTGAGCATGCAAGGCGCCCTGCCTCAACCGCCGGTCGCCCCGCCGCTCGGCTTGCCGGAGCTGACCATCCGCTCACGTCCCGACGTTGTGTCGGCCGAGCTGAATATGATCCAGACATTCGCCAACACGCGCATCGCACAGATGGGCCCTTGGCCGCAGCTGAACGCCAACCTCGCGGTTGGGCTCAGCAATACGACAATCAACACGACGTCGAACCTGTTCAACTTCGACAACCTTGCCCTGTCGATCGGGGCGTCGCTGGCACAGACGATCTTTGATGGGGGCGCGATCGACGCCCGCGTCAAGATTGCTACCTCGCAGGAACGTGCAGCGCTCGAACGTTACGGCCAGACCGTGATCAACGCCTATGGCGACATCGTCGCGGCGGTGGATACGTTCAACACGCTTGGCTCGCGCAACGTAGCGCTGACAAAGGCTTCGGATGCCGCGCAGGAAGTGCTGCGCCTCGGCGAGCTGAAATACCAGGAGGGCTCGGAAAGCCTGCTGAACCTGTTCACCGTGCGTGAAAGCGCCGAGCAGGCCGAGAGCAACCTGATCGCCAATCGCCGCGCGCGCCTGGAGCAGTGGATTGTACTGCACACCGCGCTAGGCGGCGATCCTACGAAGACGCAACCGCTGGCGACGCCGGCCGCCACAGCGAACGGCAAGTAGGTTTTTCCACCTTGCGAAACAGACACGGCCGTCGCTTTGCAGCGGCGGCCGTTTTGCTTTCGGCGGAATACCTAAACGAACAGCGACTTGTGCGCCTCGCGCAGCAGGTTCTTCTGCACCTTGCCCATCGCGTTGCGCGGCAATTCCGTCACGAACAGGATACGCTTGGGCGTCTTGAACGCGGCGAGGTGTTTACGGCATTCGGCGATCATCGCGGCCTCGTCGCCCTGCCCGATGACGATGGCGGCGACGCCTTCGCCGAAATCCGGGTGCGGCACGCCGATGACGGCGCTTTCCGTAACGCCAGGGAGTTCGTCAAGAATCAGCTCGATCTCCTTTGGATATACGTTGTAGCCGCCCGAGATGATGAGGTCCTTGGCGCGGCCGGAGATCCAGACGCGGCCGTCGGCGTCCTGCCGGCCGACATCGCCGGTGATGAAGTAGCCATCCCTGGTGAATTCCTCAGCAGTCTTTCCCGGCATGCGCCAGTAGGCGGAGAATACGCTCGGCCCGCGGATCTCGATGACGCCCGTCTCGTCGTCGCCACCGATGCGAAGATCGACGCCAGGAAGCGGGTAACCGACCGAGCCGGCGAGGCGTTCGCCATCGAGCGGATTGGTTGTGATGATCACAGCTTCGCTCATGCCATAGCGCTCGAGGATCCTCTGGCCTGTGCGGTGCTCGAACTCGGCAAAGGTTGTCGGCAGCAATGGCGCGGAGCCGGAAATGAAGAGACGCACATTGCTGGACGCTTCGCGAGTGAAAGCCGGGTTGGCGAGGAGGCGCGTGTAGAAGGTCGGTACGCCCATCATCACGGTGGCGCGCCTCAGGCCTGCGAGCACATCGGCGTCGGTAAATTTGGGCAGCCAGATCATCGGGCAGCCAGCGAGAAAAGCGCAGTGCATCGCCACGAACAGGCCGTGTACGTGGAAGATCGGCAAGGCGTGGAGAAGGACATCATCGGGCGTGAAAGCCCACGCCTTGTGCAGGGCGATGGCGTTGGCGGCGAGATTGCCGTGGGTGAGCATCGCGCCCTTTGAGCGCCCGGTCGTGCCGCTGGTGTAGATGATTGCCGCAAGATCATCGTCGGCGCGGGGCGCGGGAGAATCGAGCGGGGTGAACGTGCGGCTCTCGCGCACGTAGGCAGGCGGATCGGTGACAAACACGCGTGGCTCAGCATCGCGGAGAAAATAGTCGATCTCTGCAGACGTGTAGGCGGCGTTGAGCGGGAGATAAACGGCGCCCGCCTTCAGCACGCCGAGATAGACCATCACGGTCTCGATGCTCTTCTCGGCCTGCAGGGCGATGCGGTCGCCAGGCTGGACGCCCTCCGCCACAAGCCGTCCCGCAACGGCTGCTGCGCCGGCTTCGAGTTCGCCATAGCTGATCGTATTGCCATCGGACGTGATGAAACAGGGGCGCGACCTGTCGGCAGGAAACGCCTCGCAGAAAAGATCATGCAGTCGGTTGCTCATCTGCTTCACCAGCCTTCTGGCGGGACGTGTCGTCTCGCCGACGCACGCCTGCACTGGACATAAACGCTGCGCAACGCTGTAACTCGAGCAGGCAAAAGTCGAGGGCAAACCGACATGAGTCATCCGATCGACAAGGCGCTTCGTGAACGCGCGGCGCGCGTCATTCCCGGCGGCATGTATGGCCACCAGGCAGTCGGCGCCCTGCCCAATGGCTATCCGCAGTTCTTTTCCCGCGCGGAAGGGCCGTGGCTGTGGGATACGGATGGCAATCGGCTGCTCGACCTGATGTGCGCCTACGGCCCTCAGCTGTTCGGGTATGGCAATGCGAAGATCGACCGCGCCTATGTCGACCAGATGGCGGCGGGCGACGCGATGACGGGGCCATCGCCGCTGATCGTCGAGTTGGCCGAGAAGATTGTGAGCATGATCGGCCATGCCGATTGGGCGATGTTCTGCAAGAACGGATCGGATGCAACGACGATGGCGCTGATGACGGCGCGATCGCATACGGGCAGGAATGGCGTGGTTCGGGCGCGTGGCGCCTATCATGGCTCGCAGCCGTGGGCCAACCCGCGACCACGCGGCATCTCGCCCGGCGATCAGGCGAACCAGCACTTCTGCAACTACAACGATGTCGCGAGCCTGGAAACAGCGGTGGCAGCGGCCGGCCCGGATCTCGCGGCGATATTTGCGGCCCCCTATCGCCATGACGTGTTCGTGGACCAGACGCAGCCTGACGCCGTTTATGCAAAGCGCGCACGCGAACTGGCAGATGAGACCGGCGCTCTTTTGGTCGTGGATGACGTGCGTGCAGGCTTCCGCATGGCCCGCGATTGCAGCTGGTCGGTGGTTGGCGTCGAGCCTGACCTGTCCTGCTGGGGCAAAGCCATCGCCAACGGGCATCCGATCTCGGCGCTGGTTGGATCGGACAAGGCGCGGGGGGCTGCAGAGAAAATCTACGCCACGGGATCCTACTGGTTTGCGGCGGCGGCGATGGCGGCGAGCCTCACGACGCTGGAGCTGATCCATTCGACCGATTATCTGGAGCGAATCGTAGCGCTGGGCGAGCGGCTGCGCACGGGGCTCGACAAACGCGCGCAAAGGCATGGCTTCAGGCTTCGCCAGACCGGGCCGGCGCAGATGCCGCTGATCCTGTTCGACGACGACCAGGACATGCGGCTGGGCTATCACTGGTGTTCTCGCATGATGGCGCACGGCGTCTACGTTCATCCGTGGCACAACATGTTCATGTCGGCGGCGATGACCGACGTGAACGTCGACTTCGCGCTGGAAGCCGCCGGGGAGAGCTTCAGGGAACTCGAGCAAGCGGCCCCGACGCTTGGCCCGAATGAGCGCTATCCCGGCCCGAAGCGCGGCTAAACCGCCCGAATTAACCCCTGTTGACGCATTCCGGCGCCGAACTAGTCTCCGCGCCGACGCCCGGGGGACCGGGCCTTCCAACAGGACGAACGAAATGAGAAAGTTTCTGCTGGGCGGCGTCGCCGCCTTCGCCATGGCGCTGGCGGGCTGCAATGGCGGGTCGGCCACAACAGCCGCGAAGCCGGATGCGGCTAAATTCCTGGCGAGCGCCGAGAAGGAACTGTCGGAGTTCTCGGACTACGCCTCCCGCGTTCAATGGGTGAACTCGAATTTCATCACTGACGACACCGACTGGCTGGCATCGCGTGCGGGCTCAGAAGGTACGCTGATCGGCGTGCGACTGGCCAATGGCACGAAGGACTATGCGAATGCTGCGCTGACGCCTGACCAGAAGCGCAAGATGTCGATCCTGCTCGCTGGCATGGTCATCCCCGCTCCCTCGACCGGTACACCGGAAGAGCAGAAGAAAATTTCTGACGAGCTCAACAAGATCACAACCGACCTGCAGTCGACCTACGGCAAGGGCAAGTTCACGATCGACGGCAAGGAGCTGAACCTCGAAGAGCTGTCCGGCATCCTGTCGGAATCGCGCGATCCGAAGAAGCTGCAGCAGGCGTGGGAAGGCTGGCACACCATCTCGCCGCCGATGGCCAAGGACTATGCCCGCATGGTCGAGATCGGCAATGCCGGCGCCAAGGAGCTGGGCTTCTCCGACATCGCCGACATGTGGCTCTCGAACTACGACATGCCGTCAAAAGACATGGAAGCGACGGTCGAGAAACTGTGGACCCAGGTCCAGCCGCTTTACAACGATCTGCACTGCTACACGCGCGCCAAACTCAACAAGAAGTATGGCGACGCCGTGCAGCCGAAGACTGGCCCGATCCGCGCCGATCTTCTCGGCAACATGTGGGCGCAGCAGTGGAACGGCATCTACGATATCGTGGCGCCCCCTGCTTCAGATCCTGGTTTCGATCTCAACAAGGCGCTCGTCGCCAAGAACTATGATCCTATCAAGATGGTGAAGACGGGGGAAGCCTTCTACACCTCTCTCGGCCTGCCGCCCCTGCCCGATACGTTCTGGAAGCGCTCACTGATCACCCGCCCGAAAGATCGTGAAGTGGTGTGCCACGCCTCGGCCTGGGATCTCGACAGCCTTGACGATATCCGCATCAAGATGTGCACACAGGTGAACGCGGAGGACTTCTCCACCGTCCACCACGAGTTGGGCCACAACTTCTACCAGCGCGCCTACAAGGGTCAGGACTTCCTGTTCCGCAATGGCGCAAATGATGGCTTCCACGAAGCCATCGGCGACTTCATCGCGCTGTCGATCACGCCGGAATACCTGAAGCAGATCGGCCTGATCTCGAAAGTCCCT
>CANJXY010000090.1 GCA_947478925.1 Hyphomonadaceae bacterium | reverse complement strand
CGTGCGACCTGGCGGGCGCATACCGCGATCAGCCATTCACCAGTTCCGCAGCGTTTTGACGCGTGACCGAGGTTCGTACCGCTAGGGCGATCAACGTATCACACGGCGGACTTCACAAGATTATAGCCAAAGGTGCTGTCTTGCCCCGGCCCGCAGAAACCTTCCGCGCGCGCGTGAGGCTTTCAGCGATGCCCTTAGGTCCGACGCACCCGTGAATGCCGGCGAAGAAGACAAATTGCTCAAGTCCGGCGGGTCGCAGGTGAGCAAACGATTCCGCACCACGTCTCTACGCGGGAAATTCGGTCGTGACCGTCGCGCTGAAATGCCAATACGCGGTCGAGACGTCCGCGCACATCTCAGTCAAAAAGTTTGAGGCGCTCGGTGAGGAAAGTGCTCTCGCCGCCGCCGTCCTGGCATGCACGCGCTGCGACTTCGTTCCTGGCGCGAGCAGTGATCCGATCGAATGCGTTGCGACCCTGATACGTCAGATCCCACCCGTAGCTCCCGCGCCCGAATGACTCGCCTCAATGGCGCAATGAATTCGGCGTGCGATGTGCGGTATCGTACACATTGGCTCATTCCGTTCTGGCATGATACGCGAACCTCCTCGGTCATGGAGGGTGAGCATCCGAGTCCCGGACGGGTCGTAACCGAGCAATCAGATGGAATTCGACGATCAGGAGGCCCCTGGGCCGAATGAGATGCGCAGTGGAAAGCGCTATCTTCCACCCGAACTCGCCATCGATCTTGAAGCCGACAATGTCCTCTTGCGCGCCGCGCTGGCACAGTCCGTCGGCGCGGGCGTCCAGCGCGAACTCGTCTCGGAAGAACTCAAGCACCGAATTGGTAACCTGCTCGCTGTCGTTCAGGCCGTTGCGCGACATACTTTCAAGGACGCCGACCCTGCGAGCCTCGGCAGCTTCAGCGCGCGCCTCCTCGCGCTTGGCGCGGCGCAGAAGTTGTTGATCGAAACCGAGACCCGCCCGGCCATGATGGCGGATGTCGTTCGTGACGCTGTCGCCCCGCACTGCTCTGAAGGCGATCGTGCAACCATCTCCGGCCCGGAAGTTGCGCTCAACGGCCGCCGCGCCCACGCACTGACCCTGGCGCTCCACGAGCTCGCGACAAACGCTGCCAAATACGGGGCGCTATCGAATGACGGCGGTTGCATCGCCGTGACCTGGACCTGCGATGACGGCATGCTCGATTTCACATGGCGCGAGCAGGGCGGACCGCCCGTGACCGCGCCGACCCGCAAAGGCTTCGGCTCCATGCTGATCGCGCGCAATCTGGGTGGCGCGTTCGGCGGCAAGGTCAATGTAGAGTTTCACGAAGCTGGCCTCGCGTGTCGCCTCATGGCGGCGCTCTAGGCTTCACGTGAGCTGGACTGCGATGGCCCCAGCGTCGTCGCCTGCGCCATGATGTCATCGAAAGCGCCTGAAGCATGAATGTCCGACTGCATCCGCTGGCCCGCGCTCTTTTTCTCGAGAATTGCGAGCAGATTTGCGCGCGCCCGGCTCACGCGGCTCTTCACCGTCCCGATCGCGCAACCACAGATACTCGCCGTCTCTTCGTAGGAAAGCCCTGCCGGTCCGACCAGGATCAGCGCCTCGCGTTGCTCGACCGGCAACAGCTGCATGGCGTTTCTTACGTCCAGCAATTCCTCGCTCCAGGTCGGGTCGTCGCTTGCGATCATCGTATTCTCCGCGACCGTGGGATCTAGCGGCGCTATGCGCCACGACCGTCGCTGGTCCGAGAAGAACGCGTTGCGCATGATTGTGAATACCCATGCCTTCAGATTGGTGCCGGCCTGATAATGCGCGCGCGCTTTCCAGCTCTTGGCCAACGCATCCTGAGCAAGATCATCTGCTGCAGGCATCCGCGAAAGGCTGCGGGAATAGGCGCGAACGTGCGGGATGAGCGCGACCAGTTGCGCCTTGAAAAACTCATCTCGTTCGGGTGAGGTTGAGGCTACCTCTTGGGGCTGGCTGCGGTTTTCGAGTCTGTCTCCGCGAGAAGCCTCATGAATTCGTCCGGCGCCGGCTCGGTCGCTACGCTTGCGTACAACTCGGCCAGAGCTTTCCCCAGCATCCGCTGACGGGAGCGTGCTGCCTTTTGCTGTCTCTCCTCGGGGACCGCCGGGATCGTTTTGCTGGTCATGCAATGGCTTGCCTCGCGCGCGACCCGGTCGTCGGGCAGCGGATGTGTTGAACGTTGCTTTCGGTGGGCAGGAGTTGGGGCGCACGGCGCCAACGATCCTGTACGGATGGCGCGAACAAAGGTTCCTCAATTTGAAGCAAGGGGACTGCGCGGCCGCGATTTCAACTGGACTGGCCAAATTCTGTCGTCTATACACTGAACTAAATGGTTCAACATACAATAGCCCGCCTCGACGCCGCGTTCGCTGCGCTCTCCGACGCCACCCGGCGCGGCGTCTTGGAGCACCTCGAACGCTCAGACGCTTCGATCACAGAGCTCGCCGAGACGTTCGACATGACGCTCACGGGCATGAAGAAGCACGTCGTTGTTCTGGAGCAGGCAGGGCTCGTCATCACGCAGAAGGTCGGGCGTGTGCGGACCTGTTCACTTGGCCAACGCGGACTGGACGAAGCTGCGGTCTGGATCGAACAGCGCCGCCAGCTGTGGAACACGCGCTTTGATGCGCTGGACAAAGTCGTCGCCGAAATGAAGCGCAAGGAGAAGGCCAATGGGCAAAGGAAGCGACAGCCTCACTGAGGTAGAAAGGACGTCCGCGCGAGAGCTTGTCGTTACGCGCACCTTCGCCGCCCCGGCGCACATCGTGTTCGCAGCGTGGACTACACCCGAACTGTTCATGCAGTGGTGGGCGCCGAAATCGATCGGCGTGCCTCTGTTTTCCTGCGAGATGGATGTTCGCACCGGAGGCGGCTACCGCATCGCTTTTGGCCACGACGCCGCAAGCGCAACGGCGTTCTACGGCAAATACCTCGAAGTTGTTCCGGACGTGCGCCTCGTCTGGACGAACGAGGAAAGCCCCGACGCTGCCGTAACGACTGTGACTTTCGAGGACAGGGGCGATAACACACTGCTGGTGCTGTACGAACGCTATCCCTCGAAGGAAGCGCTCGACGAGGGCGGCGGCGCGGAGGACGCTCTGGCCGAGCAGTTCGCGCAGCTCGACGAGCTTCTCGCCACACTGGGGACGGGTGGAGGTCGCCCCTGATCATCGGGCGCTGGTGGCTTCAACTCCGTACTGAATTGTCGTCTCAAGCGCATCGATGTTTGTGTCGATCAGCGTTCTGAATTTGGTGCAGTAGCCAGTCACGCTTGCCTTGCCGAGTTTCCCCGCAAAACACTGAGCGAGGAACATCTTGTCAGCGATGCCCATGATGTAGACCGACACGCCTGTCGTGCTGGCGCTGTCGCCGTTGCTGTAAAACGGTCGGGTCTTTCGTCCGGCGCGTTTTCTCGCGCATGCGCCGTATCCAGTATTGGGATTGGTGACGGTTTTGCCATCGCCGTCCTTGCCATCCAGGAACCATCGCTTGCATCCCGGGGTCAGTTTCGGATTTAAGTGGTGCGCTGTTCGCATGTCGCCGCGCTTCAGTTCAGTTGGCCGGCATTATGCGCTTCAATCCGCGGTTTTACGCCCAGTTGGAATGTACCCCGCAGCTGACCCTTTTGGCGTCTCATTGAGAGGTCCAACCAGCCTGTCGGAAATCGACAGGCTATCTGGCCTTGTCTGCAGCGGGAGAGTGCAGAAAGCTGTAGCCCGCTTCCTGGTCTGCCCCAAGATGTTCGGGCTAGCGCTAGTTTGAGCGGGCTGCGATTGGCGCCTTCCCTGCGTGCCGGTTAGCCGCGCGAACGCTTTCGTCCCCTTGCCGGCCCCGCGGGAAATCAAACGGACGGCCGCCGAAAGACCCGACGGACTGTTTCAGTCAGCGCCGAGCTTCAGTAGCGGCGTCCTTGCTGCGCGAAGGGCAGGAAAAATTCCGCCGACGAGGCCCAGCAGCAGCGCCAGCTGCACACCAGCCAGAACCTGAGCCGGTCCGATGTTGAAATCGAAGACGACTTGCGTGAAGCCGCCGCCGAGCGTGGAAGCCGTAAGGCCGTTAAAAAGTAGGTAAGCCGCAGCAGACCCGACCAGGCCGCCCGATAGCGCCAGGACGAGCGATTCCGTGATGGCGCCGACGAATGCGGGAAAGCCGCCAAAGCCAATCGCCCGGAGCGTCGCCAGTTCCTTGCTGCGCGCTTCGACGGCCGCATACATGGTGTTGAGGGCGCCGGCGAGCGCGCCGAACCCCAATGTGATTGAGAGCGCCCATCCGAAATACACGAGATACTGAAGCGACTGGGCCTCGCCAGCAAAATGTTGCTTCTCGGTCTTTACGTCGACTTGAAGCCTCGGTTCACTTTCCACGAAGGCCTTTACCTTGGCCAGTGATGCCGGAGACTCAAGGCGTGCCCGCAAGGCCTGCACAGACGGGCCGCGATTGAAGAGGCTCTGCACCACGGGCAGGTCGGCCCAGAGCTCGCTGTCGAAGACTGTCCCTGGGACTTCGAATACGCCGACAACCTTCCAGGCGCTTCCGCCGAGTTGAAGCTCGGTATTCAGGTCGAAGCCATTGAACTGTCGGACGACGCCGACCCCGACGATCATCTCGTTGGTGCCGGGTTCGAACATTCGCCCGGAGCTGAGCCTGAAGCCTGGCCGCAGTTCCGGCGCGCGCGCCGTCACACCCCGTAGCGATACGTTGGCCTCGCCGCCGCCCGCCCGCCGGTTGGCCCCGACGACAACGTAGAGTTCTGGCGATGCGATCGGCCGCCCTGTCGCATCGCGCGCTAGGCCAGGTGACTCTTCCAGCAGTCGTACAGCTTCTGAGGACATGGTGGAGTTCAGCTCGGCTTCCGATCCCGTGCCAAGAATCATCGCGATGTCGTCAGACCCTGTACCCGCAACCGTTTTTGCAAAGCCGTTCGACATTGCGAGGAACGCAAGCAGCGTTGCCACGACCAGTGCGATAGAGAAGACGGTGGTCACCGAGCCCCAGAAGCGGCTCGGCAAGCCTCCAATAGTCATGGTGACCACTGCAGCAATCTGGCGGAATAGGGAGGACATTTTCTAGATCCTCCTGAAGGCGGCAATGACGTTGACGCGCATGGCATTGAAGGCTGGGATGGCTCCCGTGATGAAGCCGAGGGCTGCCATGAACCCAACGGCGGAAAGCGCAATCTGGGGCGTGATGCGCATGCCACCGAAGAACTGATTGAGAGCAGGGATACCACTCAGGACGTTGGTGAGAAGGTTTGCGAGCCCTAGCCCTAGCAGGCCGCCAAAAAGGGCAAGCAACAGTGTCTCGCCTACGACAATGCGGCCGATGCGGTTCGAGGTGAAACCGAGCGTTTTCATGACTGCAATTTCGCCCGTACGCTCGCGGATGGCGCCGGCCATCGCGTTGCCGACGATCAACAGGATCGTGACGAACGCTGCGCCCGTCACGCCGAGGATAATCAAGCCGATATTGCCTTGCTGGTCGATGAAGGCAGCATTGAATGCCTGTTCGGACAGTGTCTCCGTCTCGGCGCGCGAATTTGCAAACTGCGCATCCACACGTGCAGCGACTGCATCATTCTGAGAAGCGTCACTGGTGACAATCTGGACAATGCCTACCGTGTCATTGCCAAAGGAGCGACCTTCGTCGAGATACTCGTAGTGGAGGAAGACCGAGCCCGTTGAGGTGTTAGCGTCCTTACCATCATAGATAGCGCGGATCACCACCGGCCAGACAAACGTCCCATCTCGCCGGCGCCAGATATTCGATGACAATGGGATCTGCTGACCTAGTTTCCAGCCATACTGCTCGGCCACTGTCCTGCCGACCATGACGCTGTCACGGTTGGCGATGAAAGCCTGACGTTGCTCTTCGGGCATCACGTATTCGCTGTAGATGCGCGTGTAGCTTTCGGGCTCGATCGCAAAGGTGAGCAGGAAATTGCGCTGTTCCCGGTAGTATCCGCCGAACCAGTTAGAGTAGCTGACGTCGGCGACCCCCTCTACATTCTGGATGCGACTTGCATAGGCGAGGGGTAGCGGCTGCGTGAAGTTTATGCGGTTGGCCACGACGAGGCGATTGCTCGAAGACGGTCCTGCTGCATTCTCCAGCGACGACTGGAACGCTGCCAGCACGCCATAAATCAGGAAAGCAATGAAGATGGCGAACACCAGAAGGCCTGTGCGCAATGGTTTACGCCCAAGTCCTGCGAGGATCAGCCGGAGGTCGCTCACGTGAGACGCTCCTCGAACGTGCCCTTGTCGAGATGCAGTTCCCGGCGCGCATACTTTGCTGCGGCCGGATCGTGCGTGACCATCACGATGGTCTTGCCTAGCTCGCGGTTTAGCAGCTGAAGCATTTCGAGAATTTCAGCCGCCGTCGTGCGGTCGAGATCGCCGGTCGGTTCGTCAGCCAGGATCAGTTTTGGATCGGCTACGATCGCCCGGGCGATGGCCACGCGCTGTTGCTGGCCACCGGAGAGTTCTTTGGGCTTGTGTCCTGCACGATTGTCCAGACCGACCACTTCGAGCGCTGTCTTGACGCGCTTTTTGCGTTCGGACGGGCTCAGCGAGGTAAGCAGCAGAGGCAGTTCTACGTTGCGCGCCGCCGACATGGTCGGCATCAGATTGTAGAACTGGAAGATAAATCCAATGTTTGCCGCGCGCCAGGCGGACAGTTGGCTCTCAGAGAGCTTTTCGATGGGCGCGCCGTCAAATAAAATCGTACCGCTGGTCGGGCGATCGAGTCCGCCAAGCAGGTTCAGAAGCGTCGTCTTGCCCGAACCAGACGGTCCCATCATCGCGACAAAATCGCCGGACGGGATCGTGAGATTCAGGTCGCTGAAGATGCTGATCGATTCTTCACCGCGACGGTAGGTTTTGGCAATATTGCGCAGGACGATCAGATCGCTGTCGGACATGATCTTGCTTTCTCCGAGGCGGCCCTAATTGGCAGATCTATCGAATGTCACCTTTGCCGCCATTTGCGGCAGGACTCGCTCATCACGTTCCTTGAATCCGACGCGAACCTGGATCGTGGCGCGATCACGGTTGGCCGTTGGGATGATCGCTATGACTTCGCCGGCGATCTGCCAATCGGGATAGGCGTCTAGAACGATAGTGGCAGACTGGCCAGCTTTGATATCAGCGATCTGACCCTCATTCACGTCGACTTCAACTTCGAGGCTTGCCATGTCAACGAGCGTAGCGACGCCAGTCCGCGTAAATTCGCCGCCGCCGGCTGATGGCGACAGGATTTCTCCCGCCTGCGCATTCTTGGCGATGATGACGCCAGCAAATGGCGCCCGAATGATGTGGCGCTCGACAAACTCGTTTTGTCTGTCCGTCGCGGTCTGCGCGACGCGGGCGTCTGCCATGGCGGCCTGATACTGCGCCGTCAGGGAGTTGACGCGCGAGACCGCTGCGTCAAAGGCGGCAGCTGACACCGCTCCCGTCTGAACGAGCTTTTCGGCTCGCTGTCGCTGAGCATCGGCCTCGATCATCTGTGCTTTCAACGCTGCGATCGCTGCGCTGGCTGATTGCAGACGTCCGCTGGCGAGCTGCAAGTCGTATCGCGCCAGGTCATCATCCAGGCGAGCCAGGATCTGGCCCTTCTCGACAACGGCGCCTTCTTCGAACATCACATCTGTGAGCCGTCCTGTGATATCCACCGATACAGTGGCCGATCTCCGGGCGACGACATAGCCAGAAGCGACAAGTCCACCACGCGGGCGTGGTGCGCCGGCCTGAGGTGCAGTCGTAACCAGGGCCGGCGAAGCAATCGCGGGCTTAGCCCCATCACCCGAAGGCGGCGCGCCGCGGCCGACAAGCGCCCATGCGACCGCTCCGGCCGCGATCACGAGCGCGCCTACAGCGGCCACCCGCCACCTGCCACTTGCCGTAGGGGAGGCTGACCGATCGATCGAAAGCGATTTCAACTTGTCGGAAACGTTCATGCCAGAGCTTACCATAACCGCCCAACCCGATGCACCTGTCTCGCCCTGTCGGCGAGTCGTTGCTCAGACCGGAGCATTCGTCGTCTTACGAAGCTTGGCGCGACGTGGATCACACCTGGGGCGGCACAAACTAAAGGCAAAAAAGTTCAACTGGCAATTGACACATGCGGGACCGGTTGGCGCGCAAATACGGGAATCGGCTAGGCGCCTGTCCATCCTCCTATTGGCGGGATCATGCTTCTGCGTTCTGGGGATCTGAGTTGTCAGCGGCTGTGCCGGCGCAGCGCCTCTGTTTTAATCAACGCGTGCGCGACATGCCTCACCTAGGTCTCCCCATCCCACGCCTGATGGCGCTGCCTGCGCCACCCGCTGGTCACGTGCGGGATTTGGCAGCGCGAAGCGTGGCGGCCGCATCTTCAGGCGTAAGATCGCGCTGAGGCATGCCCAACATCTCGAAGCCCACCATGAACTTGCGCACCGCAGCAGAGCGCAGAAGCGGTGGATAGAAGTGGGCGTGCAGGATGAAACCCGACCCTGCCGGTGCGCGGCTGGGCTTCTGGTGCCATCCCATAGTGTATGGGAAGGGCGCATCAAAAACGGCATCATATAGGCGCGTGAGATCCGACAGTATGTTCGCAAGAGCCGTGCGCTCCGCCCTGTGCAGTTCGGTCATGTCCCCAATCGCTCGGCGCGGCAGCAACAGCGTTTCAAATGGCCACGCTGCCCAGAACGGCGTCACAACAACAAAGTGCTCGTTGGCGCACACGACACGCTCGCCGCTCGTCAACTCGCGCGCGAGGTAGTCGAGCAGAAACGGGCGTTGGTGGGTCGCCATCCACGCGGACTGGCGCTCCGCTTCGCGTGCGAGTTCGTTCGGCGTCGAACTCGTCGCCCAGATTTGGCCGTGAGGATGTGGGTTGCTGGCCCCCATCATCTCCCCCCGGTTCTCGAAAATCGTGACCGCTCCAATGTCGGGTCGTGTGGACAATTCCGCATACTGTGAAACCCATGTTTCAATCACTGCTTCAAGCTCGGGCAGCGTCATCCGCGACATGGGGCGACCGTGATCGGGTGAGTAGCAAATCACCCGACAGATCCCGGTTTCGGATTGAGCAACAAGGACCGCATCGCTTTCGGGCGGATCGGTGTCCTTCAGCAGTGCGGGGAAATCGTTGTCGAAGACATGGACGCCCGTGTATTGCGGATTGCGCTGGCCGGTGGAGCGCGGATTGCCGGCGCATAGATAGCAGTCAGGATCGTGCGGGACCGTGGGTGGCCGCGAGGGGGAGGACACCGAGCCCTGCCAGGGTCGCAGCAGCCGGTGCGGTGAAACCAACACCCAGTCCCCCGTCAGAAGATTTTGTCGCTTGTGGGCGCCGTTGGTCATGACGTGATCTCGTGAGCTCCGTCGGCGATGCGACAAACAAAGGAGGGGGCCGCAATCCCAGTCTGCGCGCGGTAGGCCTCGCATATCGTTCGCGAGGCAGTTTCCACGCCGTCCGTGTCAACAAGTGCAAGCACCGCTCCGCCAAACCCGCCGCCCATTTGCCTCGCGCCGTAGACGCCGCTCGTTTGGCTGGCGATGTCCGCAAGGATATCTGTTTCCCTGCATGTGACATCAAAATCGTCCCGGAGACTGGCATGAGACAGATTCATCAAGCAACCAACCTTCGATAGGTCGGCTGCGACAAGCGCCGTGGCGGTCGCCACAACCCTTTCATTCTCGCTTATGACGTGGCGCGCCCGACGCATCACGCGTTCGGAAAGATCGCCCTTGGCGAGCATGGCGTGGCTGGCATCCCTGAGGACGCGGAGACCCAGTCGTTCAGCAGCTGTTTCGCAATCCTTACGCCGCGCTGCATAACCTCCGTCTACCAACCGATGGCGGACCGTGCTGTCGACCAGGAGAAATGCAACGTCCGGCGGCAACGGCGCGCGCTCGTAAGCGAGCGACCGGCAATCCAGAAACAGGGCATGGCCAGCTATACCGTTTGCAGAAATGAACTGGTCCATCACGCCGCATGGCACGCCCACATACTTGGATTCTGCGGTCTGCGCCCACAGCGCTATGTCGATCGTGCTGGCGGTGACGTCAGCGCATGCGAGCATCGCCAGCATCGTTGACACTTCCAGCGCAGCCGACGAACTCACGCCTGCCCCTTCAGGGACATTGCCCTGGATCACCAGATCGCAGCCGGGAACGTCAATTCCTGCGTCACGAAGTGATTGCCTGACACCTGAGACATAGTCCACCCATGTCCCGGACCGGGTAAAACCCGGCGCGATCTCGGTTTCCTCCTGCCTGCCCAGCGCCAGAACGCGCATGGTATCACTGCCGTTCTTCGCCATTGCAGTGAGGCAGAAGCGATCAATCGCCGCTGGCATGACCAGTCCTTCGGAGTAGTCAGTGTGCTCGCCGATGATATTGATACGACCCGGTGCCGCGAAGACGCGCGGGCTTCCGCCAAAGCGCGATCTGAAGCCTTGAACGACGTCACTCTTGATCTGCGCGATCATGTCTGAACCTGCTTCCGCCAGCCCCGGTCTGGCTGCTACTCATGGACTGAACTAGTACGTGCGAACGCGTGTTGGAAGGTGAACGGCGATGAAACTGGGGGTCTGCTACTATCCAGAGCATTGGCCTGAGGAGATGTGGGCCGATGACGCGAGGCGGATGGCCGACCTCGGCCTGACATGGGTGCGTATTGGGGAGTTCGCTTGGAGCCGGATCGAGCCTGACCCGGGCAGGTTTGATTGGTCATGGCTGGATCGGGCCGTCGAAACCCTTGGCGCAGCGGGTCTGAAAATCGTCATGTGCACGCCGACCGCCACGCCCCCGAAATGGCTCGTGGACGCAAGCCCTGACATGCTCGCGGTCGATTCCCGCGGGGCGTTCCGGCGCTTCGGGTCGCGTCGGCACTATTGTTTCTCGAGCGAGAGCTATCTGGCGCAGTCCGCACGAATTACGCGGGCGGTGGCGGAGCGCTACGGCATGCATGCTGCCGTCGCAGCCTGGCAAACAGACAATGAGTATGACTGCCATGACACCGCGCTTTCCTATTCGGAAAATGCGCGTCTGGCCTTCAGGAGTTGGCTGAAAGAAAGATACGGCTCTATCGCGGAGTTGAATCGCGCCTGGGGCGCCGTCTTCTGGAGTCAGGAATACCGCTCCTTCGATGAGGTCGATCCGCCATTCCAGACAGTCACGGAAGCCAACCCCTCGCATCGGCTCGACTACCGGCGGTTCAGTTCGGATCAAGTGGTTCGGTTCAACCGGCAGCAGACGGATATCATTCGCAAGTTCTCGCCCGGGCGTGACGTCCTTCACAACTTCATGGGCGTGTCCACGTCCTTCGACCACTTTGCCGTCGCCAAGGATCTCGACGCGGCGTCTTGGGATTCCTATCCGCTCGGATTTCTGGAGCAGGGGCCTTGGCGCGCTGATGTCAAAGCGCGCTATCTCAGACAGGGCCATCCAGACTTCACCGCCTTCCATCACGATCTCTATCGAGGGGTGGGCCGCGGACGCTGGTGGGTCATGGAGCAGCAGCCAGGTCCCGTGAACTGGGCGCCATGGAACCCGGCGCCCCTGCCGGGCATGGTGCGCGCCTGGACGTGGGAAGCGTTCGCTCACGGTGCTGAAGTGGTCTCCTATTTTCGATGGCGCCAGGCGCCTTTTGCCCAGGAGCAGATGCACGCGGGCCTTCACACGCCGGATAATCGCGAGGCTGCAGGCGCGGATGAAGCACGGCAGGTGGCGCGCGAAGCGGATGGACTGGCCGGCGCAAAGACGTCCAGAGCATCTGTGGCGCTGCTGTTTGACTACGCGGCGAAGTGGTTGCTGGACATCCAGCCGCAAGGCGCCGATTTCGATTACTTCCATCTTGTCCTGGAATTTTATGCAGCTCTGCGGCGGGGCGGCATGAATGTCGATGTCCTGTCGCCTGACGCGCCGCTGGATGGCTACTCTCTGATCGTCGCGCCGAGCCTGCCCATTCTGGAAGACAACCTAATCGATCGGCTGTCTGCGAGCGGAGCGCAAGTCATCATCGGGCCAAGAACAGGGTCGAAGACCCGCGATCTGCAAATCCCGAAAAGCATGCCGCCCGGCCCGCTGCAAAAGGTGATGCCGCTTCGCGTGACACGTGCCGAAAGCCTGAGACCCGGGTGGGAAGAGGCGGGCGACTTCGGCATTTCCAAATGGCTCGAGCATATCGAAACCGAGTTGGTGCCGCTCGCCAGGACCGCCTCAGGCCTGGGCTTCTGGTATCGTCACGGCAAATTTCAGTATCTTGGGGCCTGGCCAAGCGCTGATCTGATCGATGCCGTCGTGACGACCGCTGCGGAGGCCGCAGGGCTTCCATTGTTGAAGCTTCCCGACGATATCAGGATCAGACGGCGGGGCGAGATCATGTTCGCGATCAATTATGGGCCGGAGACGATTGATCTCTCATCGTGCCTACCCGCCGTAGCGACCGCGGACTTCATCGTGGGCGGCTGCCTGCTTGCCCCGGCGGGCGTAGCGGCGTGGCGCGAAGCGTAAGCGTCAAGTTTGCGCGAAGTGAATGAGCCACGCTGTTTGAGGATCCGCGAGAGGCAATCGGAGACCCGTTTCCTGAAGAGCCCGCGCGGAGAAGGTTCGGCCGCCGAGCCACGCTTGTGCATCATGCAGGCGCCGCTTCGCGACCGCGGGCCATGGATCGAGCAGGGTGACGCGATAGCTTGCGGCTTGATCAAGGCCCGGAAAGCGGATTGGCGCAGTTTCCGCGCAAGAAGCCACCTGCGTGCGGCAGATCAACGCCAAGGCTTCGTCAGCTGTGTGCGAAACGCAGATAGCCGCATCGGCGCCATCGTCTGAACGCCATCTCAGCAGTCGTCCGGAATGCAGCAAGCCGCGAAACTGTTTGTAGAGCTCGATATGAGCTGCGAGTGTTTCGCGGTCATTCGCATTCAGCTTGCGTGGATCCATTTCGACGCCGAGGTGCCCGAACATCGCGACCCT
>CANJXY010000089.1 GCA_947478925.1 Hyphomonadaceae bacterium | reverse complement strand
TGCTTTTCGATCACGTCGGCGCCATTCAGGGCGGACTTCGGAAAATCGTCAAAGGTGAAGGTCACGATCGGCCGATCAGGCGCGACATTAGCCTGGCATGCGCGGCGCCATTGCACGACGCGACGCTGCACCCTGGCGATAGGTTTGCGGGACGGCGTGTAGCTCCACGAGGGCATCTACAGCGCCTCCGCATAGATCAGTGCGCGCCACGCCTTCAGCGCCCGGCCGCGAACGGCGAGCGGCAGAAGATGCGAGCGAGCTGCTCCCGCGGCGGTCGCCATCAGAACCTTGCGCATCGGAAGTTTGCGAAGACGCTGCGCGTGACGGAACAGCGCCATCTGCTTCACTTCGGCCGGGTGACGGATCGCCATCCGGGAAAAATTCGGGCCGGACCGCGCATATTTTGCCATCAATGCCGCGTCGGAATCGAGCCCGAGATGTGTCGCCGTGTTATCAATGTGGATCACCGGAAACTGCTTCTCGAGGCGAAGGCCCCAGTCCGTATCCTCCCAACCCCAACCCGCGAATGCTTCATCGAATGGGCACGACGCAAGAACATCCCGGTGGACCAGAACATTCGAGGAGAACACGAAGCGCCCCGGCGCTTCGGCGCGCCTTGCAGCATCGACGCACTCGGATGTCGTGGCCTGCCAGCGATGCAGGTCGGTCGCCGAAGTGTGGGGCGCCGATGTGAGTGAATAGCCGCCGACGATGACCGCGGGTCGCTTGGCGGCCTCTACGGCATCGAAATACGCCTCCAGGAAGCGTGGCCCGTCCGGCATCATGTCGGCGTCCAGCAGCAGGATCCATTCCCCGCGGGCATGGCGGGTCGCCGCGTTGCGCGCAGCTGAACGGCCGCGATTCAGCGCGCCGGCGACGATTCGGACCGCCATGTTGGTATGCCCGGCGCGGCTCATCAGGGCGGTCAGCATCTCGGTGTCGCCGCTGCCATCGTCGTAGAAGATGATCTCGACCAGCGCCGAAAGTTTGCAGGCAGCGAGCGCGTCCATCAGTGCGGACACGTCACATCTGTAAACCGGCACGCAAACGGACATGCAGGCGGCGGCGCCACGCCAGTAGACATTGTCATGGACGTATTCGCCGGACAATGTTGGCTTCATCTGATCCAGAACAAGGCGGGCGGTGTTCATTGCTAGCGGCTCCTCTCGCCATCCCCGAGCAGGCACGGGATCGTCTTCATCGCGATCCACACATCCAGCCAGACTGAGGCGCGGTTGACGTATTCCATGTCGAGGCGCACGCGCTCGCGCACTTCGTCCGCTGTATGGCAAGGGCCACGCGAACCATTTACCTGCGCCCAGCCGGTCATGCCCGGTTTCATGCGGTGCCGGTGGGCGTAATCACCCACAGCGCGCGTGACGGCGATTGAACCAGCGGTCATGCCCACGGCGTGCGGACGCGGCCCGACGATAGACATCTCCCCTTTGAGGACGTTGAAGATTTGTGGCAGCTCGTCGAGGCTGGTCCTGCGCAGCAAGCGGCCAATGCGCGTCACGCGCGGATCATTGTGCGTCGTCTGCTGGATGAGGCCATCTTCGGCGGCCTTGTCGGGACGCATCGTGCGGAACTTCCACACGCGGATGATCTCGTTGTTGAAGCCATGCCGTTTTTGCCGGAACAGTACAGGCCCTTTGCTGTCCAGTCGGATCAGCAGGCCGATCAGCAGCATGGGTATGGCGAGGACGACGGCGGCCAGGCTGGCGACGGAAAGATCGAAGGCGCGCTTTACCGTGGCGCGGCGCACATCTTTCGGCGCGCCGGAGACATAGGCGGCCGGTGCATCGACAATGCGGGCAAGCGAGGTGTGCTCGGGATTGAACCCGTCGAGATCCAGAACGAGGATGATCTCATGCGGCAGATTACGGATGCGGTCGATCAGCGCGCGCACACGCGCCTGCGCTGTCGAGGTCACGGTAACGACGATGCGATCTATGTCTGGCAGCCCATCCCAGGCCAGCAGATCGTCAACGCCGCCCAGATAGGGTGTGTCGCCCATCATGGTGGCGACGGTGCGGTTGGCGCGATCATCGAAATAGCCGACGATGTTGAGCTCGCGCTCGCTGACATTGCGCGACACGATACGGGCGGCGGCCTGCGTGGCACCGACGATGACAACGTTGTCCGATAGATGGCCCTTGCGCGTAGCGGCGCGCGCGATCCCGAGATAGTTCGCGTGCAGTGAGACAACCGCCAGCGCATTGACCGCGCAGGTATTGAGCAGCAACGATGGCAGCGGAAATCCGATCGAGAGCGCGAGAAGCAGGACGACGGCGACGCCCAGCGTCGTTCCCGCCACAGCGCGCAGGAGGTGCCCGGTGATCGGCTCGGCATAGCGAAACCTGTAAGCGCCCGCGAACCAGATGCTTGCGACAATCGCTATCGGCATCAGGAACAGCGGCAACGCCAGAAGCACAGGGAGGCCCCAGACATCCAGTCCGGTCGAATACGCAAGGGTCAAAGTCACGGCGTACAGCGCCGACACATCGATGAGGCGTGCAATGATGCGGATGCTGCTGCGATGGATCAGGCGCTTGCGGCGCGTCAACCGTGCAGGCGTCATTGCGCTAGCGTCGCTTTCGCGACGCCCCGCGGTCACCGCCTTCGGACGGTCCGCCCACGCTAGTCTTTCTCCACGCATGTCTATCCAGTGGTTCGCAAGGGCGCCCAATGGTTGCCCCAGGCCTCGAAGCTTAATGGAACAGGGTCAAAGCGGCCTTGAGGCGATCGGTGAAATTCGATCGATCGCGCTTCCCAGACGCTACACGCTGGCGAGTCGGCAGCAGCATCAGGCAGGCCAAGGCTGTCATCAGATAGCAGTCGCAAAATGTCAGCAACTGGGCACTTTTCCGATGCCGCCGCGGCCTCTACCGGACCCGGTCCGTCTTCGGTTAACCCGCTGGCAAGCTGGCCCAGCGCCGCCACCGCCTCACGATTGCTCGCGTCGACCTCCGGCTGCAGCGCGTCGGCGTGAGATGCGCTGCTGTGCGGACGCAAGGTGGACAGCGCGGCGACGCCCAGTGCACTGCCTATCGGTGGGAGGAATCTCACCGCTGGCGCGCCTGACGCCCGCCCGTACCGGCGAAGGACAGCACGGCGCCATCGCCACGCTCAGGAGAGCAACGCTGTTCTGGCTGCACGCACGTGTCTGCGTGCGAGCCCACGCATGCGCAGATTTGGTGATGACGGAACGCTGCCCGATCGGCGGGGCGCAGGCCTGCCTCGATCGCCACGCCACTCTCTGCAAGGCGATGCACAGCCAGCAGTTCCTGTATGCGCCACGCCTCAAGGCTTGTGGTCGCGGGCGGTCCAACGGGTATTGGGCGCCCCTGAGCTGGTGTCTGCGAGCCGCTCAGCTCTTGCGGTTGTCAAACACAAGAATGCAGCCTTCCGGAGCGATGTAGGACGGCGTCACCGACTTGCCCGTCAGCATCGCGTCGAGCACATCGCCCGCATATTGGTGTTCAGCCTTGGCGCGCGCCCGTCCGTAGGTGACCCGATCATTGATCGGGCCCTGATAGAGGATTTTCCAGGTGCCGGGCTGGATCACGAGTGTCTCGGTTGCGCGCTCGACACCCAGCGGCTCGCCGACCGATTGGTCGGTGTCCTTCAGGACGGGAATGGTCGATCCGAAGCTCTTCACCTCTTCTGCGATCGCCTTCGGGGTATCGTAGAGGTTCGAGTTCAGCATCAGGAACTTCACGCCTTTGGACTCGTACTTGGCCTGCATGTCCTTGAAATCAGGCTGAAGCTGCTGGCCGATTGGGCAGCCCTTGGTGTGCATGGTCAGCACGATCGCCTTGGCGTCAGTCATTTTATAGAGTTCGTAGAGTTTGCCGTTCTGGTCTGCGAGCTTGAAGTTCTTGATCTTGTTGATCGGCAGGGTGTGGCCAGTCACCGCAGCGGCGTTGACGGCGGCGTGCTGGTCCTCGTCCGGGGCGGCGGCAGGCGCCGGCGCCGGCGCGACGCCGGGTTGGGGCGCAGCGGTTGGAGCCATCGCGTGGGCCGAATGGTCCATACCGGCCATGTCTGTTGCCGTGGCGCGCGTCGCCGCCTGCAATGATACAGGCGAGGCCTCCATCGCCGGGACCGCTGCAACCTGTGTTGCGGGCTCCGCCGTGGCTGCCGCAGGCGCGCTGGGCGAGCAGGCCGAAAGAGCGAGGGCCAAGGCTGAGACGGCCGTGGTGGAGAGGATCCGGGCAAGCATGGGGCGTTTTCTCTATATTTTGCCGTGGGGAGACGTGCCTTATTATCCGGCAATGGCCTGACAGCGTCAAACGACGGCGGCGCCTGCACACTGCCTTGTGTTCCGGATTGAACTTACGGTCCGGACCAATCCGGCAGTTTGAGCTGCGTCAAAACGAAAACAGGCGGCCGAAGCCGCCTGTTCCGTAATCTGTCCAACGAAGGAGTTGGATCTAGTAAGTGGCCTTGATGCTGAACTCAATTGTACGGCCAAGCGCGCTGCCGAGACGGGCATCGTAGCCGTACTCGATCTCGTACTTGGCAGGATCGCGATCAAACAGGTTCACGACGCTGGTCGAGAAACGCAGATTGTCCGAGATGTCGTACAGATAGATCAGGTCGATGTAGACCGGGTCTTCGCCGTTCTCGCCATACTGTTTGCCCGGACGGTCATCCACGACCTTCGAGCGCCAGTTGGCCTGAAGGCGGAGGACGTGATCGCCGTAGCGGTAGCTGGAGAAGGCGTTGACGGCCCATTCCGCAGCGGCGCGAGCGGCACCCGCCACGTTCAGTTCGCCTAGACGCTGGTCGCCATTGTTCAGCTGGAAGCCGTCAAGGAAGGAAGGTGTGTCTTCGAGAGACAGAACCTGCGTGGCAGTTGCGCCAATCGAGAAGTCGCCATCAAAGATCGGCATCGAGTAGTCGATCTGGTAGTCGATGCCGTCCGTGATCACGCCGGGTCCGTTGCCGAACACGGTTGTCACGCTCGCCATTGCCGTTGCAGGCGTTCCGGTTGCGACGACGCCCGGGGTTCCGGGAGCAGCGCACACGCCGCCTGGGGAGTTAGGGGTGTCGAAGTAGGTGACACGGGCAGCCAGCGGGTGGTTGCACTGGTTGAATGCGTCGGTGGCGGAGAAAACCGAGCCGAGGATCTGGTTCGTGGTCGCCAGCGAGCGGAATTCCTTCTCCGTCTCGATGCTGAAGTAATCGGCGATGAAGCGGAAATCGTGACCCGGCGCGAAGCCTTCAGATTGCCAGATCACGCCAACGTTCCAGGCTTTGGCAGTGGACGCCTGGATGCCTGAGTCCGTAACCGTGATGGACGGGAGCCAGGCGTTGCCGGCGAGAGCGTAGTTTGCAACGCCGTTGGTGACCTGCCC
This sequence comes from Hyphomonadaceae bacterium, assembly GCA_947478925.1. Classification (GTDB taxonomy): domain Bacteria; phylum Pseudomonadota; class Alphaproteobacteria; order Caulobacterales; family Hyphomonadaceae; genus UBA7672. Next base: position 7,833 of record CANJXY010000089.1, on the reverse strand, counting down.
CGGCGAGAGGCCAAGCGGCGGCGCCAGGAAGTTGGTGCCGTAAGAGCCGCGCACAGACAGCGGACCCCAGACATCCCACTTGCCGGACACCTTGTAGACGGTTGAGCCGATGCCGCCGGAGAACTCCTCGCGACGCACAGCAGCCGACAGGTTGAGGGTGTCGAAGACTGGCATCTGGAGTTCGCCGAACAGCGCGCCTGTCGTCTGCGACAGTGATTGCGGCGGATCGGGAGCGAAGAACACGAAGGGACCAGCGCCCTCGCAGCCCTGGAAACCAGGGTTTCCGACCGTGGCCAAGCTCTGATTAGGCCACTGGCAGGTCAGCGAGCCGTTATGGAATTGGCTCGGCACAACCTGACGTTGCTCGGTCCGACGGGCCTGACCGCCGAGGCCCCAGGCGACTGCGCCGCCCGGCAAATCAATTCCCGTTTCACCACTGAAGATGGCGTCGAGCGTGAGGCTGGAGATTGTGTCTTCGGTCTTGCGCTCGTCGTAGAGCCAACGCTGCAGCTCGGTCGAGTTTTCCCAGCCCGTCGTGCCCACCGGCGCGGCGAGGTTCCGGTTGGAGCCGCTCTGCGGGTTCAAAAGGTTCAGGGCCGGGTTCTTCTGGAACGAGGTCATGAACGGGTTGAACCAGAGGCAGCCATTCTTTCCGGCAGCGGCTGGATTCTGTGTGCCGAGGCGGTTTGGGTTCTGGTCGATGGCATTGCAGTTCGGTCCGCCGAAGCCGTTCAGGGCCTGCTGGATCCGGTGCCCCAGCATGTCCGGGCCGGTCAGGGTCGTGCGGGTCTCGTTGTAGGTGAAGCCGACATCAAAGTTCACATCCTGGCCAATGGGCGCCCAGTCGCCAACGCGACCATTGACGCCGCCTGAGATGCGGAAGCCCTGATACCCGTACTTGTTGAGCGTGGTGTCGTCGCCGAATGCGCTCGTGCCCTGGAAGGCGAACGTACGGTAGAGCGGTGAGGCAGCGCCGGCGATCGTATAGCCGCTCGTACCGGGCGCCGCTGTCGTACCGGTGTCCGCGAGGAATTGCGCTACGTAGGGGTTGGTAATCGGAATGAAGAGTTCCGCCGAGTTTTGGTTCATCGCCGGGCCGCGCGACGTCGGCAGAGACGGTGAAACGTGCGTGGCGGAGTCAACCTGTCCGTAGGCGACGTCGAGGTGGAAATCCCAATCGTTGTTGATCGACGTGTTGACCTGGCCGTAAGCGCGCCAGATGTTCTGATCTTCGACCAGGTTGTAGAAGGGGAAATAGCCGAAACGGCAGAAACCAGCGTTCGGCGTTGCAGGCGCGGACCAGGCCCCACCAACCGCAACGCAGTTGGCCGAGCGGGTGCCGACCGTGAGGTTGTTGTCATAGACCGCAGCGCCATTTGTGGCGCCGAATTCGTCCGCCACGGTGAACTGGCCGCCGGCGCCGGTCGGCGTGATTGTCGTGGGCAGCGCGCCACGTGGGGTATAAACGCCGATGTTCGAGAGGGCAGACCACGGCGACAGGTTGGTCGTGAACGGCAGCTGGGCCCAGTCGCGCTTGTCGGGCGTCAGCGGCGAGCGATGTTCGTACTCTACCGACCAGAGGAAGTTCGTTTCGTCGTCGCCTGCGCCGCCCAGGATGCTCGCGGTGTAGTCGCCGTCGGACCCGTCGATCATCTTGTAGGTCGCGTTGGCCTCGAGGCCGACAAAGTTGTCGCGCGTGATGAAGTTAACAACGCCGCCGACGGCGTCAGCGCCGTAGGTCACCGCCGCGCCATCTTTCAGCAGTTCGGTTCGGGCAAGCGCTGCGCTCGGGATGAAGGACGTATTTTCCGCAACGCGGCGGCCGTTCAGCAGCGTCAGTGTCTTTTCAGCGCCGATGCCACGAAGGTTGAAGCTGACCGCGCCCGGGGCAGAGCCACCCTGGAAGTTCGCTTCGCCTTGCGTGAAGCCCGAAATGGTCAGGTTCTTGGCGAATTCGAGCGCCGTTGGCGCGCCTTGCTCTTCAAGATCTTCGTTCGTGAAAACCTCGACCGGCAGAGCTGAGTCTTCCGGCGTACCGGCAATCAGCGATCCCGTAACGATGACTCTGTCGCCACCTTCCTTGGTGTCCTCTGCTGCGGCTGACTGCGGTCCGGTCGGAACCGTGTCTTGAGCCCAGGCGGGAAATGCTCCAGCCAGACCAAACAAAAGCGCAGCGCCGGATGCGCCGCGGAGCGTGAACTTCATGGTAGTAACCTCCCCGTGTTGAGTCTGTTTTGGCGACTCTTGCGATTATTCTTGGCCTCATCAATTTGAGAGGTCAACCAAACGTAAACCTAGAAACGTCCCGTACTCCTACATCGAGAGGGAGCTAGGTTTTTTGCGCTTGCGAGATATATCGACGGGCTGCTCAGACTGCCTATACGGCATGACCTCGCGTAAATATAAATTGCCGCATCTCGCAACCGCAATAAAATCAGGCTTCCCGCGCTGGTTGTACGAAAGACGCATCGCCGGGCAATTGTCGCAAAAATTCTTTGCGAGCGCTGCCCGCGCGATCCGGGGGCTCCTTCAACGGTCTGTCTGAACGGCAAAGCCGAAAGGACGTAGCGCAACCTCGGTGCACTTAACGCTATGGCTGCTAGGGAAAACTCTCAAATTGACGTAGCGAGCCTGGTGCGTGCGCAGACCGCGTGCAGGCGTTTGACGTAACAAGGGTTCACGGTGTTACTGCCTGCCAAATCTGGGCGGTCACGGGTCTCAACGCATGCTGGAATTGAAGGAGGTGTCGCGGCGTGTTGCGGGCGTCGATCACCTCGCGGGCATAACCTTGCGGCTGGCGCCCGGCATGATGAATGTGCTGCTGGGACCTGCCCGCGCCGGCAAGACGAGCCTCATGCGCGTTATGGCTGGCCTCGACCGGCCGGGAGCGGGGTCGATCGGGTTCGATGGCGCCATCGTGACGGGCAAGGCGGTCGCTAAGCGCAATGTCGCGATGGTGTACCAGCAGTTCATCAACTACCCCGGCTGGACGGTGCGTGAGAACATCGCCTCGCCACTGAAGGTGCGGCGCCTGCCAAAAGCCGAGATTGACCGCGAAGTGGACCGTGCGGCCGAATTGCTGCGCCTGACCCCTTACATGGACCGGAAACCGCTGGAGCTGTCCGGCGGCCAGCAGCAGCGCGTGTCGCTGGCCCGGGCTATCGTGAAGAAGGCATCCCTCGTGCTGCTCGACGAGCCCTTGGCCAATCTCGACTACAAGCTGCGGGAAGAGCTCCGCGCCGAACTGCCGAAGCTGTTTGCAGATTCCGGCTCCGTCGTCGTCTACGCGACTACCGAGCCGCTGGAGGCGCTGCTGCTTGGCGGGATGACCGCCACGATGAGCGAAGGCCGCGTCACGCAATTCGGGCCGTGCCAGGACGTCTATCGGCAGCCAGCCGATCTGATCACGGCCCGGACTTTCTCCGATCCGCCGCTCAACGTGTTGCCGATGGCAGTGGCGCCCCAGCCCGAACGCTATCCGGGTGCGCGGACGCTGGCGTTTCGCGCGCACCACCTGCGTCCACAGCGCAAGACGGCGGAGGCACATGCATTCACCCTTGATGTCGTCTCAACCGAGATCACCGGCTCGGAAACCTACGTTCACCTGAAACATGCTGATCAGGTGTGGGTGATGCTGACCCATGGCGTTCAGGTCTTCACGCCCGGCGAGCAGGTCTGCGTCTATCTTGAACCGTCCGATGTTCTGCAGTTCGACGCTGATGGTCGCGCGATGACCGCGCAACGCAAGGCGGCTTGATCCATGGCGCGCATCGATCTTGACAACATCCGCCACGCCTACGCGCCAAACCCGCAGGCGGAAACGGACTACGCGCTGCGCCTTGTGAACCAGACGTTCGACGATGGCGGCGCCTATGCGTTATTGGGTCCATCGGGCTGCGGCAAGACTTCACTGCTCAACATCATCTCGGGTCTTGTCTCACCCACGGAGGGGCGTGTGCTGTTCAACGGCGACGATATGACCTCCCGGCCGACCGAGAAACGCAACATCGCGCAGGTGTTCCAGTTCCCCGTCGTCTATGACTCGATGACGGTGCGCGAGAACCTCGCTTTCCCGCTGCGCAATCGTGGCGTGAAGCGTGTGGAGATCGCCAAGCGCGTCGATGAAGTGATCGACATTGTCGGCCTGCAAGCGCTCGCGGACCGTCGCGCCCGTGGTCTTACAGCGGACGAGAAGCAGAAGATCTCTCTTGGCCGGGGCCTCGTACGCGCCGATGTCGGCGCCATCCTGTTTGACGAACCGCTCACCGTCATCGATCCTCACATGAAATGGCAGCTTCGCGCCAGTCTGCGTGAAGTTCACCGCCGCACGGCAACGACGATGATCTACGTCACGCACGACCAGACTGAGGCGCTGACTTTCGCGTCAAAAGTCGTCGTCATGTATGATGGTCTGATCGTGCAGGTCGGCACGCCGGCGGAATTGTTTGATTGTCCCAGCCATACATTTGTCGGCTATTTCATCGGCTCCCCGGGCATGAACATCGTGCCCGCCAGCCTGAACGGTGCGAATTTGCAGCTGGGCGCACATTCGGTGCCGCTCGCGTCTGCGCCGCGTCTTGAGGGGCAGCCAAATCTGGAGTTTGGCGTGCGACCGGAATTCGTAAGGCTGGGTGCACAGGGTATCCCGGCAACTGTTTCGAGGGTCGAGGATGCCGGCCGCTATCGCGTGGTGCACCTCACGATGGAAGGAAAGGCAATTGCTGCGCTGCTGCGCGAGGGCGAGGAGATACCCGCTTCACCGCACATCGCATTCGATCCCATCGGTGTTCATCTTTACGCAGACAGCTGGCGCGTCGCCGTCGCGGGGGCAGGCGCACAATGAAGCCGGTCAATCACGGGGCCTGGTTCCTCGTTCTGCCCATGCTTATCATCGTGGCGTTCACGGCGGTCATCCCGCTTATGACCGTCGTCAACTATTCGGTGCAATACGTCGCCACCAACGCGCAATTCCATTGGGTTGGCGACCTGTGGTTCCGGGAAGTGCTGCATTCAGAGAAGTTCTGGAATGCGCTGTGGCGAAACCTCGTTTTCTCCGGTTGCATTCTCGCCATCGAGATTCCGCTCGGCGTTCTCATTGCGCTCAACATGCCGCGCAAGGGATGGGGCGTGCCGGTCTGCCTCGTGCTGATGGCGCTGCCGCTGCTGGTGCCGTGGTATGTCGTGGGCATGATCTGGCAGATGTTCGGGCGCGTCGATATCGGCCTGATGGGCGTGATGCTGCGCGATATTGGCTACAATTACGAAGGCGATCCCATCGATGCGTGGTTCACGCTGATCCTGATGGATGTGTGGCACTGGACCAGCCTCGTTGCTCTGCTGGCATACGCAGGCCTCGTCTCGATCCCCGACGCCTACTATCAGGCCGCACGGATCGACGGCGCGTCGAAATGGTCAGTGTTCCGTTATATACAGCTGCCCAAGATGGCGCGCGTGCTCACAATCGCCGTGCTGCTGCGGTTCATGGATAGTTTCATGATCTTCACCGAACCTTTCGCCGTCATCGCGGGTGGTGATCCGGTCTTTCTGTCCACAGAGCTCAAGCAGACGGTGGAGCTCGGCCAGAAGGCAGCCATGTCTCTGATCTACTTCCTGATCATCCTCCTGATGAGCTGGATCTTCTATACCGTCATGACGCGCGACGATGGCGAGCCGATCGGGCAGGGAGGTGCGTCGTGAAACAGTCCCGCTTCGCCTGGATCGTTCCTGCGCTTTACATCCTGTTCCTGATGGCGCCGCTCTATTGGCTCGTCGCAATGAGCTTCAAGACGAATGTCGAGATCACCACGCGCTTCACCCTCGTGCCCGAGACGTTCAATCTCAACAACTACATGAAGGTATTCACGGACGAACGCTGGCGCTCGGTTTTCGCGAACTCGCTGATCTATGTCGGGTTGAACACGGTCATCTCGGTGGCGGTCGCGTTGCCGGCTGCCTATGCCTTCTCGCGCTACAGGTTCTTCGGCGACAAGCATCTGTTCTTCTGGCTACTCACCAACCGAATGGCGCCGGCGGCTGTGTTCACCCTGCCGTTCTTTCAACTCTATTCGGCCTTCGGCCTTTTCGACACTCACATCGCTGTGGCGCTGGCGCACTGCCTGTTCAACGTGCCGCTGGCAGTGTGGATTCTCGAGGGCTTCATGAGCGGCGTGCCGCGCGAGATCGACGAGACCGCCTATATCGACGGTCATTCCTTCCCGAGCTTTTTCATCCGCATCTTCATGCCGCTGATCGCCTCGGGCATCGGCGTCGCGGCATTCTTCTGCTTCATGTTCTCATGGGTCGAATACCTGATTGCGGACTCGCTGGCCCGCTCGGCTGTCATTCCGATTACCACGCGGCTGCAGGCGCTCAGCCAAGCCTCTGGTACAGACTGGGGCGTGCTTGCGGCGGCGGGCACGCTGACCTTGATCCCGGGCGCCATCGTGATCTGGTTCGTGCGGAACTACATTGCCAAGGGGTTCGCACTCGGGAGGGTGTGATGGCGACCATCGACGATATCCGACGCATCGCGCTCGCCCTGCCGGGCGCGGTGGAGCTGCAGGACCATGGCGGCAACTGGTTCAATGTCGGCAAGAAGACGTTCGTGCTCTACGGATTTCCCAGCGCGCGCTGGCTCTTCAAACTGCCCAAGCCACGGCAGGAACTTCTCTTTGAAGCGCGTCCCGACGTGTTCCAGCCCTACCGCGCCGGCGCGATGCTCTGGAGCTATGTCGACGTCGCAGCGCTTGAACCGGACGAAGTCGAAAGCCTTGTCACTGATGCGTGGACCGAGGTTGCGCCGAAGAAGATCGTGAGGACGCACCTGCAGCAAGGCCGGTAGGGAGAGACGGGCGCCCCCTCTGTGACTCCCCTGCAAATCTGCTATGGTTTCTTCGTCACCACCCCGGCACGGCACCAGGGGTGGGGCGTCGATACGAGTAGAAACGCGAAAAAAATCAGAGCCAGGAGAAAAACATGGCCAGATACGGATACACTCCCCCCGAAGCCATCAACGCCCGCAAGGAAGCCCAAGGCCGTCAGATGACGCTGCTTGGCGCTGTCCTCGTAATATTGGGCGGCGTTGGAATCATTCTCTCGACCATTCTCAAAGTCGTCTGGCTGGGCATTCTCGGCGGACCGCTTGGCGGCCTCGCCTGGCTGGCCCTCCTTGTCGGCGGCGGCGTCTTCTGGTGGGGTTTCACCACCATTCGCGACGCCCGGGCCAGCAGGCTCTGACGCAATGACGGTTGAGCCTGTCGCTGCGTCCAAACCCGAAGCTGACCGCCTGAAGAAAGGCCAGACCCGGTTCATGACCGGGCTGGCCGTGGTCATGCTTGGGATGGTGTTCGGCGGCGGGCTCGCCATGGTCTTCTATTTCCTTGGCCAGCGCACCGGTGCGGTCATCTGCGCAGCTGCTGGCGTCGCCGCGATGGGTGCGGGCATCTACCTGCAGACAACGGGCGCCAGGATGCTGCGGAGCAAGACGCCATGATCTTCGCCTGGATGGGCTGGACCCTGCCGACCGGACTGTTCTTCGGCTTTATCGCTCTTGCGCTTGTGACACTCGGCGTCCTTACGAAGCTTGCCCCCAACAACGAGCCGCGCATCGGCGTCCTTGGTGTAGCCACCCAGCGCGGCGATCGCTTCTTTCTGAGCCTGCTCGGGGCAGCCTTTATCCACCTCGCCTGGATTGGTCTTGCCCCAAAAGAACTTACGCTCTGGATCGCCACCGCTGCGTCAGTTGTTTACGCGGCGCTCGTTTTCCGATTTGCTTGATACCGGAAATACGAATCCGGCGCCGTGAGAGCGTTGGCAGGGAGGACTTCATGTTCA
>CANJXY010000088.1 GCA_947478925.1 Hyphomonadaceae bacterium | reverse complement strand
GGCGCCCTCCATCCTGGTCATGACGACGTCGTTCGTCCGGATCGTCGTCGTGCTCTCGCTGGTGCGGACAGCGATCGGCCTGCAGAACGCACCGCCCAACTCGGTGATCATCTCGCTATCCCTGTTCCTCACCGCCTTCGTGATGACGCCGACCTTTCTCCAGTCCTATGAAGCGGGCATCCAGCCTTACATGGCCGAGGCGATCACGCTGGAGGAGGCAATCCCGCGCGTGCTTGGCCCGGTGCAGAAATTCATGGGCGCGCACGCCAACGAGGCGGACGTCGCCCTGTTTGCCAACATGGCAAACATCCAGAATCTGCAAAGCCCAGCCGATGCGCCGTTTCAGGTGCTCGCCCCCGCCTTCATGATTTCGGAACTGAAGCGCGCGTTTGAGATCGGCTTCATGGTCTTCCTGCCCTTCCTGGTGATCGACCTCGTTGTGTCGTCGATCCTGATGGCGATGGGCATGATGATGCTGCCGCCGGTAACAATCTCGCTGCCGTTCAAGCTCATTTTCTTCGTTCTCGTCGACGGCTGGCGCATGCTCTCCGGCTCGCTGGTCGAGAGCTTCACGCAGGTTCCGCCAAGTTGATCGGGCGCTGATCCGTGCGTATCACTCCGTCATGGCCGGGACACCGAAAGCCGAGATCGAGGTAACAGGTGCGTTGGTCCGCGACCTGATCGCTGAACAGCATCCCCGGTACGCGGCGCTACCTGTCGGCTGCTCCGGCGAAGGCTGGGATAACTACACGTTCCGTCTGGGAAATGATCTCGCCGTCCGCCTGCCCCGCCGCGCCGCTGGACTTGAGCTGATCCGAAATGAACAGCGCTGGCTTGCTGACGTCGCGCGTCGCGTAGCCGTGTCAGTGCCAGCGCCCGTTGCGACCGGCCTGCCGGGTCTGGGCTATCCGTGGCCCTGGAGCATTGTGCCATGGATCGAGGGTACGCCTGTTGATCTCGCTCCGCTCGGCGCGGGGCAGGGCGAAATGCTTGCGACCTTCCTGCGCGCAGTACACAAGCCCGCGTCGGCCGAGGCGCCGGAAAATCCCTATCGCGGCGTGCCGCTTGAGGCCCGTCGTGAGCGCGTCAGCGCGTGCCTCGACCGGCTGGCTCAAGCATCGGACGTCGTCACACCGTCCGTACTGAGCGCCTGGCGCGAGGCGCTTGCCGCGCCATGCGCCGAGGATCGTGTCTGGCTGCATGGCGATCTGCACGCACAGAATGTGCTCTCGCGGGACGGTCGACTCGTTGGCGTGATTGACTGGGGCGATATCTGCGCTGGAGATCCCGCTACAGATCTCGGCAGTGTGTGGGGTCTGCTGTCGCATCGTTCCGCGCGCTCTGCCGCCATCGCGCACTATGCACCAGATCCAGCCCTGCTCGCCCGTGCGCGAGGCTGGGCGATCGTGTTCGGCGCGACGTTGTTCGAGAACGGCGGCGTTGATGATCCGCGACATGCGGCAATCGGCGAGATGACTTTGCGTCGCCTCGCCGAAGACCTGAGCTAGCCGATCTTGAAGCGCACGAAGCCAAGTACGCCGGTCGGATCGCCGTCATAAAGCGGCGCCAGCGCATCGCTGGTCCAGTTTTTCGTAGCTGATGCACCCAGCACCATCGTGACCGTGTCGTTGACCTGGAAGTCACGCGACACGCCCAGGGTTGCGCGCGCCACCTTCTCGATCGGACCGTGATGGATCAAGCCCAGCTCGTCCGTCTCGATCGCTTCAACGCGTGAGAAAATCGTCCAGGCCGGATCCAGCTTCCACGCAGCTTCGCCAAGCCACGCGTCCAACGTCACGTTTTCGCTGGTCTCCTTGCGTGCAAACGCACCTGTCAGCGACAGCGAGCCGTCGCCGATCGCCCGCGTGTAGAGCGCGCTGGCTGACCATTTCGTGACGTCGACGTCGGGTTCCAGCTGTTCGGGGCTCGTCACGTCGGCCCAGCTGGCCTGGAGCGCCCAGTTCGGTCCTGGATTCCATGACAAGCGCACGGCGGTCGAATCCAGGCTGCCGGTCTCGATGTCATAGCGATGTTGATCCGGCTCCCGGCCACGAAAGCGCGAGGCCTCGATCTTCACGTCGCCATTCACGTAGCCAGCCGTCAGCACGCCAAACGTGATGTGGGTCGAGTCCATCCAGTGGTGTGTGATCGGCGCTTCCGGGTTCACCTCAGAGGCGGGTCGGTGCATGAAGGCTGGCGGACCGAAGGCCGGTTCGCCCGGCAGGCCGCCATAGACGAACACACTCTGGCCATTGCCCAGCTGGTGCGAATAGCTGGCTGACAGCTCCATCACGAAATCATGCGGATGCTGTCGGTCGACCAGCGTATCAACGCCGTCAGCGGTCTCGCCTGCCGCCAGCAACAGCGGATACCCGCGCCTGCCCATCAGCGGGTCCGGGCTCAGCGCGCCGCGGAACTGCAGCACATCGCCAGAGTCAAAACGACGCTGCGCCGTGCCCATCACCATGCCCGCGAGAAAGGCCTTGTCATCGCCGCGTGGGCCGCTTTGCGATGTGTAGACCATGTCGAGTGTCGCATGTCCCATCAGCATCCAGTCGCCGGCTGACGTCATCAGCATCTGGTGCGGCGCGGCTTCGGGTCGCCAGCTCGTGCCGCTGGCCTCGCGCGGTATGGCATAGCTTCCAAGCGCGCCAGACATCTCGTGTTCTGCCGTCGCATCGCCACTCATTGTGTGCTGCGAATGATCCATGCCCTCATGGTCGGCGTGCACGTCTGTGGGTGGCGTCTCCACAGGCGCAGGGTGGTCAGTATGCGCAGAGTGGTCGTGTGAGGAATGGTCTGTTGCCTGCGCCATTGCTGATGGCGCGAGAATGATCGCGGATGCGATCAGAGCGTAACGTGTCATGAGGAGGCTATCCTGATCTGAAAGCCGAATGCGGCCAGCCGTCTTGCCGGCTGGCAGGTTCAAGGGCGTTCGGATCAGGCGCGGGGCGGACGAAGATCCGGATCGGGCTTGCTCGATGCGAAGTTCATCTCGGACGGAGCGAGCCATGCATACGTCTCGACACGCGTGCTGGTCGCGGCGCCGGTCACGTCGATCCAGCCGGTCAAAGCGGCAATGCACGCGCAATGCGGCGGAGCATTTGAGTGATTTGCGCCATGTCCGGAATGATCCGCTGCGCCATGATTTGAGGCATCGTGATCATGGCTCATCGCAGCGTGCGCTGCCGCCGTCGCTTCATGACAGGGCGGACCTTCAGTCTCTGTCGCGGCCACGACGACGTCACTTGCTGCGGCTTTAGCCAGCTGCGCGCAATGCTGCGCGGCCGCCTCCATCTGTCCGGTGAAGACAAAGGCTGTGACGAGCGCCATCAGGATGCGGGTCAGCCGCGACATCATACCCGCTAGATTGGTGCGCTCGCCAAGCCTGTCAATGAAACTCGCCTGCCTAGCCGCCATTCGCCGCAGCGCGCACAGCCGCGATCAAGGCTGCCATTTTCTGGCTCTGGGCGCGATCGGTCGCCTTCGGCAGCGCCGAATTCATCGCAATCACGAGGTTTTCCTCCGGATAGACATAAATGCCCTGACCAAAGATTCCGACCGCGCGATAGCCATCGTCCATCGGCCACCAGAAGTAACCATAGCTGGCGCCTTGCGAGGCCTGCTTGCCCGGGACGTGATTGGAGGTGGCGTCGGTCAGGTAGCCGTCGGGAAGGATGCTCTTCCCATCGATCTTGCCGCCGCCCAGCATGAACAGGCCGATGCGCGCATAGTCGCGGAGCGTCATGCTCATGCAGCAGCCGCCGCGTTCGAGGCCAGCCTTGTCGAGCATCCAGATCGCGTCCTGCTCCATGCCGAACGGCTTCCAGAGCTTTTCGGATGCGTATTCTGACAGCGACTGGCGTGCGAGGGCGCGCTTGAGTGCGATGCCGGCAAGGTCTGTCTCGCCTGTCTTGTACTCCCACACCGAGCCGGCAGGCGCTGCGCGTTGCAACTTGCTCATATAGAGCAGCAGCGGATTGTTCGCGACAGGATCACCGCCCTTGAAGGGCGCCGTGCCGGCCTGTGCAACATCGGATTTCGGGTTCGAATAGGTCTCGTCCCATTTGACGCCGGTTGTCATGGTCATGAGCTGGCGCAAGCTGACGTCATCATAAGCCGTGCCCTTGAGCTCAGGCAGGTAGCGGGTGACGGGATCATACTCCGACTTGATGTAACCATCCTTGATCGCTGCACCCATCAGAATGGATGTCACCGACTTGGCGACCGAGAACGATGTCCAGCGATCTGTCGGCTTGCGGCCGAGCGCATATTTCTCAAGCACCACTTCGCCGTTCTTGATGGCGATCAGGCCCGAGACGCGGTTGGTCTTCATGAAGGCGTCGACGGTCGACGATGTCTTGCCGATCTTCACCTTCGGATTGACCTGCTGTGCAGCGGCGGGGAGGGCGTAGACCTTGTCGCCCTTCTTGATCGCGCCGACCTTGTAGACCTTCTCGATCGCCGGATAGCGCTCAAGCTGCTGCTTCTGCGTCCATGCCAGGATCGATGCGACGGGCGGCTTGGTGATCGGATCCTGCGCAAAGGCAGCAGGGCTCAGGACCAATGGACCGGCGGCGATAGTGAGCGCGCCGGCCGCGATAGCCGACAGGCGGGCAAGCTTTCTGGGCATGGTGGTCGTCCTCCCTCGGATCATGTTTGATCTCGTGGGGAGAAACTCGCGCTACATTACGCTCACCACAAGCCCCTGTTTTCCGGGGGGCGGTGTCTCTGGGCTAGCGGGCGGCCACTGCCTCGGGTCCAAGCTCAAGCTCTGCGCGGGCGGTCTTCGGCGCAGCCGTCTCCGGCAGCTGGCAGATGACCGACGTGCCGGTTCCCGGCGCGGATTTGATCTTCACATCCCCGCCATGCAGTTCGACGAAGGAGCGCACCAGCGCCAGGCCGAGCCCGGCGCCGCGTGTGTCGCCAGAGGTAAAGCTATCGAACACGCTCGACTGGCGCTCGGCCGCAATCCCGCGTCCGTTGTCGGAGACGGCAAGGCGGATGATGTTCTCGTTCGGCACCGGCTTGGAGGCTTCGATCTTGATATGGCCGCCAGCGCCGGTAAAGCGCAGTGCATTGCTCAGAAGGTTGAACAGAACCTGCTTGATGCGGCGTTCGTCGGCGTGGATGTTGCCGATACGATCGTCGCACAGGATCTCGACGCGCACTTTGGTGTTCTGGGCGGAGGAGACCACCAGGTCGACAGCGCTTTCCATGGCTGCGCGCAGGGAGAAGCTGGACAGCTCCAGTTCCATCTTGCCGGCTTCGATCATGGCGAGGTCGAGGATGTTGTCGATGACCTTGGAGAGGTGATCGGCCGCGGAAAGTATCGAGTCGACCTGGACGCGCTGCTTGTCGCTGAGGGGCCCCGGCATCTCGCTCTCCAGCAATTCGGCATAACCCAGGATGGTCGTGAGCGGGGAACGCAGCTGGTAGCTGACGTTCTGGACGAACTCGTTCTTCAGCTTGTCGGCGGCCTGCAGGGCTTCGTTCTTGTCCTTCAGCGCCTGTTCCACCTTGCGTGCGGCAGTCACATCCATGAAGGCCACCAGTGTTGCGCCGTTGGGTAGCGGCTGGGTGATCCAGGTGATGGTCCGGTCGTTGGAGGTCCGCATCACGCCCTGCGCCGGCTGGCGATAATCGGGCGAGGGGTTGGTCACGCGGCTGCGGATCGTCGCCCACACATTGCGGTCGTGGAAGATGCGGGCGCAGTTGCCGACGACGGCATCGAAGTCCGGACTGTCATTCAGGCTCTCACGCTGCAATTCCCACAGCTCGGCGAAAGCGTCGTTGTGAAGGCGCAGGCGGCCATCGGCGCTGAACACCACCACCGCTTCGCGCAGGTGATCAAGCGTCGCCTTCTGGACATTGATCAGACGGTTGAACTCGGCCTTCAGCGTCACTTCGTCGGTGATGTCCTTGAACAACAGCAGCGCGCCGCCGAGCGGATGGCGCTGGCGTGTCACGCGGATGATGCGGCCGTCGGGCAGGTTCCAGAGGTTCTCGGTGAAATCGACTTTCTCGCCCTGATAATAGGCCAGCTCGTCGCGGCGCCATTTGCCGAAGTCCGGCTGGGCCGGCAGCTTGCGACGCTCGCGCAGGCGGTCGAGCAGCGAGCCGTGATCGGGCTTGTTGAGCAGCTCGGCCGGATCGAGATCCCACATTGCCTGGAAGGCGCGGTTGTTGAAGATCAGCTTGCGGTCGGGTCCGAAGATGGCGACGCCGTCGGCGACGTGGTTGAGTGTGTCGTCATGCGCCTTGGAGTTCTTCTCCAGGGTCTCGCGTGCGTTTTCCTGCTCGGTGATGTCGAAGGCCATGCCGCCGAGGCCGCCGGATAGCGGGAACATCTTCACGCGCATCGCGCGGCGCTCGCCATCAACCACGATATGGCGTGTCTCGTCAGTTTCGGCATTGGCGTTGATCGTCTTCTGCGCCTGCGTCGTCACATGCTGATCAAGCAGGATCTGACGGTCGAGCACATGGTCGATGCCCGGCGCGCCGACAGCCTTGAGATAGGCGCGGTTGGCCCATTGCAGCTTGCCGGCGCCGCTCATGCGCCAGGCAGGGAAGGGCGCTTTGCCCAGCATTTCGAGGAACGCCATCGGATCGCGCGCAACTGCGGCGCGGGCTTCCTCGATGCGGGCGCGGGCGCCCGACTCTTCGAGACCCTTGATGGTCGTGTCGGTGAGCCAGAGCACGGCGCGGGCGCCGGCGGTGCGGCCATCAGCTTCGAGGAAGCGGCCCGAGGGGCCGATGATAGTCAGCGAGAAAGGCGCACCATCCTTGCGCAGCTGCTTCAGGCGTTCGCGCAGGGTGGTGTCCTGGCCTGCGCCATCGCGCGCTTCGAGATCGGCGAGGCCTTCGAGGATGCGTTCGCCCGGATCTTCCGAGGTGCCATCGTCGGCGAAACGGAGAATGCCCATCAGGGCGACGGGCGACCCGTAAAGGTTTGGCATGCCCCATTCGGACTGTTTGGGACGTGGCTGACCCTCAGGCTTTTCGGCGTCTTCCCACACCATGATCACGCCGGGGTGGGCGCCGAACACGCTCTCGGCGCGCGCCAGTTGTTCGCGCACCTTCTGTTCCTGTTCGCGATACTTGCGGGCAGCGCCGCGTGCGCCGTCCGAAATGCGCAGCGCCCAGAGCAGGGCCGCAATGCCAAACGCTGCAGCGCCTGCAACAAGCAGCACAAGCGGCTGGGTCATGTTCATGTCCATGGTCGTCTCGTCCCGCCGGGGCCGAATCACTACGCGGGGGCATCCTACAGGCGGACGCCTCCAGTTAACCAATTGGCAGGGGCCCCGGTTAACGGCCGGTTAAACGGCTGCTTTGGCTGGGCAAATTGTGCCTAGCGCGTGGTCACGGCATTCAACCCGGAGCACAGCCCGATCATTTTGACAATTAAAACAAGGCGCCCGGTTCCGCGTGCAGCGGACCTCAGATTTCCTGGTTGTAGCTGCCGACCTCGGAGAACTTGGCGAGGCGCGGCTTCACTTCACTGCGGAAAAGCGCCCGCATGTCGTCTTCGCCCTGCATGGACTCAACCACCACGACGAGCTCCGGCTTGTTTGATGACGCGCGGACCAGCACCCACGATCCGTCTTCCAGCGTGACGCGGGCGCCGTTGACGGTGTTCACATCAATGATCTTGCGGCCGAGGATTTCGCCGCCCGACTGGCCGAGCGCCTGATAGTCGGCGACGACAGAATCGACGATGGCGTACTTCTTCTCGTCGTCGCAGTGCGGGCTCATGGTCAGCGACGTCCACGCATCGCCGAGTTCGGCCTTGAGGTCCGACAGCGAGCGGCCGGGGTTGCGGTCCAGCATCTGGAGCACGGCGGCGGCGGCGACGAGGGCGTCGTCATATCCAAAGCCATAGGGCTTGCGGAAGAACATATGGCCCGACTTCTCGAAG
Organism: Hyphomonadaceae bacterium; assembly: GCA_947478925.1. GTDB lineage: Bacteria > Pseudomonadota > Alphaproteobacteria > Caulobacterales > Hyphomonadaceae > UBA7672. Next base: position 5,281 of record CANJXY010000088.1, on the reverse strand, counting down.
CCGGCGAGGGCGTTGAGCTCGGTCGTGCGGCGTTTGATGTAGCTGTGGCCGGTCTTGTAATAGTCGACGGTGACGCCGTTTTCCTTCAGCACCGGATCGGTCTTGTAGAGGCCGGTCGATTTCACATCGACGACGAAGGTCGCGCCCTTGTGCAGTTTCGACAGGTCGCGCGCCAGCAAGAGGCCGATCTTGTCGGCGAAGATCTCCTCGCCCTTGTCGTCCACCACGCCAACGCGGTCGCCGTCGCCGTCGAAACCGACGCAGAGGTCCGCGCCATGTTCCTTCACGGCCTGGCCCATCGAGACCAGCATCTCGTGGTCTTCCGGGTTTGGATTGTATTTCGGGAAGTTGTAATCGAGGTTGGCGTCCATCTCGATCACTTCGGCGCCCATGGCGCGCAGGGCGTCCGGTGCGAACGCGCCGGCCGCGCCATTGCCGCAGGCGCAGACAACTTTCAGCTTGCGCGTCAACCTGGTGTCCTTCGACACAGCTTCGATATAGCGCTCGCGCATGCCATCGACGCGCACCAGGCGACCGCCGGGTTGCGGATTGAACCTGCCGCCGAGCACGATGTCTCTCAGGCGGCCCATTTCTTCGGGCCCAAAGGTCAGCGGTTTGTTCGCGCCCATCTTGACGCCGGTCCAGCCATTCTCGTTGTGGCTCGCCGTCACCCTCGCGACGCAGGGAATGTCGAGCGCGAACTGGGCGTAGTAGGCGATCGGCGACAGGGCGAGACCGATATCATGAACCTCGAACCCGGCTTCGAGCAGGCCCAGCGTCAGCGCCTGTTTGATCGAGAGCGAGTAGGAGCGGTAGTCGTGGCCGGTGACGATGCGCGGGGCGACGCCCATTTCCCTGATCAAGGTCCCCAGGCCGAGGCCCAGCGCCTGCACGCCGAGGAAGTTGAGCTCAGGCGCCTTGGGATATTGCGGGCCGCCAAACCACCAGCGCGCATCGTATTCGCGGAACCCCGTCGCTTTCACGAGTGGCGTTGTCTCGAATTCGTATGTGTTGGCCTGCAGATCGGTGCGGGGGGTTTTCATGCTGTATCCCGTTCAAGTGTGCCGGCGGGCTGGAAGACAGCGCGCGGGGTTCATTCCCTTAAGGTAGAGCACGTGCAGGGCCAAGAGATTGTGACATTTACCCTGACGTTCGTGCGCCGATCCCGTATCCCCATGCAAGGTGTTATCCGGCCGCGGCGTCGCGGCGGGGTGGCTCAACCGTCCAGACTCCATTCGTGACGCCGGCCTGCAGGTCAGATCGCGATCTGAGTGCCGAGTTCGACGACGCGGGAGGTGGGGATACGGAAGAACTCGGTGGCGTTGGTGGCGTTGCGGTTGAGGAAGATGAAGAGGTGATCCTGCCAGAGGGGCATGCCGCGCGTGCCGTCGGCCAGCAGCGTGCGCCGGCTCAGGAAAAACGATGTCGACATGATGTCGAAGGACAGGCCGGTTTTCTTCGCCAAAGTCAGGCCATAGGTGACATTCGGGGTTTCCATGAAACCGAACGTCATGGTCAGCTTGTGGAAGTGTTCTGAAATCTCCTCGATCTCGACCTTCTTCTCGTCAGGCTTGTAGGGCACCTGCGCCGTCCTGACAGTCAGCACGACATTCTTCTCGTGGATGACCTTGTTGTGCTTCAGGTTGTGAAGGAGGGCCGTCGGCGCCGAGTCGGGGTCTGCAGTGAGGAACACAGCGGTCCCCCTGACGACGTGCGGAAGTTTTGCGTCCAACCCCCGGATTACATCTTCCAGGGTCACCTCGTTGCGCGTGCGCTGTGAGAGCAGGCGCGAGCCGCGTGTCCATGTCCACATCACCAGCATCATGAAGCCCGCGATGAGCAGGGGCACATAGCCGCCTTGCGGCACCTTCAGCAGGTTGGAGGCGAGGAATACACTCTCCACCATCAGGAAGGGGGTCATCAGCAGGGCCGCGAGCCACAGCGGCTTCTTCCACACACGCCGGACGGCGATGAAGGCGATGACCGACGAGGTGATCATCGCGCCAATGACCGAGACGCCGTATGCCGACGCCAGCGCCGAGGATGACTTGAACAGCAGCACCAGAATGACGACGCCAGCGAGAAGCAGGTAGTTGACCTGCGGCATGTAGATCTGGCCGTGCTCGTGCGCCGACGTGTTCACGATCTGCAGGCGTGGAAGCAGGCCCAGCTGCACCGCCTGATGGGTCAGCGAGAAGGCGCCGGTGATGACGGCCTGGCTTGCAACGATCGTCGCCAGGGTGGCGAGGACGACGAGCGGCGCCTGAAGCATGTCGGGGGCCATCATGAAGAACGGGTTTTCCGTGGTTTCCGGATGCGCCAGCACCATGGCGCCCTGGCCAAGATAGTTGAGCGCAAGGCAGGGCAGCACCAGCCATGTCCACGTCACGGCGATCGGCTTGCGTCCGAAATGGCCCATGTCGGCGTAGAGCGCTTCGGCGCCGGTCACGGTCAGAAAGACTGAGCCGAGCACGACGAAGCCGAGCATCTGGTGGGTCAGCAGGAAGAGCACGGCATGGTGCGGGCTCAGCGCCGAGAAGATGCCAAGGCCGTCCTGTATGATGTGATAGATGCCAAGCGCGCCGAGCGTGATGAACCAGACAAGGCAGACCGGCCCGAAGACGCGGCCGACAACGGTCGTGCCCTTCTTCTGGATCAGGAAGAGGCCAGCCAGCAGGGTGAGCGCCACGGGCAGGATGAACGGCTCGACATGACCTTTCAGCTCCGGGATGACGGCAAGACCTTCGACGGCCGAGAGAACCGAGACGGCGGGCGTCAGCAGGGCGTCGCCGAAGAACATGCCGGCGCTGCAGATCGCGACCAGAAATAGAAGCGGCGTACGCCGGCCGACCATGCGCTGGACCAGCGCCATGAGAGAGAGCGTGCCGCCCTCGCCACGGTTGTCGAGCCGCGTCAGCAACAGCACATATTTCATCGTGACGACCACGATGAGCGACCAGACCATGAGGGAGATGACGCCGAGCACATCCTCGGGAACAAGAGCGCCGCCGCGGGCGACGTTCATGTGGTGGATCGATTCCTTGAACGCGTAGAGCGGGCTGGTGCCGATGTCGCCAAACACGACCCCGACAGACCCCAACGCGAGCGCCCAGAACCTTGCGGTTCCCGGCTTGTCCCCCGCTAGGTGAGCTGCGCCGCCAACAGAGGAAGCATCGCTCATCATGTGTGCCTTCTGCCGCGAACCGTCTTCCGGTCCCGAACGGGCGCGGCTGGTACGCTCGCAAGTGTTAGGACGGAAGGATGAAATTTTTGTCTGGACCTCTGGACATTGTCCCGGGCTGGAGGCAGTCGCGGCGCCCTTTTTTCCAGTTTTTTGGAGAATCCGTCAGCTGCACAAAAACGGAGCGATTGACGGAGCCACATCTCGTGCAGACGCGGTGAGCGGATGGCGGAACAGGATCGATCCTGTCTGGCGACCAGATTGGTCGGGCTAGGTCTTCTTCGTGCGGGAACGGCTCCGCTTGTCGCCTGTTTCGTGTTCCAGCAACCGTCCAACCAGCGGCCTGCGGTCCAGTGCGTCTTCAAACGACCGGAGCGCTTTGAAGACGTCCACCCCGATCTCGGCGAAGACCTCGTCGAACACGATAGCCGCGCGCTGGGCGATGCGTTCGACGAGTTCGGCGTCCTGACGCCCTTCCCGGGTCAACGCGACGAGCTTCTTGCGAAGATCCTCCCTGCTGGCGCTGCTCTGCATCAGCCCCGCCTTTTCCATCGCCTCCACGGCTTTGGCGACCGCCTGATGGGAGTATCCCAGAGCCTGGGCGATATCGGCGATCGCGGCGTTCTCGTGACGCGCGACATAGGCCAGAATGGCAGTCGAGGTAGCTGTCGTGGAGACGCCCGTCTGACGCATATAGGCGTCGCCCGCCGCCGCGATGCGCTGACCTACGCGCCTCACGACCAGGTTCATGTACCCCACTCCGAGTTCGTCTGCGAAATCAGCCAAGTCGAGCCAACCTTCCCTTCATGCCCACGCCTATCCCCACTGGGGGTGGCCACTGCTGCACAGTTCGCATCGACAACGACGATGCCTTGACAGAAGCGCCACTCAACTGTACAACTGGTTGTACATCAGTGGATATTGATCAGGTAGCGCATATTCTCCCTTTGGCCAAGGCCGACTGGTTGTTGGGCATAAGGTTGGCGCAGTCAGAATCTGCTTATGGGCTCGTCTCTGACCGGCAAACATGGTAATCAGAGACGGGATCAGCGTGTTAGTCGTCATAAACAAAAAGAGACAGAAGCGATGATACGGATTCCCTCGAAACTTGCCGTCGGCCTCCTTGCCGGCGCTCTTTATGTTGCGCCAGCCATGGCGCAGACCCCCACGCCAGACAGCGCTGAAGGCAATGACCGGATCACCATCACCGGTATCCAGCCCGAGCGCATGCGCGATTTCGTTCGCGAACTCATGGAGCCAGGCAAGCTCGGTCAGCTGTCACGCTGGGAAGACAAGGTCTGCCCCGGCGTCGTCGGGCTGAAGCCGGAAGCTTCGCAAGCGATGCTCGACCGTATCGCGATGCGGGCGATCAGCCTCGATCTGAAGGTTGGCGAGCCGGGCTGCAAGGCTAATGTGCTGATCGTCGTCACGGAAGACGGACAGCAATTCACACCGACCTTCGTGCAGCAGAACAAGAAGCTGTTCGGCGATGCGTTCGACGCGGGCAACAGCCTTGGCAAGACTGCGCTGGCGGCATTCAAGAATAACGACAAGCCGGTGCGCTGGTGGCACGTCTCGCAGACCGTCACGGATCGCGGCCAGGTTCTTGGTGACAGCGTTGCCACCGTGGCCAATGGCGGCGGGTTCAACGGCGCCCAGGTTGCACGGGTGAACAATGCGAGCCGTCTTGGCGCTTCCACCCACCAGGAGTTCAATCGCATCATCGCGATTGTCGACACCTCGAAGACGGATGGCGTTTCGTTTGGCGCTGTCGCCGATTACATCGCGATGATCGCCCTTACGCAGATACAGGCCGATGTCGATGCCGGAGGGTATGATTCGATCCTGAACGTGTTTGACGGACCGGTTGGCGGCGAGCCGCCGATGACGGGCTGGACCGCCTGGGACTCGGCCTTCGTGAAGGGGCTCTATTCCGTGAGCAAGGACTTCGTGACCTCGCAACAGCTGGAGAACGAGATCGTTCGCCAGGTGACCGAGGCGAATGCCGAGCAGGAACGCGGGAAGTCTGGGGACCAACGCAAGTCCTGATCGTCAGGCTCAAATGAAAAGCGGCCGCACAGTGACATGTGCGGCCGCGTC
>CANJXY010000087.1 GCA_947478925.1 Hyphomonadaceae bacterium | reverse complement strand
TTCGGCAGCGCCGGACTTTCGTGGGACACCAACCAGATCACGACCACGGGTTTCTATGTCCACAGCACGACGAAGAAGGCCCAGATCGGCGAGAACGCGTTCGACGCCAACCGCGCCGGCACGCCTCCTGTGCATTCGGAATCGACGTCCTGGTATGAGCGTGAACTCGCTTCATTCCAGGTGACGGGCGAGCACGAGATCGATGCATTCAAACTGAACTGGCGTACGGCCTTCGCGCAATCAACGCGCGATGCGCCTTACGAGCGGTTCGTGAACTATATCCGGACCCCGCTATTCCCGTTCATCTATGACGCGGGCGCAACGCAGGACAATGGCACGAGCTTCTCCGATCTGACCGACCAGATCGCCAGCGGCGGCGTCGATGGTAGCTATACGTTTGATATTGACGACGCTCGCAAGGCGATTTTCTCGGCTGGCGTGGAATACTCGAACTCGGTTCGTCAATACAATCAGCGCGCTTTCACCTTTGACGCTCCGTTCCCAGCCCAGCTCGCCGCGGGCTGCGAAACGCCTCGCGACAATCCCGCGACCGCATGCAGCCTCGCGGCACGGGTGGACTACCTGTTCTCGCCTGACAATATCCGCGCCGATGGCTTCGTGCTGACCGAGATCACAACACCGGACAGCAGCTACAAGGCGCGGATGACGCAGTGGGCCGCTTACGCGATGGCGGACGTCGATGTCCTGCCGCTGGTTCACGTCAATGTCGGCACACGCTACGAAGACGGGTCGGAAATCGTGCGGACCTTCAACACGCTTGGCGAAGCGACGCGCGCTCCGGCGACGGCACTGGCTGAGTCCTACTGGCTGCCGTCCGCCACGCTGACCTGGAACTTCGCGGACGACCTGCAGGCGCGCTTTGCGTACTCGCAGACGATCGCCCGGCCGCAGTTCCGCGAACTGGCGTTCTCGGCCTACGTCGACCCGGAGACCGATCGCATCTATCGCGGTAACCCGTTCCTGCAGGACAGCAAGTTCGACAACTTCGACACGCGTCTCGAATGGTATTTCGGCGACCAGCAGTATGCGACGCTGAGCGGCTTCTACAAAAAGATCGAACGTCCGATCGAGGAAGTGATCAGCGCCAACACCAGCGGCGACACCACGACGCAATTCCTGAACGCGCCTGAAGCCACGCTTTCGGGTATCGAAGCAGAATTCCGTACGCGGTTTGAGATGCCATTCGACTTGTTGCCATTCCTGGATGGCGAAGAGTGGCTCTTTGGCGTGAACTACACCTACACGAAATCGGAAGTGAACGGTACGAACGAGCTCGTCGTCGATGTCACGCAGCTGCCGAACCTTGTAAACGTTCCCGCCTCGCGCTTTCAGCTCGATGGAACCCAACTGCAAGGCACGCCCGAGAACATCGCCAACATGGAGTTCGGCTTCGAAACGCTGGACACGCAGCTGACACTGATCGTCGGCTGGGTCGATGAGCGCATTTCGCGGCGCGGTCTGGGCGGCATTCCGTCCATCATCGAGAAGCCGGGCGTGAATATCGACCTTGTCTACCATCAGGATCTCAACCTGCTGGGCAATGTCGTGACGCTCGGCCTGAGTGGGCGCAACCTGCTCAATGAGGATCATGTGGAATACCAGGTATCGGCAGCCGGCACGACGGACGCCAACACCTACGAACGTGGACGCAGCTTCTCGGCCAGCCTTACGGCCAAGTTCTGAGAAGTGTGGTCTGTTTGCACAGTCAGCCCGACGCCGGATTTAGTTGGGCTGACTGTCACACAGGCTTCGCAATTGTCATGTTGATGTCGCGAAGCCTTGGTGGATACAGCGCGGGATAGCAGCGCGGGTCCGCTTGGGTGGGTGAAGGCGAGGGCTCGCAAACCGTCATGAAACCATCATGGACCGCCCGCCGTTCGCTTGCCGCTCGCTGGGGCGGAGGCGCAGCCGGCCTGATAAGGCCCGGCGCAGAGGCGGTTCTTCTGGCTGGCGTAGCGATCGGGTGCGCGCAGATCGGTTGGCGGGTTGCTTCGCCCGATACCCCTGCCTTTCCAATTAGTCGTGGGGACGGGCCTGTTCCTGGCGCCGTTGAGACGGCGACCGGGTCCAGCTCGCCCTTCGCGCCGTTCGGAGATGTGGATGCCGGCGACCAGGCGCCGCGCGCTGACATCAGCGGTATTCGCCTTGTAGGCTTGCGCATGTCGCCGAAGTCGGAGCAGAGCGGGGCAGTCCTCATTCTCGGGGATGGTGCGCAGCGTTCCTTTCTTGTCGGCTACGAGATTGCCCAGGGTGTGCGCCTCGAGGAAGTCGCCGCGAACCATATCGTCGTCTCGATCGGCGATCAGCGCGAGTCGTTGGCGCTTGAGCGCCCGACGACGCGCGGTCCTTCTCTCGCCCTGGCCTTGCTTGGCGTCCCGCAAGACATGCCGGCCGGCCAGCCAGTGCAGGTTGCCGCCGTTGCAACCGACGGGCAAGCCAAGGCCGTTTCGCTGCCCATCGGTGCGAGCAGCAATACCGCGAACTGGCTGATGTCGACGGCGGGACAGGTCGAACTGCGCGCCGGCGTGCCCTATGGCTGGCGTGCGGCGTCGGCCTTGCCCGAGGCTGGCGTGCATGCCGGCGATCTCATTCTGTCCGTCAATGGCGTGGGGCCAAATGATGGTCAGACAAAATTGCTTTCCGCCGCGCGGGGACCCGTCACGCTCGTTACCGAGCGAGCGTCGGGTGAGCGCGTGCGGCTGTCGTTGTCGAGTGGTATTTCCCCATGAAATCTTCTGCGCGCCTTATGCTGGCCGCCATGCTCGGCATGGCGGGCGCGAATCTCGTTCCATCTAACGCTGTTGCGCAGATCACGGACAGCTCCGTCGCTTTGCGGGAAGTTGATATCCGCGCTTTCATCGAAGACGTCGCGAACGTCAGCGGACGCACTTTCATCATCGATCCGCGCGTCGCTGGGAAGGTTACGGTCATCGCCTCCCGCGCCCTGTCGCCCAATGAACTGTTCGAGGTATTCCTCTCCACGCTGCGCGCCAATGGCTTCATCGCCACGCCGGCGGGCGCCAACACATATCGGATCATACCGGACGAAGTCGCTGCCCGCGAGCCATCCTCGGCCGGGGTCGGCATGGAAAACGACCGCTACGTCACCCAGGTCTTCCAGCTGAAGTATGCCGACTCCGACAGTGTCGCCAACGCCATTCGGCCAATCCTCTCGGCACGCGGTGCGGCGACATCCGTCCGCCGGGGCAATTCGCTGATCGTGGTCGACTACGGTTCGACCCTGGTGCGCCTTCGTAACGTGATTTCCGAGCTGGATCGCGATAGCACGGCGCTGCGCACGATCCGTCTCAACAACACCTCCGCTTCGGAAATGGCGCGCGCCCTGCAGAGCGTGCTGACTGCAGATGGGGCGACTGCGATCCAGATCGTGCCGCTTCAGGCAAGCAATAGCATCGTCCTGCGCGGTGAGCCTGCCTTGCTCGATCGTTACGCGCCGTTGTTGCAGGATCTCGACGTCCAGGCTGATTTTCGGCGCGGCGTCAGCGTCATACCGCTGACCTACGCCGTCGCCGAAGAAGTCGTGCCTATTCTCCAGCAGATCTCCGCCTCGATGGAAGGTCCTGCCGGCGCCGATGGCGCACCCGCCGCGAACCGCCGCGCCAACATCGCCGCGCACAGGGCGACCAACTCCCTGATCATCAGCGCCGAGCCTGATGTTCAGGAAGCCCTCGCACAGGTGGTCAGCTCGCTCGATAAGCGCCGCCAGCAGGTCAACGTCGAAGCCGTGATCGTAGAAGTGTCCGACACAGCGGCGCAGGAACTCGGCGTGCAATTCCTCATGGCGGGCGGGAAAGAGAACGCTGTTCCCTTCCTCTCAACCAACTACGCCAACTCGGCGCCCAACCTGCTTGCCGTAACGGGCGCGCTGCTGACCGGCAAAACCGACACGGATACCAACCCCGCACTCGCTCAACTGCAGCAGGCCGCTGTGTCAGCGTTGATTGGCGCCAATGGGGGTTTGTTCGGCGTTGGCGGTCAGCGTGACGATGGTGCGATCCTCGGCCTCATCGTCAACGCGCTGAAGCAGGATCGTGATAGTAATGTACTGTCGACGCCATCGGTGATGACGCTCGATAATGAAAAAGCCTCGCTGATGGTGGGCCAGCAGATACCGATCACCACAGGTGAGGCGCTCGGTTCGGCGAACGCGAACCCGTTCCGGACGATCCAACGCGAAGACGTCGGTGTTCAACTCGAAGTGACGCCGCAAATCAGCGAGGGCGGAGCGATCCGCCTGACCATTCGTCAGGAAGTCTCCAGTATCTTTGGACCTATCAACACCACCTCCACCGACCTCATTACGAACAAGCGCGAGATCAACACTGTTGTTCAGGTCGATGCCGGCCAGATCATCGTACTCGGCGGCCTCATTCAGGAAGACGTGCAGAAGACGGACAACGGAATCCCCGGCCTGCGCGATATTCCGCTGGTTGGCGGCCTGTTCGGTTCCAAGAGCGAGTCGCGCAAGCGCACCAACCTCATGGTCTTCCTTCGTCCCACCATTGTGAACACCCCGGAACAGGCGCGCGAAGTCACACTTCGCCAGTATCAGGCCGTGCAAGGTTTCGACGGCCTCGATCCCGCCATGCGCGCCAAGGTTGAACGCGACTTCATAACCCCCGGAAAGGCGCTGTCCGTGCCGCCGCCCGCACCCGTGGTTGCTGCCCCAGAGGCGCCGAAATAGCCATGACCGGGCCGGCGACAGCAGCAGGCAGCGACATCTCGCTCGACTACGCTTTCGCCAGGGATCGCGGCGTCGTTCTGCTCAGCGATGGCGCGCCGTGGCGGGTCGGCATGCGCCAGGGCGGCGATCCGCTGGCGCTTGTGGAAGTGCGCCGCGCCCTCGGCGGACCGTTCGAAGTCGTCCAACTCGACTCGGTGGCGTTCGATGCGGCTCTGTCCCAGCGATACGCCGTCACTCAGGAAGCGACCCGCCGTATCGCGACGGGTCTTAGTGCCGAAACGTCACTCGATGCGCTCTCCGAGGAAGCCGGCGCCACATCCGACCTGCTCGACAGCCAGGACGATGCGCCCGTCATACGCCTCATCAATGGCCTGATTTCCGAGGCAATCACGCAGGGCGCCTCCGACATTCACATCGAACCGTTCGAGAACAGCGTGACGGTAAGGCTGCGCGTCGACGGCGTACTTCGCGAAGTGCTGCGCGTCCCAGGCAAGGCAAAGGCGCGTCTTGTCTCGCGCATCAAGGTGATGGCGCGTCTCGACATCGCCGAGAAGCGCCTGCCGCAGGATGGGCGTATCTCGCTTTCGCTCGGCGGACGCGGCGTGGACGTGCGCGTCTCGACGCTCCCCTCGCATCATGGCGAGCGCGTCGTGATGCGTATCCTCGACAAGGACCAGAATCTGCGCAGTCTCGACTCGCTCGGGATGTCGCCGGCCATTCTTGCGCGCTTCCGCTCGATTCTGGGTGCGCCCAACGGCATCGTTCTGGTCACCGGTCCGACGGGTTCTGGCAAGACGACAACACTGTATGCTGCGCTCAACCTGCTCAACGACCGCACGCGCAATATTCTTACAGTCGAAGACCCGATTGAATACGCCGTCGAAGGCATCGGCCAGACTCAGGTCAACGCCCGCATCGGCATGACCTTCGCCGCCGGCCTCAAGGCCATCCTGCGCCAGGATCCCAATGTGGTGATGGTTGGAGAGGTTCGTGACGCGGAAACGGCCCAGATCGCGGTGCAGGCGTCGCTGACCGGCCACCTCGTGTTTTCCACCGTCCACACAAATGACGCGGTAGCCGCGGTGACGCGCATGCGCGACATGGGCATCGAGCCCTACCTGCTAGCTTCGACCGTCCGTCTCGTTCTCGCCCAGCGCCTGGTTCGACGTCTGTGCGATGCATGCAAGCGTCCGGCAGTCATCGGCGAGCGCGAGGCCATGCTGCTGCAATCGATCGGCGCGGCAGGACCCGTGTATGAAGCGGGTGGATGCCCTACCTGCAACAGCACGGGCTATGTCGGCCGTATCGGTCTTTATGAATGCATGGTCGTCGATGACGAGATCCGGCGCATGATCCACACCAACGCGACCGAAGAGGCAATGGCGGCGCACGCCTTCCGTGACGCCGATCGCCTGGTTACCAGCGGGCTCAAATGTGTCGCCGCCGGCATCACCTCGCTGAGCGATGTCCTGCGCAGCGCGGGCGAGGGGGGCTAGGCATGGCCCGCTTCTCCTACCTTGCCATCGATCCAGACGGGCGCGAGCGCCGTGGCGGCATGGACGCCTCGGACGAGAGCGCCGTCCGCACCGCGCTTCAAGACAAGAAGCTCTATCCGGTTGAAGTTGCGCTCTCCGGCGGCCGTGCGGCCCCAAAGGTGGCCAACGAGCCGCGCGGCCCGGTGCGCGGCGCCCTTCGCCACAAGGACCGGATGCTGGTTACACGCCAGCTCGCCACGCTCATCGGCGCCGCCGTCTCTGTTGATGAAGCCCTGGGCATTCTTGCCGCCCAGCAGGAAAGCGCCACCGTCCGCCGTATCCTCGCCGATATGCGCGCAGGCATCCAGGAAGGCATGCGCCTTGCCGATGTCATGGGGCGCCACAAGTCAAGCTTCCCCAATGCCTACCGCGCGGCCATCGCTGGTGGTGAGCGGTCCGGCAATCTCGGCCCGGTGCTGAACCGTCTTGCCAACTACCTGCAGCGGGAGCAGGGCCTCCATGCTAAGATCACGACCGCCTTGGTCTACCCGATTGCGCTGAGCCTTGTGGCGATCACGGTTGTCGGCTGCCTGATGATCTTCGTCATTCCGACGCTGATCGAACAGTTCAGGTCGTTCCACGGCCAGCTTCCCTTCATCACGAATGTGCTGATCGTTGTCTCCGACATCCTGTCACGCTTCTGGCCACTGATCCTGCTGACGATCTGCGGCGCCGTGATTGCCGCCCGCACCGCGCTACGCCAACCGCATATCCATCTCGCCTGGGATGCGGCTCTCCTGCGTGCGCCGTTGCTGGGTCGTTGGATCCGTATTGTCAGTTGCAGCCGCTTCGTCCGCTCTGTTGCAACACTAACCGCAAGCGGACTCCCCGTTCTGGAAGCGGTCCGTGCATCGCGTGATGCGGCCTCCAACCGCGCCTTTGCCCGCGCCGCAGACCAGATGGCGGCGCGCATCCAGGAAGGTGAGCCGTTCTCACACGCTATGCGTCAGAGCGGCTATGTCCCGCCCATGGTCATCTACATGACAGTCGGCGGTGAAAATTCGGGCGAGCTGCCGGACATGCTGGAAAAGGCTTCCGACCATCTCGACCAGGAATTCGAAGGCTTTATCCAGACCGCGCTCAGCCTGATCGAACCCGCCATCATCATCCTCATGGGTGCGATGGTTGCGGGCATTGTTCTCGCCATCATGTTGCCTATCCTGCAGCTGAACCAGCTGGCTGCGGGCTAAAGGAGTACCGTCGTGAAACGTATGCCTGCCAGCAAGCTCCATCCCGAAGCGGGGGTCACGCTTGTCGAGATGATGGTGGTGATCCTGATCATCGGCCTCATCACGGCGATCGTGGCCATCAACGTCCTGCCGAGCCAGGACAAGGCACGCGTGGAAAAGGCCAAGGCCGACATCGCATCGATTGATCAGGCGCTGACGCTTTTCCATCTCGAAGCCGCACGCTATCCCACGATGGAAGAGGGATTGCAGTCACTTGTCGATCCTGCGACTGCGCTCGGCGCAAAGCGCGACCCCTTCATCCGCCGCCTTCCGAACGACCCCTGGAACCGCCCCTATCAATACATCACGCCGGGCGAAGCTGGTCCGTTTGATCTCTATTCCATGGGCGCGGATGGCAAGATCGGCGGTGAGGGGCTCGATGCGGATATCTCCGCCACCAAATAGCGCGCGTCGCGACACCGGTTTCACACTGGTCGAGATGATGGTGACGCTGGCCGTGATCGGGCTGCTTGCAAGCGCGGTCATGCTGGCCGCGCCGGGCGCTGATACGCGACTGCACAGTGAAATCGATCGGCTTGCGGCCCGGCTTAAACTGGCGAGCGATCAGAGCGTGCTGATGAACCGCCAGATCGCGCTGGTGGCGGCGCCGGAGGGCTATCACTTCGAACGCCGGGAGGAAGATGGCTGGATACGCATGGATACGCCCGCACCGCTTGGCTTCCAGCCATGGCCGGGCAAGGCGGCGCCGCGTATCGAGGCGCCCACGACGACTGAGGAGGACGGCGAGACAAGCCGTCTTGCCGAATTCGATCCGCTTGGCGGCGCCTCGGCTATGCGCCTCATATTTGGCGAATCCGGTCTGGCCTGGCGCGTCGCCATCGATGAAGCGGGAGAGATTCGTGTCGACCGCGCCGGCTGATCCCTCCCACAAGGAAAGCGGCTTCACCGTCGTCGAGACGCTTGTTGCGCTGTTCGTGTTCGCGCTGGCGGGCGTCGGTCTGATAAGCATGCAGACACAATCGATTGAAAGCTATGCGCGGGTTGAAACGCGCGCCCTGGCAAGCATCGTCGCCGAAAACCAGCTGACCGACGCAATGGCGCTGCGAACGCCGCCGCCAGTGGGATTGCGCGAAGGCCAGACGGAACTGGGCGGGCGCAGCTGGCGTTGGCGCCTCGATGTCGCCGCAACCGATGATCCCGCAACGCTGCGCATGCAGGCGTCAGCCTTTGCTGCGGGCCAGGAGGCAGCCACAGCCACCGTCTCGGCCTACCGCATGTCGGGGGCTGGGTTATGAGCAAGAACTCGCATTCGGAGGCAGGCTTCACGCTCGTTGAGGCGCTGGTGTCGTTGCTGATCTTCTCGCTGATCGCTGGCGGCGGCGTGCTCCTGCTGTCTCAGACCCTTCAGGCGCAGAGCCGCGTGGAGGCAGCCCAGGAAGAACTGCGCTCCATCCAGTCTACCCGCGCCCTTCTTACTTCTGACTTCGCCCAGATCGCGCCGCGTGCAGTGCGAGAGCAGGGCAAGCAGCCTTTCATATTCGAGGGCGTCGGTGGCGCGAAGCCGGCAATGTCATTCGTTCGGGCCACAGGCAAGCCGGGGGCCCCTGATCAGGTGACGACACAACTCGTCGTTGTCGAATACAGCATCGCAGATGACGGCAGCCTCGTGCGCGCTACACGCGACGCCATCGATCCCGGCCCCACCGCAAAAGACCGCAAGCGCACCGTCGTTGCCACTCCCGGCGAAACAAGGTTCGAGTTCAATGATGGCGCGGGGTGGCGCACCGATTGGCCGTCATCGTTTGCCGTGCCCGCCGCCGTCGCCATCACGCTGACCTTGCCGCGCTATGGCAAGGTGCGCCTGCAGGCGCTGACGGGCCTGTGATGCGCAACCCTCAATCGCCCTCACAGACGCCCCGGGATAGCGGAACTGCTCTCGCAACCGTCTTGGTCATTGTCGCTGTCATGAGCATGATCGCGGTTGGCGTCGTGGAAGCCGCGCGCTTCAGCATCCAGCGCACTGACAATCAGGAACAGATGGACCAGACCCGCTGGTTCCTCCTCGGCGCTGAAGCCTATGCAACCAGCCGTATCGAACGCGCGCTGAAGCAGAGCGCGACCGAGGTTGTCGACCTCTCCGGATGGGTCGGGCAGACGATCACGCTGCCGCTGGACAATGGCGCCATGCAGATCACCGTGTCTGATGGCGGCAACTGCTTCAATCTGAACAGCCTTGTTGAACAGATGGAAGACAGTCCGCTTGTCGCGAGCGAAGCCGGGATCGCACGTTTCTCGCGTCTACTCAGCATCGTTGGTATTCCGTCCGCGCGGACGCTCGCCATCTCGCTAGCCGACTGGATCGACGCTGATACCGTACCTGGACTTGGTGGTGCAGAGGATCAGGCCTATGGCGGCTCCGGCGCGGCCTATCTTCCTGCCAACCAGCTGCTTGGCGACGTCAGCGAACTGCGCGGCATTCAAGGGTTCGACAGCGGCGTGGTCACCCGCCTCTCAAGGCTTGCCTGCGTCCGTCCCAGTGCGGCAGCCAATGCAATCTCGATCAACACCATCCGCGCCGACCAGGCAGCGCTTCTGTCCGCCGTCTTTGGGCCGGCCCTGCCTTTGGCGTCGGCCGAGACCATCATTCGCACACGCCCGCCGGGCGGCTGGCGCGATCTCGACAGCTTTTTTGCAGACCCGCGGCTATCTGGCATCGAGTTGAGCCCCGAGAGTCGCACGATGTTCACATTAGTGTCACGTTGGTATGTGATCGGCGTACGGGTGCATTTCGCCGACACAGTCGAAACCAGCATCGCCCTGGTTGATACGACCAGCGGCCATGGGCGCATTGTGCGCCGGGTGTTCGGCGCTTCGACGAACGGTTTGTTGTGAGCCCCTCAGTGCTGGTCCTGGTCGCAGGAGATACCCCTGACACGCCGCTCGCATGGGCGCGGCTGCAGTCTGGTATTGTCACCGCACAGGGCGTTGCGGCCAGAGGCGAGGCCATCCCCGGCGCAGGCGGAGACTGCATTCTCGTCCTTCCCGGTTTCGAAGCCCAGCTCCGCATCCTTGAAACGCCCACCCGCTCCGGCGCTCAGGCAAGGGCGGCGGCTGCCTATCTGTTCAAGGGTGCGCTCGCGACTTCCGAAACCGACACGCTCTTTGCTGTAGGGGAAGCGATAAATGAATCCGGTGCACGCCTCGCAGCGGCCATTGCGCGACCGCGTCTGTCAGCCTGGCTCGCACGCTGCGCGGAATCCCGTCTGGCGCCGCGCGCCATCTACCTCGACTGCGCAATCTGGCCCGTTGAATCCGGCAGCGCACATGTCGTTCGCGTAGGCGACCGTACGCTGGTTGCTGCTGGCGCATTGGGCGGTTTCACGATCGAATCTGACCTTGCGCCCGCGTTGCTTGGACCCTGGCTTGCCCAGCTGGGCGGCAAGGTCACAAGACTTCATCTTGCAGGGGTGGCGCCCGAGCAGATTGCGAGCTCGCCCGGCGTTGCACTGCCTGCTTTGGTCTTCGACCAGGGTGTTGATCCGCTTCACGTGCTCGCACTGGCGTCGACTGCCATGCCGCCTCGCATGCCCAATCTGGCGCAGGGTAGCGCTGATGCGGGCAAGGATCAGCGTTCACCTCTGGCGCCGTGGCTGCTTGCCGCCGCACTTGCCGCTGCTGCCGGTCTGACCCAGATCGGCGTCACCGCGCTGGATGGCATGCGCGATATCAATGCGGCCCGCACAGTCACTGCTGGCGCCGAGGTTGCCTTCCGCGCCGCCCGGCCAGAGGTTAAGCGCATCACCAATCTTCGCGCGCAGGTCACTGCCGCAATCAACAGTGCGAAGCGCGTCGCCGCGAACCCAGTGCTCGTCGTCAGCCCTTCGGTCACGGCTATGCTCGTCGCGCACCCGGACGTTCAACTCGACGAGATCCGCCACGATGCACCGAACCCGGCTGTCTCGCTGCGCTTCTCCAGCATGACGCCCGCCGAACTCGATGCCGCCGTTGCCGCCCTCCAGCAGACATCGGCCCGCATCGATGTTGGTCCCATGCAGGCGATCGACGGCCGGTCGTCCGTCACCATTTCGATGGGGGCATTATGATCGGCGCGATCACCTCCTGGTTTCGTGCGCGCACGCCACGTGAGCAGCTTCTTCTGCATGTCGCGGTGTTCATCGTGGTAATCGGAGGAGGTCTCACCTGGGGCTACCAGACCGCTAGCGCCTATCGTGCCGACGCTGCCGCCGAACTGGCGAGCGCCACGCAGCTGCGTGACGACGTTGCTCGCCTCGCCGCGCTTATTGCGGCGCCCGCTGCCGTGACGCCAGCCGCCTCCGACGGCACCCCGCGTGGCGCCGCCACCGCCATCGCTACGCAGTTCGGCCTCGCCCCGTCCGCCATCGAGCCCGATGGCCCCACGGGCGTTCGGATCTCCTTCGCGCCGGCGTCCTCGCGTGCCATCTATAGCTGGGTCGACGCTGTCGAGCGATCAGGCCTCATCGTTACACGACTCTCGATCGTCAGGGCGGGTGAGGGCGATCTGGTGCAAGGCGACGCAAGCCTGTCGGCGCGCAAATCATGATCCGCTGGTGGCATATTGCAGTTTTCGGTGCGGCGCTCGCACTTTCCGCCGCCGCTCTCGCGCCGGCGCGTATCTTTCTTCATCCTGTAAAGGGTGGCCTCGCGTTCGAAGAGGCGCGTGGATCCGTATGGGACGCCACGCTCACAAAAGCGCATATCGGCCGGCTCGATGCTGGCGACATCGGCGTGCGGGTCTCAGCGGCGGATTTCATTCTCGGCCGTCTCGTGGCGGACCTGGATTTCAACGGCGCCAATATCGCCGGTAAGGCGCGGTTGCAGATGGAGCTCGGCGGCGAACGCCGACTGATGACCTCCGACATCCGTATCAAGGATTTTCCGATTGAGGACCGCTTCGCGTTGGTCGGTGAGACGCGCCTCAGCAACGTCGACATGGTGCTGGGCGACCAGGCCTGCAGATCGGCGCAGGGCTTGCTCGAAAGCGACACGCTGGTGCGTAGCGCCGAAGTGCTCGGCGCCAACGGCCCAAGTCTGTCCGGCGTTGCCGAGTGCGCCGGCCCCGTCGGCCGCCTGATGCTGACGGGCGAGCGCGATGGCGACAGCGCAGAGCTTGTTCTCGATCTTGCCGGCAACGGCGCGGCGCAATGGTCCGCTATTTATCGTACCGGCAGACCTGAAGTTGCCGGGCGCCTTGTGCTCCTGGGCCTGGAGCCACAGGGTGAAACTGGCGCGTTTGAAAAAAGAGGAGCGGCCAGATGGCTACCATTCTGAAACGCATAGCCTGTGCTGCGTTTGCGATGTCGATGGCGGGAGCCGCTCTTGCCCAGACTGCCGGTGAGCAGGTTAGCCTTGGAGGGTTCGCTTTGCAGGGGCTTGCGGCACAGCCGCTTACGCCTGGTCGCTGCAGCCTGTTCCTGTGGAGCAAGACCGAGCGCCCTGTCTTCATCCTCTACGCGACAGAGAACCCCGCCCAGGCGCTTGTGCGGATCAACGGTCGGGACCGGAAGCTCGCGCGCAAGGCCACGTCGGGAGAGTCCCTGCTTGGACACTATGAGAAGCAGACTTTCTCAGCCGACAAATACAACCTGGATGTCGATCTGACCTATGTGCGCGACAGCAAGATGGTGGATGGCGCAATGATCGAACGCGGCGTCATGCGCGGTCGCGACGCCAAGGGAGCGGTCACCATCGTGCCCGTCGGCGGCATGATTGGATGCAAGCCCGCCTGACAAGATTGGCGGGCGTCACACGTGTCAGCCGT
>CANJXY010000086.1 GCA_947478925.1 Hyphomonadaceae bacterium | reverse complement strand
TGTGGCCGGAGGGGCGTGAGCTGAGCCTGGTGCGGCCATTGCTGGCGTTCGGACGGGAGGAGCTGCGCGACGAACTACGCGCGCGTGGCATCGACTGGGTCGAGGATCCATCGAACGAGGCAAGCCGTTTCGAGCGCGTACGCATGCGCAGGCTGCTGGCGCGGATGGATCAGCGCACGCGCGAGAAAGCACTCCACGTGATGGACGGCCTGACGCGCATGCGCGCCGCCGTAAGTGCGGAGGCGACGGCGCTGGTCTCGCGCACGCAGATCGACGTAGAAAACGAGACGGCTGAGCTTCCTCTGACAGCTTTGACGGCGGCGAGCGACGAAGGGGTGCGGCGTGCCGTGGAGGGTCTGATCATGGCTGCCGGGGGTGCACAGCGGGGGCCACGGCGGGATGCACTGGACAGGCTGCTGCAGCGGATCGCGGCCAACGATCCGGAGTTGGCCGGCGGGGTGACGCTGGCGGGCGCCAAAATCCGCGTGCGGCGGGGGGGCTTGCTGAGCGTGTCGCAGGCCCCTGCCCGGCGGGGAATGTCCGGCCCGCCGCCGCCCGACTGGGACAGGGCGACCAGGCTGCTGGAGGCCCCTGACCTGCGTGTTCTCGCGGTCTGAGCGACCTTGCGCGCCCCAACGGCGAAAAAGACGCAGGAAAGTGACAGGCGCTTAACGGTTCAGCACTCGTTTTCGTGGATTATCCACCCTATCTTCCCGTGACGTATCCCACACGAAAGGCTGCGCGAATGAATATGCGCAACATGGCGCTGCTTGGCGTCGTTCTGTTCCTGCTGATCGCTCTGGTCACGGTGATGACCACGTCGTCCGGTACATCGGGCTCCCATGAGATAACCTACACGGAGTTCCAGCGTCAGGTCGACGCCGGCCGCGTGAAGGAGGCCCTGATCAAGGGCAACAAGGTTTCGACCGTCGTGGACGGCCAGAAGCAGTTCGCCGTATTCCGCGAGATGGAGCTCGATTTCGCGCACCGCCTCGAAGAGAAGAACGTCAATGTGAAGGTGGAAGACGCCGAAAGCGGCGGCACGATCCTCGGCTACATCATTTCGGCCCTCCCGCTCCTGTTCATCGTCGGTCTGTGGTTCTTCCTGATGCGCCAGATGCAAGGCGGCGGCGGACGCGCGATGAGCTTCGGCAAGTCTAAGGCGCGACTGCTGACCGAAAAGCATGGCCGCGTGACGTTCGAGGACGTTGCGGGCGTGGATGAGGCGAAGGAAGAGCTGGAAGAGATTGTCGACTTCCTGAAGGACCCCTCGAAGTTCCAGCGCCTTGGCGGCAAGATTCCAAAAGGCGCTCTGCTGGTCGGCCCGCCGGGCACCGGCAAGACGCTGATCGCACGTGCGGTCGCGGGCGAAGCCAACGTCCCGTTCTTCACCATCTCCGGCTCTGACTTCGTGGAAATGTTCGTCGGCGTCGGCGCGAGCCGCGTGCGTGACATGTTCGAGCAGGCCAAGAAGAACGCCCCCTGCATCATCTTCATTGACGAGATCGATGCTGTCGGGCGTCATCGCGGCGCCGGCCTTGGCGGCGGCAATGACGAGCGCGAACAGACGCTCAACCAGCTGCTGGTCGAGATGGACGGTTTCGAAGCGAACGAAGGCATCATCATCATCGCGGCGACCAACCGCCCGGACGTGCTCGACCCTGCCCTGCTGCGCCCCGGCCGTTTCGACCGCCAGGTGACGGTCGGCAATCCGGACATCATCGGTCGCGAGAAGATCCTGAAGGTGCACATGCGCAATGTGCCACTCAGCAAGGACGTCGAACCGAAGACGATCGCGCGTGGCACGCCGGGCTTCTCCGGCGCCGACCTCGCCAACCTCGTGAACGAAGCTGCCCTGCTCGCTGCCCGCCGCGGCAGACGCTCGGTCGGCATGCGCGAGTTCGAGGACGCCAAGGACAAGGTCATGATGGGACCCGAGCGCAAGTCCATGGTGATGACGCAGAAGGAAAAAGAGGCGACAGCCGTGCACGAAGCCGGTCACGCCATCGTCAACATCCTGGTCGCTGGCAACGATCCGCTTCACAAGGTGACGATCATTCCGCGCGGACGGGCGTTGGGCGTGACCTGGTCGCTGCCGGAAGCCGATCGTCTGAGCTACACCAAGACATGGGCCGAGGCGAAAATCGCCATGGCGTTCGGCGGCCGTATCGCGGAACAGCTGGTCTATGGCGAGGACCACCTCAACACGGGCGCATCGAGCGACATCAACCAAGCGACGAGCATCGCACGCAGCATGGTGACCGAATGGGGCATGAGCGAAGTGCTCGGGCCGCTGCGCTATTCGGCCAACGAGCAGGAAGTGTTCCTCGGCCACTCGGTGACGCAACGTCAGAACGTGTCGAACGACACCGCGAAACTGATCGATCAGGAGATTCGCCGCATCGTGACGGACGGGGAGAAGAAGGCGCGTCAGGTTCTGACGGACAATCGCCATCTGCTCGACCAGCTGTCGGCGGCGCTGATGGAATACGAAACACTGAGCGGCGACGAGGTCAACGACCTGTTCAAGGGCAAACGTCCGGATCGCCCGGACGATACGCCCACCGGCCCGACCTCCGCTGTCCCGGTGATCAAGAAGAAGCCGAAGTCCGACGAGGGTTTTGGCGGCGCGGAACCAGAGCCGCAGGGCGCCTGAGGGCACTCGCAGCCTGCATGATCGAGCGGCGGCCCCCCATCGGGCCGCCGTTTGTGTTTCGGCCGGCGCGTGACATTCTCCACGCTTGGCGGGATGGAGAGCAAGATGAGATCTGGTGGCTGGCGGACGTTTGCCCCGCGCGTAGCGGGCTATGCAGTGCTCGCGTTGCTGGTCGCATGCTCGAATACGCCACAACAGTCCGCGACGCACACGGGCGAGGCCATGGTCGCGGCATCCGATCCGCTGGCGGTGGACGCAGGTCTGGAAATGCTGCGTGCTGGCGGCAGCGCCATTGATGCGGCGATCGCCGTGGAACTTACGCTTGGATTGGTGGAGCCGGAATCGTCGGGCGTGGGCGGTGGCGGTTTCCTGATCCACTACTCAGGGGACGGCGCGGCGATCGACGCCTATGACGGTCGCGAATGGGCGCCGGCTGGGGCTACGCCGGACATGTTTCTGCAGGATGGCAAGGCGTTGCCATTCGAGCTGGCGCAGGCCAGCGGCAAGTCGATCGGCACGCCCGCGCTGATCCCGATGCTGAAGCTGGCGCACGAGGAGCACGGCAAGCTGCCATGGCCGAAGCTGTTCGAACCGGCGATCCGGCTGGCGGAGAATGGCTTCGTGGTGGGTCCGCGACTGAGCAAGAGCCTTTCCGACTTCCAGGCGGTTTTGGATGCCGATAGCCAGGCGCGGTCGATCTATCTCGATGCTGCGGGCAAGCCCTGGCCGCAGGGCCATGTGCTGAAGAACCCGGAGTATGCCCGCTCGCTGCGCGCCATCGCCGCCGACGGACCAGGCGTCCTGACGCGTGGCGCCATCGCAGAGGGGATCGTCGCGGCGGCGCGACGCCAGCCGCGCGCCGGCACGCTGACGGTAGAAGATCTTCAGGCGTTCAAACCGAGACGGCTGGATCCCCTATGCGCGCCCTATCGTATCTATCGGGTGTGCACGATGCCCTCACCGAGCTCTGCCAATGCAATGCTGTCGATCCTTGGCCTCTATGAACGCGCGCGGCCGCAACCGGATGGTCCGCGCAACGTGCAGGATTGGGCCGCCTATGTGTGGGCGAGCCGGTTGTCCTACGTCGATCGCGACCACTACATGGCAGACGACCGGTTTGTGACTGCACCGACGAAAGAGCTGATCGCGCCGGCCTATCTCGACGCCCGCGCGAAACTGATCGAGCTTTCGAAAGGACCGCCGACGATTCCGGTGGGAACGCCCGCGGGTGACGCGCTGCGCAACAAGTGGGGCAGCGAGGCGATGCAGGAACATGGCACGACGCATCTGTCGGTCGTCGATCATGATGGCAATGCGGTGTCGCTGACGGCGACGATCGAGTCGGAGTATGGCTCGCATCGCATGGCCGGCGGATTCTGGCTCAACAATCAGCTGACGGATTTCTCGCTTGAGCCGGTGGTCGGCGGCAAGCCCGTGGCAAATGCGGTCGCACCCCGCAAAGCGCCGCGCTCATCCATGTCGCCGTCGGTGATTACAGACAAGCAAGGCAAGCTGGTTATGGTTGCGGGCTCGATGGGTGGGAGCACGATCATCGCATCCGTGTCGCGCACCATCATTGGCGTGCTGGACTGGAGGCAGACACCGCAAGAGGCGGTCGGAACGGGCGCGATTTTCGCGCGCACGCCAGACATTTCTTTCGAGGCCTCGCGTATGCCGAAGGAGATGGTCGATGCGCTGCGCGGGCTTGGCTGGCGCATGACAGCGGATGGGCTCTACAGCGGAACGCACGTCATCCTGGTGACGCCGCAAGGCCTCATCGGCGGCGCCGATCCACGCGAGGAAGGCAAGGCAGTGGCCCTGCCCGCGCAACGCTAGCCTCGGGCTGTCCTGCCCAGATCCACGATTGTCTTCCGAAACTGAAAGACGTCGCGTAGGAAACTACGGTCGGTTTCCGCGTCTTTCATGTGGAGGATGGCGTGCGCTCCGATCACCTTCATGTGGCTATTCCTTGGGCAGTGCGCGTCTCGCCATCAGGGGCATCGCCGGGATAGTGTGCCGTACTGCCGACGACGCAACAGGTTTCGTGGAGAGATGCGGATGAGATGGTTCACGACGATTGCCGCCGCGTTGATTTCAACGGCAGCTGCGATGCCAGCCTTTGCACAGGCCAACTGGAACACGCCGGCCGAACCGTTCCATGTTGTCGACAATGTCTATTACGTCGGCACCGAGGGGCTGTCGGCCTTCCTGTTCACGACGCCGGAGGGACACATCCTGCTCGACGGGGCGACGCCGCAGGGTGCGCCGATCATCGAGGCGAACATCGCGAGGCTGGGCTTCAGGCTTGCTGACGTGAAAGTGCTGCTGAACAGCCACGCGCACTTCGATCATTCGGGCGGACTGAAGCAGCTGAAACAGGATACGGGTGCGAAGCTCTATGCGATGGAAGGCGATGTCTCGGCGCTGGAGGGCGGGTTCTATCTCGGCAGCGAGGACAGCAAGACGATGGGCGCGCCACCCGTGACGGTGGATCGCGTCCTGCACGATGGCGACACGGTGAAGCTCGGCGGGTTTACGCTCACAGCCAATCTGACGCCCGGACATTCGCGCGGCTGCACATCGTGGGGCGCAAGCGTGCATGATGGCGGCAAGTCCTATGATGCACTCGTGTTCTGCTCGGCGACGGTGGCGGCTAACCGCATCACGCCGCCGGTTCAGTATGAGGGGATCGTCGCCGATTATCGCACGACCTTCGTCAAGACGAAGACGATGCGCGTCGACATTCCGCTGGCGCCGCACCCGGAGTTCTTCCAGCTATTGCAGAAAGCGGAGAAGGCCCAGGCTGATCCAAAGGGACCGAACCCGTTCGTCGATCCCACGGCCTTCCCCGCCCTGATGACGAGCCTGGAAGCAGACTTCGAGCGCACGCTGAAGGAACGGACGGCGGCGCTTACCAGGTAGCAGTAAGCCACCGCCCACCGTGCTAGTTGCGTGGCGCTGGAGGTGGCAGCGTGCCGCCTTCTGCCAGGATCTTCATGTTCTTGAGCGCGCCGGTGAAAGCGGTGCGGCGGCGCTCGACGTCTGCCGCTTTTGCAGCGTCATCACCGGAAACGATCGAGACGTCGTAGACCAGCGTGTAGAACAGCTTCGTCGTCTTGGCGTCGATCGGGCGGGCTTCGAGATTGCCGTGGTAGAGATTGTAAAGGCGGCCTTCGCGCACTGGCTGCGTGTAAGCGTATGAGTATTCCGTTTTTGCAACGAGGATTTCAGCGCCGACGCTGCGGACCGAGCCAACCTCGCCTTCCTTGCCGGACGTCATCGTGCAGCCCGCGGCGATCTGGAACCATTCAGCGATGTCGCAATACTTGCCGATACGGGCCCAGACATCCTTCACCGGCTTGTTGACCGTGATCTCCATGGGGATGGTGACATAGGTGGGGCTGGCGACCTGAAGCGGCGCGGGGCCGGTTGGCGCGGGCGCCGCCACGGGAGCAGCCACGACCGGCGGCGCTAAGACGGGCGCGGGAGCAACCTGCGCAACAGTGGCGGCGGGCGGTGTTTCCACCACTTCGCGTGCGTGCACCAGAATACAACCCGGCAGCAGTCCTGCCAGCATAAGCGCGCCGAATGTGCGAGCGTGGATCATCCCGTCCTCCCATGATTCTGTTTTGAGGACAGATAGACTGTGCGCGCGCAAGCGCCAAGGCCGGAGCGTTATTCGCCCTCTGGCTCGTCTTCGAATAGCGGGGCCTGGAAGGCGGCGGGCGGCTTCATGCCGACACGCTCCCACGCCTTCGGCGTGGCGACGCGGCCGCGCGGGGTGCGGGCGACGAAGCCCTGTTGCATCAGGTAGGGCTCGATAACTTCTTCGATGGCGTCGCGTGCTTCGGACAGGGCTGCCGCCAACGTGTCCGCGCCCACAGGGCCGCCCGAATAGGTTTTCACCAGCGCGTTGAGATAGCGGCGGTCGAGCGAATCCAGGCCATCTTCTTCGACTTCAAGTCGCGCAAGCGCGCTGGCGGCGCCGGCACGGTTGATCTTGACGCCATCGGATTCGCAGAAATCGCGCACGCGGCGCAGGAGGCGGATGGCGATGCGCGGTGTGCCGCGCGAACGGCCGGCGATTTCCTCCGCGCCATCCTGCGTGATGTCGGCGCCGACCTTGGTCCCGGCCCGCTTCACGATGGAGCCGAGTTCCTCGCGTGTGTAGAATTCGAGACGGACAGGTATGCCGAAACGGTCGCGCAGAGGCGTTGACAGCAGGCCGGCGCGTGTCGTGGCGCCGATCAGCGTGAATGGCGGCAGGTCGATCTTCACCGAACGGGCCGAGGGGCCCTCGCCAATGATAAGGTCGAGCGTGTGATCCTCCATCGCGGGATAGAGGATTTCTTCTACGTGCGCGGGCAAGCGGTGAATCTCGTCGATGAACAGCACGTCGCGTGCTTCGAGATTGGTAAGCAGGGCCGCGAGATCTCCCGCCTTGGCGATGACGGGGCCGGAGGTGGAGCGGAAACCGACGCCCATCTCGCGGCTCACGATCTGGGCGAGCGTTGTCTTGCCTAGACCGGGTGGTCCAGAGAGCAGCACGTGATCAAGCGCATCGCCGCGTTTGCGGGCGGCGGCGACAAAGACTTTGAGGTTGGCTTTTGCGGCGGCCTGGCCGGTGAAATCATCGAACGCGAGCGGCCGCAGCGCACGGTCGATCTGCTCGCCGGGCTGGCGTTCCGGGTTCGTGATGTCGCCGTCTCGGGCCATGATTCCCTTGTCTACGATCCCGAACGAAAAGGAAACGTTGATATCCGAAGCCGTAAGTGGGTGGTATTGATTTGCGATAAAGGGAGGCGCACGACTAGCCCCGCTTTTGGCCCTTTTTCGAGGAATTCCTTCAGATGACGATCGGTTTGCGCGTTGGACGATCCTGGCGACTGCTGGCCGGCGCCGCGGTTGGTCTGGCGCTCGCTGCCTGCTCTCCGGCTGCGGAGAAGCCGGTCGAGCCGGCAAGACCTGTGGCGTCGGCGGCGTGGACGACGTTCGTCAACGCCTGGATTGAAAGCGACATGAAGGCGAACCCCTCGAGCGCCTTCTATGCCGGGCGCGAGGAATATGCCGGCGTCATGCCGGACTGGAGCGAGGCCGGGCTCAAGGCGGAGGTTGCGCGCCTGCATGAGTGGAAGACCAAGGCCGAGGCGATGGACACGACCGGCTTCAGCGACGCGCAGAGATTCGAGCGCGACTATTTTATTGCAGTGGTGGATGGCTCGCTGTTCTGGCGCGAGACAGCTGACTGGCCGCACAAGAATCCGACCTGGTATGGGCTCGATCCAGGCGTCTATCTCGACCGTCCGTACGCCGAGCTGCCGAAGCGGCTGGCGGATTATTCGAAGTGGGCGTCGGGTGTTCCCGGGGTCGCCGCAGCCATCAAGGCGAACCTGAAAGGCCCGCTGCCCAAGGTCTATCTGGACATGGCGCTGCACACCTACAAGCCGATGGCGGACTTCCTGAAGTCTGACGTGCCAAAGGTCTTTGCAGACGTGAAGGATGCGGCGGCGCAGGCGGAGTTCAAGAAGCAGAACGCTGTAGCAATCGCCGCTTTCCTCGATCTCGACACGTACTTCACAGGCTTGCGCAAGGCTCAGGTTGAGGATTTCGCGATGGGCGCTGATCTCTTCGGCAAGATGATCTACGCCAACGAACGCGTGGATGCGCCGCTCGACGAGTTGGAGCGGATCGGACGTGAAGACCTGAAACGCAATCAGGATGCGATGGTCAAGGCGTGCGCGACCTACGCACCGGGCAAGACGATCATCCAGTGCGTCGCCATCGAGGAGTCGCACAAGCCTGAAGGCGGCGATTTCGTCGGCTATGCACGCAAGCAGCTGGTGGACCTGCGCCAGTTCGTCATCGACCACAACGTCGTGACGGTGCCTGGGGAGGAAGAGGCGATGGTGAAGCAGTCGCCGCCCTACAACGCGCAGAACGGGGCCTATATTGACCCCTCCCCGCCCTTCGCGAAGAATCTTCCGGCCTTCTACAACATCGCAGCGCCGGATCCGACATGGTCGAAGGCGAAACAGGCTGACTACATACCGGGCAAGGCGAACCTGCTGTTCACATCCGTACACGAAGTCTGGCCGGGACACTTCCTTCAGTTCCTGCATTCGAACCGCGCGGAGTCGATGTTTGGCAAAGTCTATGTCGGCTACGCGTTCGCAGAAGGTTGGGCGCACTATGCCGAAGAGATGATGTGGGACGAAGGCCTCGGCAACGGGGATCCGGAGACTCACATCGGCCAGCTCTACAATGCCACGCTGCGCAATGTGCGCTTCCTGTCGGCTATCGGCATGCACACCAAGGGCATGACGCTGGCGCAGTCGAAAAAGATGTTCATCGACGAGGGTTATCAGAGCGAAGGCACGGCGGAGCAGCAGGCTGCACGCGGGGCGTACGACCCGGCCTATCTGAACTACACCATGGGCAAGTTGATGATCCGCAAACTGCGCGACGATTACTGCGCGGCGCATCCTGATCTGGTGGCGGGCGGCGATGTGAAGACGTGCTGGAAGCCGTTCCACGACGCATTCCTGGCGTTCGGAGGACCGCCGATCCCGCTGGTGCGTGGCGCCATGATGAAGGAAGCGCCGAAAGCGGTGTTCTAGCCTTTGATGCGTGAGGTGCGGGCGGCGGCAATGACCGCCCGCAACTTCATCACCAGGATGGTGCCGGCGAGGACGACCGTGATCGCATTGGCGATAATGATCGACCATTGCGTCGTCAGAATTCCATAGGCGAGCCATGTGGCGACGCCGGCCGTGAACATCGAATACATGACGAGCGAAATTGCTTCGGTCTCGCGGGTGCGGAGGACTTTTGCGGCCTGGGGCACGAACGAGACTGTCGTCAGGAAGGCTGCAACCGCACCGATGATGTCCGCGTTATTCATGAAATTGGCCCCGCAGCTGCGGATCGCGCTATACCATGCCTTATGACAACAGCGACCCCTCTTCGAATGGACCTCACCCGGACGGCTCGCGCGCGGCAGATGCTGACCAGACACGCATCCTGATGGCGGCGAAATTCAAGCCTCCTCACGTTGATGGCAAGGTCGGGCTTATCCGCATGCGGCGCCTCGCCAATGGCTTGCTTGCGGCGATCATGGGACTTTTCATGTTTTCGCATCTCGTGGACCCGCCCGAGGGGTGGGGCACGTTCTGGCGATACATGCGCGCGTTTGCGGAGGCCGCCATGGTGGGCGGATTGGCCGACTGGTTCGCGGTGACTGCGATCTTCCGGCGACCGCTGGGCCTGCCTATTCCTCACACCGCAGTCATTCCCAACAACCAGGACCGGATAGCGGATGCGGTCGGCCGCTTCATCGCTGACAATTTTCTGCGGCCCGAACTGGTGGCGGCGCGCGTACGCGACAAGGATCTGTCGGAAGCGCTCGGCCGGTGGCTGGCGGAGCCCGCGCAATCATCTGGTCTTGCAGGCGGTCTTGTCTCCGCCGTGCCCGCCATGCTCGACGCACTGGATGACGAGACAGTCGCAGCGTTCCTGCGTGACCAGGCCGCGATCGCGGCGGATGGCGCAAGCATCGCGCCGGCCTTTGGTTCAGTGCTTGAAGCGCTGGCGGAACAGGGGCGGCATCAGGCGTTGCTCGATACGCTGCTGAAGCAGGGCTATCGCCTGCTCGAGGACAACAAGGATCTGATCCGCGATCGTATCAAGGACCGATCGAGCTGGTTGATGCGGTTCGTGAGCGCGGATCGCAAGGTCGCCGACACAGTGATCAATGCGGTGAACGACCTCTTGTTTGAAGTGGCGTCAGAGCGTCATCACCCATTGCGTGAACGACTGACCGAGATCGTCTCCGAGTTCGCGGATAACCTGCGGACCGACCCAGAGCTGCAAGCGAGGCTTGGCGCCTGGATGCAGGAAGCGGCGCGCCATCCTACCGTGACCGGCGCTGTTGAGGCCGGTTGGAAGGAGTTCAAGGCGGCGCTGCGGCGCGACTGCGCGAGCCCGGACGGCCGTCTGCGTGCGTGGGTGCAGACGGCGTTGGTCAATCTTGGTGCTGGCCTGATGAGCGAGCCCAAAGTGCGCGAGGCGCTGAACATCCGCTTGCGCTCGCTGCTGGTGCAACTGGCGGAGCGGCATGGCGAGGACGTAGCAAAGCTGGTGTCGGAGACGATCCGGCGCTGGGACTCCAACACCATTGTCGACAAGCTTGAGATGAATGTCGGACGCGACCTGCAATACATCCGGCTCAACGGCACAGTGATCGGCGGACTTGTGGGCCTCGTTCTACACTTCGGGGCCGAAATACTGTAGCGACACGCGCGAACGATAGCACGCTAGAGATCTGCTGGTTAAATGAGAGTGACGCGCTGTCGGCTTTGGATGCCGCCGTAGCGACGCTTTCCATGGCGTAGCTGATGCATCTTACTCATACGGATTGGCGTGCGCAGCACGTCCCGAACGGGACGTCCACAACAGTCTTTTGAGTGCAGAAAATGACGGCGAACGTGGGATTATCGCTGCTCCCGACTGGCAACTCCGCGTCCGGCGCGCATACCGATACGCAACATCATCGCACAGACATTCAGGGCCTGCGGGCGATCGCTGTGCTTTCCGTGGTCATCTTTCACGCGATGGGCGACGTCCTGCCCGGCGGGTTTGTCGGGGTCGACATATTTTTTGTGATCTCGGGCTATCTCATTTCAGGTATCCTGATGGACGAGATGGAGCGGAGCCGGTTCTCGCTCGGAGGGTTTTACGAACGCCGGATCCGGCGACTGTTTCCGGCGCTGTTCGTGATGCTCGCCACAGTGATGGTCGCGGGCCTGGTCTTGTTGCCGCCGTGGCAGATGGCGGAGCTGGGGCACACGGGCTTCTCGACAATCTTCTTCGTGTCGAACTTCGATCTCTTCAGCATGTCAGGCTATTTCGACAGTGAAGCGCAGGCGCGACCGCTCTTGCACACATGGTCATTGGCGGTGGAGGAACAGTTCTATCTGCTTTTCCCGCTCGTTCTTCTAGGCTTGATGCACGTGGCGCGCAGACAGCTGCGGGTCATCCTGTTTGTGGGCGCGCTTGGATCGCTCGCGCTGAGCCTGTGGACGTTGCAACATAATGCGGCGGCAGCTTTCTACCTTGCACCCTTCCGTGGCTATGAGCTGATGATGGGCGCTTTGCTCGCGCGGCTGCCCTTCCCGCTGCGGGCGCCGGGCTGGCTGCGGGACGCGGTGTCCGTCGCCGGTCTCGTAATGATTGCTGCGAGCCTTTTCCTCATAAATGGCGAGACCGCATTTCCCGGCCTCGCTGCGCTGATGCCATGCGCTGGAGCCGCGCTGGTGCTTTTCGCCGGGGCGGGTGGCGCGTCGCTGGGCGGCAAGCTGATCAGCAATCGCCTGACAGCGTTCTTTGGTGGAATTTCTTACTCGCTTTATCTCTGGCATTGGCCGGTGCTGGTGCTGGGGCGCGCAGTCTTGCTGGCGGCGCCGACACCGGTGCAGACAGTTGCGATGATTGGCCTTGCCGTCATGCTTGCAACAGCCTCACGGCGATGGATCGAACAGCCCTTCCTTAGAAGCCGCGGCGCGCGGACAACCGTTTTTGCCTTCGGCGGTGCGGCAATGATGCTTGGCGCCATGGCGACAGGCGCGACCGTGATGGCGCAGGGGCTGCCGTCGCGGTTTGGTCCTGCAGCTGAAAAGATGTTCGCGGCGCGTGAGGACTTCAATCCGCGACGACCGGAGTGCCATCATTACCTCAATGCCATCACGCCCTACGCGAACAACTGCGCCTTTGGATCAACCGGAGCGACGCCGAGCGCCGCGATGTGGTCTGACTCGCATGGCGCGGAACTCGTTGCGGCGCTGGGCGAGCAGATGGCGCCGGCGGACGGCGCGATTCTGGAGATCACCTCCTCGGCCTGTCCGCCAGCGATCGGCTATGTGAGCATGGCCTATCCGCTTTGCTCGGCTCAGAATGATGTGACACTGCAAGGCCTGTTGAAGGACGCGCGTATCAGCACCGTCTATCTGGCGGCTTTTTATAGTGGCTATGCGCGTGCCGACTGGCCGGCCATTGCAATTGGTCTTGCGCAATCGGTCGGGGCGCTGACCCACGCTGGGAAGCATGTCGTGCTGATCTATCCCATACCTGTA
Organism: Hyphomonadaceae bacterium; assembly: GCA_947478925.1. GTDB lineage: Bacteria > Pseudomonadota > Alphaproteobacteria > Caulobacterales > Hyphomonadaceae > UBA7672. The sequence goes on along the minus strand of CANJXY010000086.1, from coordinate 475 downwards.
TTCAGTCATGACGTCCCCACCGCGTTGGGCGTGATGGCTCAACGCGGTGAAGATGCCGCCGGCTATTCGGTTGCGTGGGCGGATTTCGCAATCGCCAATCGTGCGGCGTTCGATCTGCTGGATGGGCTGCGGGCGAAGTTCGGCGTGGACGCAATTCACCCGGAACAGGCGCTTTGCCATGATGGGCGTTGCTTCGCGTATGATCAGACGTCGGGTCCGCTCTATTTCAACCGCGATCATCTGAGTCTCGCCGGAGCCCGGCTACTTCTTCATCACGCTGAGATGCCCGCAGTTGGCGCGCTTGCGCAGACAATGCGTTAGCTTGCCGGTGCGAGTGCCTTCAAGGCCGCGCGAATAAGCGTTGATTCTGTCGCCTGCTCGCCCACATCACGGGCAGCCGTCGCAACAGCGCGCGACGCATCGCCGGGCGTATAGCCGAGATTGACGAGCGCCGAAATGGCTGCGGCGCGCGCGC
>CANJXY010000085.1 GCA_947478925.1 Hyphomonadaceae bacterium | reverse complement strand
TGAGCTAGTTGCTAGCTCAACTTCTGGCCGTGGCAGTCGTCGGGGTGATACTGTGGAAACGCGCGATCCTACGGACATCGACAAGCTCGTCAGCGAGCGCATCCTTGCGCGCCGGAACGAGCTGGGCATGTCGCAGCCCGAACTGGCCGAACGGGTAGGCGTCACTTTCCAGCAGGTGCAGAAATACGAGAACGGCAAGAACCGGATTTCCGCCGGCCGGCTCTATGAACTCGCCAAGGCGCTCGGGGTAACAATCCCTTACTTCTACGAAACGGCGCCCCGGCTGATGCAGGCCCGGCGCGGCCCCGCTGCGGAACTGGCCGGGTTCGAGGGTCCAGATACCGGCGAGGAGCTCGAATTGCTGACAGCCTTCCGTCGGATCGCATTCGCCAAGGCCCGCAAGGCGGTGATCGACCTTGCCAGGCTGCAGGCGCGGCCCGGCGCGAAATCTGTTCGCAAACAAGGCAAGCCTCGTCGCTGAACCCGGCTGAGCTCTGGCGCGCACCCGGCCAAATCATATAAAGCTTTCTTTATATGCCCTGCTGGGCTATGGCAGCCGAATTACCTCAAGGGAGTTTCGCGTGGCGCGTTCCGAATACCTTTTCACCAGTGAAAGCGTGTCCGAGGGACACCCTGACAAAGTGTGCGACCGTATCTCGGACGAGGTCGTGGACCTCTACTACCGCACCACGATCGAGCAGGGTCTCGACGTCTGGTCGCTGCGTTGCGCCGCCGAGACGCTGGCCACCACCAACAAGGTTGTCATCGCCGGAGAATTCCGCGGCACGGATGCCGTGACCAAGGACCTGATTGCCCACCATGCCCGGATGGCGATCAAGGATATTGGCTATGACCAGGCAGGCTTCAGCTGGCGCGACGCCAACATCGAAGTTCTGCTGCACGGCCAGTCCGAACACATTGCGCAGGGGGTCGATGCCTCCGGCAACAAGGAAGAAGGTGCGGGCGACCAGGGCATCATGTTCGGTTATGCGACGAACGAGACGCCCGAGCTGATGCCGGCGCCGATCCAGTATTCGCACCGCATCCTCAAGCTGCTGGCCGATGCACGCCACTCGGGCAAGGAAAAAACGCTCGCCCCCGACGCCAAGAGCCAGGTGACCGTGCGCTATCAGAACGGCAAGCCGAAGGAAGCCGTCTCGATCGTGCTGTCGACCCAGCACACCGACGCCAACCAGACCTCGGACGACATCCGCAGTATCGTCGAGCCCTATATCCGCAAGGCTCTGGGCGACACGCTGCCGATCGCCAAGAATTGCGTCTGGCACATCAACCCTACCGGCAAGTTTGTCATCGGCGGACCCGATGGCGATTGCGGTCTCACGGGACGCAAGATCATCGTCGACACCTACGGCGGCGCAGCCCCACACGGCGGCGGCGCGTTCTCGGGCAAGGACCCGACAAAGGTTGACCGTTCGGCAGCCTATGCCGCGCGCTATCTCGCGAAGAACGTTGTGGCGGCCGGCCTTGCCGATCGCTGCGTGATCCAGCTCAGCTACGCCATCGGCGTGCCCGAGCCGCTGTCGATCTATGCGAACTGCGATGGCACGGAAAAGTGCGATCTCGCCAAGCTGGAAAAACGTCTCGGCGAAGTGATGGACCTGCGTCCGCGCGGCATCCGCACGCATCTTGGCCTCAACAAGCCGATCTATGCGCGCACATCCGCCTATGGCCATTTCGGCCGCGAGCCCGATGCAGATGGCGGCTTCTCGTGGGAGAAGACCGACCTCGGAAGCGCGCTGAAGGGTCTGGCGTAGTCCGTCTGTTCTGTCGAAAATCCGGCGACGCCGTTTCGACGCGGGCATAGCATCCCGGCTATGATCGAGGGCTTTCGATTTCTGCCTGAATACTTCAGTCCGGCGCAGCAACGCGCGCTGGTAATGGTGGTGCTCGGCCTGCTCGAAGAGAACCCGGTTTACCGGGGCGCGATGCCGCGTACGGGCAAGCCGTTGTCAGTCCGCAACACCAATCTTGGGCCGCTGGGTTGGGTCAGCGACATCAAGGGGTATCGCTACCAGCCGCTCCATCCGGAGACTGGGAAGGCATGGCCGGCTATTCCCGACATGCTGATGGATCTCTGGCGCGACGTCGCGAATTACGCCGCGCCGCCGCAGGCGTGTCTCGTCAACTGGTATGAGGCGGGCTCGCGGCTCGGTCTTCACATCGATGCGGACGAGACTGCCCGGGATGCGCCGGTGGTGTCTGTCTCGCTCGGCTCGCGGGCGTTGTTCCGGCTGGGAGGGCTGGAACGGACAAGCCCGACATCGTCAATGCGGCTGGCGTCGGGGGACGTGGTGATCCTGGGCGGGCAGGCGCGGCGGGCCTATCATGGCGTGGACCGGATCTATCCGGAAAGCTCGACCCTGGTTCCCGGCGGGGGGCGCATCAACCTGACATTGCGCAGGGTGACTGCGCCCTGAGCGATCAGGCCGTCTGCGGGCCGTCGACGCGCCAATGGAGGTTGAGCGTCGGGCGTTCGGTTGGAACCGGCTCGTCGAGCATGCGGCCGAGCGGGTGTTTACCGATCTTGCGGCGAAGCTCTTCTTCGGAGGATTCCGAGCCCATCCTGTAGACGCGGCTGCTCGGGTCGCGCTCGTCGATGATGAGGACATCGGCATTGCCGCGGAACCAGGCGCCGCGCGCATGGCCGTCGCTGTCGATATGGAACACGACAACAGCCTTTTTCTTGTCAGTCTGGAACGGCCACATGGTGAACCCCTGAAATCCGAAACCCATCGCGGCGCGAGCCGTCCTCCAGCACCCAACGAATGATCGGCGTTTGCGTTCCTGATCTTCGAAAAATCCCCGTTTTGCCGTGTTCGCGTGGCCTTGAGGCCACGGGTTAATCAGACGTTAAACACGGTCGGGCTAGGGTCGATCCATGACACTGCCCCTGTCATCGATCAGCATGCTGTTCGCCTCGAGCACCAGCTCAGGCGGGGTCGATTTCTCGTTCCTGACGAAAAACGCCTCGGGCTCCGGCGCCGGAACTGTCGGCGCAGGATCGATCAAGGTGGCCCTCGCCAACGCTGAGAAGAACGAAGCCAAGCAGCTTGCCCAGGTCGCCCGTGACCCGCAGGTGGCCAAGGATCTCGCGCGTTACGCCAAGGTCGTGAAAAACGCCAAGACGATGGATGACGTCCTCAATGATCCCGTCGCACGCAAGGTCTTCATGACGGCCAACGGCCTCAAGGCGAGTGTGGATTTTGTCGGGCTCGCCAAGAAGGCGCTGAATTCCGACCCGAGCGATGGGTCGTCGCCGGCCGCCAGGCTCGCGAGCATCAATGGCGCCTGGTACGACGCTGTGAAGAAATGGCCGGTTGGCCTTGCCGGCATCGGCGTGTTGCAGGTCTCGGACGCCGTCGCCGAGATCAGTCAGGACTATGTCGGCGAGAAGCGGCTCGACATGCTGGACGAACAGCTGCCGGGCCTCGGCTCAGCCGTGCTGTTCAAGCAGATTGCACCGAACCTCAAGGATGCGATCGGCATTCTGGGCTCGCCGCTGGGCCGCGAGATCATCACCACCGCCCTCAACATTCCCAAGCAGATCGCCGTGCAGTCGGTCGAAGCACAGCAGAAAGCCATCAACCAGCGGATGAGCCCTGCCAAGCTGTCCAATCCGACCTACGTCAACACGATCGCCGAGCGTTACCTGATGATGCTGAACGGCGGCATTGGCGGGGTTACGGCCTAGCGCCGGGGTCACCCCGCGGAAGCCTTGGCCTTGCAGCGTGAATTCGACGTCAGAGACATTAACGGGCGCCGCCATACGACCCCTCTACCTTGATCTTCAATCAGAAAAGCGGAGGTCGCGTTTCAAATTGAAATGCGTCTAAGTTGCATATTCGTATTGCTACGGGACAAGGCGGCGCATATGCACGCGAACGTTCATTTGAACTCCGGCGCCGGGAGCGGACCGGCCGACAGGGCGGGCCTTGCGCCACGGCCCTCCGGCGGAAGCGACCGGCGCCGGTTACTTCGCCGCCCCACCCTCCAGGGTTTGCGGGCGACGGGTTTCAAGCCGGCTCCCTATTCCCTCATGCATCTGACCGTGGCGATCAGCGGCGCTTATCCGCTCACGCGCGACTGGCGCATTACGCGCGGCTTCGGCGCGCTCGCGCCGGTGGCAGGCTGCATGCTCGACGAGCAAGCGTGGTCGCGCGCCACGGCTGCAACCCCACCCCCTACCGGGCTGCAATCGCTCCCTATTGCTTGGCGGCGGGACCGCCGCTGACAGCGACGAGAGCGGCGCGTAGCGTGCGGTCACCGATGCGCCAGCCCGACTGGTAGAGTTCAGCGACCGAGCCTGCCGGGTGTTCGGACGGGACCTGCGTCACGGCCTGGTGCATGTTGGGGTCGAAGGCGGCGCCGGGCGAGGAATCGATGGCGGTGACGCCATGGCGCGACAGCACGGTGACCAGTTCCTTCTGGGTGAGTTCGACGCCCTCCAGGGCTGTCTTCACGGCGTCAGTCATGATGCCACGGCTTTCGGGCGGCACGGCCTCAACAGCGCGCGAGAGGTTGTCGGCGACATTGAGCAGGTCGCGCGCGAATTTTTCCACCGCATAGAGCCGCGCTTCCTCGATCTGGCGATTGGCGCGCTTGCGCACATTGTCGGTCTCGGCGAGGGCGCGCAGGACATTGTCCTTGAGCTGGTCGCGTTCCTTCTCGAGCCCGGAGACGATTTCAGCCAGCGGGTTGATGCGACTCGACTGGGCGTGGCCCACGGCCTCGTCCATGCCTTCGTTCTCCGCCGTGAGGACGGCCTCGTCTTCGTTCGCGCTGCTGGGGTTATTGTCGTTCATCAGTCCTACTCTCTCTTACCAGTCCCGCGCGCCTCGCCGAGAATCCGGCCGACGACCTGCGCGGTATAGTCCACCATCGGTATCACTCGGGCATAGTTGAGCCGGGTCGGACCGATCACGCCCAGCGCCCCTACAATCTTCCGCTCCGCATTCATATAGGGGGCGACAATCATTGCCGAACCAGACAGCGAGAACAGAGGGTTTTCCGAGCCGATGAAGAGGCGGACACCCTCGGCCTCCCGCGCTGTATCCAGCACGTTGAGCAGGTTTTCGGAGCGTTCCAGCTCGGCAAAGAGATCGCGCACGCGGTCGAGGTCTTCGGCGGCGTTGGGGTCGTCCAGCAGCTTGGCGCGGCCCCGGACGATGAGGGAACGGCCCCGGCCCGGGTCTTCGCCCGACCATTGCGCGAGGCCATCCTCGACAAGACGGGAAGCGGTCTGGTCGAGCAGCGCCTTGCGGGAGCCGACCTCCTCCAGGACCGTGGCGCGCGCCTCGGCCAGGGTGCGGCCCTTCATGCGGGCGTTGAGATAGTTGCCGGCCTCGATCAGCGCGGAGGCGGGCAGGCCGGGCGGCAGGGCGAGGACGCGGTTTTCAACCTCGCCGGATTCCGCGACGATGACGGCGAGCGCCTGTTCGGACGAGATGCGCACGAATTCGACGTGGCGGATCGGCGCGTCCGAGGCCGGCGTCGAGACGAGGCCAGCGCCGCCGACGAGGCCCGAGAGGATGTCGGAGGCTTCGGAGAGCACGTTTTCCATGCGGCGGCCGGAACCCGCGAGGCGGCTTTCGATAGCGTGCTTGTCTGCCTCGCCCGGCTCGCCCAGTTGCAGCAGGCTGTCGACGAACATCCGCAGGCCGGCATGGGTGGGGATGCGTCCAGCGGAGGTGTGAGGGCTGTTGATCAGGCCCATCTCCGACAGATCGGACATGATGTTGCGGATCGAGGCGGGCGAGAGGGCGACGCCGCGCCGGGAGATGGTGCGCGAGCCGACGGGTTCGCCGGTGTCGAGGTAGGACTGCACAATCTCGCGGAAAATCTCGCGCGAGCGCTTGTCCATGGCCGCGAAGGCGGACAGGGGTGCTCCGGACAGGGCGGAGCCGGTTCCAGGTGGGCTGCGTGGGGTGGTGGTCATTACGGGGGGAAGGTATGGGCCCGTCCGACACGGTTCAACCGGGTAATGACCGCTCATGTCAGGCGAAAAGCCTTATGTTGTGCTGTCTTGCGCTTGGGCGGGTCCGTGACCGAGGATAACGGGGCAGCGGAACGGGCCCTGCAGGGGAAATGGTAATGAACAGGATTGGCGTAATCGCGGTGGCGGCTGTGGCCGCGGTGATGATGGCGGCGCCGGCGCTTGCATGTTCGCCCCTGCCGTTTCCGCCGCCGCCGCCTGTTGCCGCCGGGACGTCTGAGGCGGATGCGGAGGCGCAGTCACTGGCATGGATGCGTGCGCATGCGGCCGTCCGCGCCGAGGAGGATCGCGTCTGGAGGCTCAAGGGGCAGGCCGCGCTCTTCGATGAAGCGAAGAGCCTGATGATCGTCCGCTATGACCGGGAGGAGAAAACCAGCGGCGCGCCGAAGGAGTTCGACTACATGAACGGGCAGCCCATGGCGGTCTTGAAGCCCGTGCGCTGGGTGAAGGGCAATGGCGCTTTTGATGACCTGAAGATTTCGAGGGGACAATTGCCGCCATGTGGACAGATGATCGGTCACGACGCCTTCTACGGAAAACCAGGCGAGGTGTTCCTCGTCTACCTTAACGGAAACAAGGTGGAGCAGCAGTACATGCTGGAGGCCTTAGCGATCGACAGGATCATCGAACCGCGCACACTCGCTGCGCTGATCGCGCATTAGCGGGGAGATCGGGATGCAAAAGATCGCAGTGCGTGTCGGCCTTCTGGCGGCCGCGATGATGATGGCAGCGCCAGCGATCGCGCAGCCAGCGATCGGGTGTCCGCCGTCTCCGGCTGCGAGCAGCGATCGGCAGACCAGGGCGTGGGACAGCGCCGATCTCGTCATTGTCGCGCAGGTCGCGGAGCGCCGGACAATTTCCCTGCCTGGCCTGCCTGATGCGCCCCAGGTCTCGCTCGCGCCGATGACGTGGCTGAAGGGGCAAGGCTCTCCCTGGCAGTTCGATCTTGGCGCGACCGAGATGACGACCTGTGGTCCGCTCCCCGGCTTCGATGCCATCGCGGGCAAGGTTGGCGATGAGTTCGTCATCTTCGTGAAGGGCGACGATCCGGCGCAGAAGACGATCTTCGAGACGGTCAACCTCAAGGCGATGACGGAGCCGCGCGCGCTGGCGGCGCTGAAGGCTCAGCAGTAGGAACCTCGCGTCAGCTCTGCTACCAGCGGCGCACATTCATTTCGAGGTTTTCATGCGTCCGTCTGGCCGGTCTCCCAATCAATTGCGTCCTGTGTCCCTTGAGGCGGGCGTTACGCGGTATGCGGAAGGCTCCTGCCTCGCCAAATTCGGGCACACACATGTGCTCTGCACGGCGAGCTGGGCGGCCGAAACGCCGCGTTGGAAGAAGGGCAAGGGTGAGGGCTGGGTTACGGGCGAGTACGGCATGCTGCCGCGCGCGACCCACACGCGAGGACGCCGGGAGGCGACCGAGGGCAAGCAGTCCGGCCGCACGCAGGAGATCCAGCGTTTGATCGGACGCGCGCTGCGCTCGGTCACCGACATGAAGGCGCTGGGCGAGAACACGATCACGCTCGATTGCGACGTGCTGCAGGCCGATGGCGGCACGCGCACCGCCTCGATCACAGGCGCCTATGTGGCGCTGTCGATGGCGTGCAAGTATCTGGTCGACGAGGGCGTCATCAAGACGAACCCGCTCTCTGCACAGGTCGCTGCGATCTCATGCGGCATCTTCAATGATGTACCTGTGCTCGACCTCGATTATCCCGAGGACTCGGCAGCCCAGGTCGATGCGAACTTCGTGATGGCGACGGGCGGCAAGCTGATCGAGGTTCAGGGCACGGGCGAACAGCGCGCATTCTCGCGTACCGAGTTCACCTCGCTGATGGACCTCGCCGATCATGGCTGCGAACAGCTGTTCGCCGAACAGCGGCGCGTGCTGGGGCTCTGATGGCGACGAAGAAGCGCAAGGTCGACATCACGTCGAAGAAGACGGTCTTCAAGGGTCGCTACAAGATCGACGAGTATACGTTCGATTTTGATCGCGCAGGCGGCAAGGGACGGCTCACCGACGTGAAGCGCCTTGTGTTCGAGCGCGGCGACAGTGCGGCGGCGCTGATCCACGACGTCGAGCGGGATGTGGTTGTGCTGACCGAGCAGTTCCGCATCGCCACCCATGACAAGGGTCCGGGCTATATTCTCGAGGCGATCGCGGGGTCGGTTGAGGAGGAGGAAGAGCCCGAGGACTGCATCCGGCGGGAGATGATGGAAGAGGTCGGCTATCGCGCCGGCCATCTCACGCTCGTCTCGCAGGGCTATGTCTCGCCAGGCTCGAGCTCGGAGCGTGTCTTCCTCTATTACGCGCCCGTGGTGACGGCGGACCTCGTCGATCCCAAGGCATCGGGAGTGGCGGCGGAGAAGGAAGATGTGCGCCGTGTAGAATTCTCGCGCGAGGATTTCCTGGCACGCGTTGATGTTGCCTTCTTCGACGACGCCAAGGCGATGGCGCTTGGCTTCTGGCTGAAGGCGCAGCCGAAGCAAGGCAAGCCGGTTAAGCGGCGCTAGCGCCGGATCAGAAAATCCGACGGGCTTCGCGAGAATCGGTGTGGCCGCGAAGCCCGCCGTCAGTCTGTCGGCGGGTGACCGCCGGGGAACCCGTCAGCGCGCCGCGAACGCCGCACCAGCGGAGAGAGACTGTTCGTTCAGAACGAGGACGAGCGGCTCGCCCGTACCGTGGACGGCGGCATGGACCGCTTCGTTGACGCATCGTTCGAACAGCGCGGTCTGGCGCGGCGTCAGCGGACTATGCACCGGCTCGGATCCGCAAAGGCGTTGTGCGGCGGCGTCGAGACGCTGCAGCAGGACATGCGCGCCGTCTTCTGTACGCATGTCGAGGTCGGCATAGCTGACCTTTTCCGCGCCCGGTTGCGCGGTCTGCGCCGAGGCGAGACCGACGCCGGCCGAGAGCGCCCAGGCAACAGCGCCGAGCGACAGGGTGGCAGAGAGAATGCCGGACATGATTGAGGAGGATGTGGTCGAGGCGTTCGGGGAGGCGTTGATCGTATCCATGTGGTTTCTCCTTCTATGGATGAACCAACAGTGGGGACGATCGCAGGCTGCCGCTCGTCATTTCCAGGAAACGACGCGACTTCCAAGAAATCGACAAGGCTTTTCCGGAAACGGAGAGCGATGCCGCCTTGCTGACTTTTATCGCTGAATTTCCTGGGGTTTTCAGAAATCGATCAGGCGGAAACAGGAATCGGCGAGGGATCTTCCAGCATTTTGCGCCGCCATTCCGAAGGCGATACGCCCGCCTCCTCCTTGAACGCCCGGTTGAAGGGACCAAGGGAGGCAAATCCGATGTCGTAGGCGATGGTGGAAATCGAGACGCGAGCCTCTCCGGGATCTGCGAGCCGCGTCTTGGCGGCGGCGATCCGGTGCGCGTTCACATAGGCGGGGAAGTTGCGATAGCCGAGGCGGTCATTGATCAGACGGCGCAGCTGCGTCTCGGGAATGTGGGCGCGCAGGGCGAGGCTGGCGATGGTGAGGCCTTCTTCCTTCCAGATTCGCTCGCGCGACATCAGGTATTCGAGGCGGTCGAGATCGGCTTTTGCGGCGCGGTCGATCGCGGCGGCGCCATTGCCGTTGCCATTGGCCTGAGCTGCCGCCGGCGCGTGGCCGTTGAGCGACGGGGCAGACTGCACGGCGCCAAGCGGGACAGCAGTCGGCGGTCGGGACGGCGCGATGGCCTGCTGCGCGCCGAACATTTCGCCGCGCGGGTCGAGGAAGGTGAATGCGCCGCCGAGGACGATCGTCGCGAGCAGCGCTGCGTTGAACATCGGATACCATGCGAGCGTCTGGCCCAGCATTTCGAGGATATCAAAGCCGTTCAGCGAGAGAATGTAGAGCGCGACGGAGGCCATGAAGGGGCCGCGCACGCGGCGGCGCGCCTCGACCAGATCGTCCTTCCAGCTGCGCACCACGACGACCAATGAGGCGATCGCGAAGCCAGCCTGCAGCAATGTCCCCAACACCCAAACCACGCCGTGAAAGGAGGGGGGCATGGGCAGATGATGAAGCACCCCAACAAAGGCAAGCGATGCGGGGGCGGCAAACATGATCGGCCGGTATTCGTCGCAATCGGCGAATAGCGACATCACCATCAACCAGAACCATCCGACAGACGACATCGCCACGACGTTGATGCCGCTCTGCACGGCCATCGGGAAGGCGCCGGTCGCATCTCCCCAAAGCTTGGCGGCGAAGAACGCGGAGGAAAGGAAGAAGAGGAATCCACTCCAGCGGGCCGAGAGGCGCTGGCTGCGCAGCATGGCGGCGGCCATAGCGAGCAGCGCGCCTGCACACAGGCCGAGCAACAGCTCGGAAAACTCGCCGGTCATTTCGCCGGTCATTTTTCAGGTCCCCGGGCTCGGAAGCTCGCGATCAGATCCACTTCAGGAGATCAAGGCGCGAGGGTCCCACTTCAAGGGTTCCGCACCAGGCAGGCGCGTAACTATTCGGCAGCGATCGCCTGAGCCCCGTCTTCATCATCGGCAGCGGCAGCGGCGTCCGGATCCCAGACGAGGATGTCGCCGGGCTGGCAGTCGAGTTCGCGGCAAAGGGCTTCAAGGGTGGAGAAGCGGATCGCCTTGGCCTTGCCGGTCTTGAGGATCGACAGGTTCGCAAGCGTGATACCGACGCGATCGCCCAACTCGGTGAGCGACATTCGTCGGTCCAGCAGGACCCTATCGAGAGTGACGCGGATCGCCATTGGCGATTATGCCATCCAGTCTTTTGGCCAGCGGACCATCCGCCGGCGCCTCAGTTCACGCCGTTGAGGCCGCGTGCGCCCTTAACCAAGTCCGGCTCCGGAATTCAGGAGCCCCTGCAACCCTTGAACCAACGCGCGAGACGCGCTGTTCAGATCGTCATTTTCTGTTCCTCACGCATCGCGGCGCCCTCGCGGAAGACCTGCGCCAGCACCAGCAAAGTCAAAACTGCGAACCAGACGGGCCAGTTTATGTTCGGAAACCGGAAAGCAACCGTTTCACCGTCGGCGGCCAGCACGCTGAAAGCGACGCTGACCAGGGTGGCGACGAACATGCCGGCTCCCTCCATGATGGCTAGCACGATGCCGATGGCGGCAAACCGCCGGGCGTTTTCGGGGACAAAGGGGTCACGCGCGACCAGCGTCTCGAAGACGCCGCGCAGATAGGCGCACACGATCATGACGCCGATGCAGAGGATCGACCCGATGGCGATCCAGATGGTGAGGTCCCGCGCCGTGTTGAGGCGGTACTGGCCAAGGTCGAGGAAGGTGGCGTTGCCCGTCACCAGCGAATACATGGCGAAAGCCGCGATAATCCAGATAAAGCCAAGCAGCGCGCACGCGACCACCCAGGCAACGTCCACAGCAAGCTTCAGGAATGACGAGATCGACCCCCGGCCGGTCGCGCGCATGAGCATCAGTCTCTGGGCTCCGTTCAGACCCATGCCGCATATAACGCGGCCCAAATTCCGGCCAACCACGCCCTCGCGAGCGGATCAGACCGGACCAACAGCTTTCCCCTGACGTCATCCGGCCCTGAAGGTCGAACTTGCCAGGCGCCAGCTTGTCTGGCGGGATGGATTCGGACCATATCGAAAAACAATAAGCCCGTCCACCCCTTGGCCATACCGTCCGACGAAAGGACGCAGCTGAACATGACACAGCACCGAAAACCCGCTCCGGGCAGGCTGATCGCCGCAACCCACAACCCGGGAAAGGTCCGGGAACTGACGGAATTGCTGGCGGATATCGGGTTTACAGCGGTGTCGGCCGGTGAGCTGGGCCTGCCTGAGCCCGAGGAAACAGCTGATACGTTCCGGGGCAATGCCGAGCTGAAGGCGCTGGCGGCGGCCCGGGCGTCGGGCGAGATGGCGCTGGCTGACGATTCCGGACTGGCGTGCGACGGCCTGTCGGGCGCGCCCGGAATATACTCAGCGCGCTGGGCGGGTCCCGAAAAGGATTTTCGCGCCGCCATGCAGAAGGTCGAGGACGGGTTGACCTTCGAGACAACGGAAGACGGCGAGGTCGACAGGCGGGCGAGCTTCATCTGCGTCCTGTCGCTGGCCTGGCCTGATGGGCATGTCGACAGCTTCGAGGGCATCATTCGCGGGCAGCTGGTGTTCCCGCCGCGTGGCGAGCGCGGGTTCGGCTATGACCCGATCTTCGTGCCCGAAGGTGAGACCGAAACATTCGGGGAGATGGATCCCGTGAAGAAGCACGCGATGAGCCACCGCGCGATCGCCTTCGCAAAATTCAAGGACTTCCTGAAGACGTGAGCCGTTGCCCTGACCGGGCAAGGCTTGTCGGGGCTCGCACCTTCACCACCCGCACGAACATCGCGAAAAAGTCAGCGGGCCAGGACGTGACGGCCAAAACTTGACGGCTGTGGCGGTTTCGCGCCACGCGTCTTGGCCATGACGGCTTTCAATCCCGCGCGCGGCTTCGGCGTCTACATGCACTGGCCCTATTGCGCGCGGATCTGCCCGTATTGCGATTTCAACGTCTACGCCGCCAAGGCGCGCGATACTGATCCGCTGTTCCAGGCGATTCTTGCAGACCTGCGCGGCTGGCGCGGGAAAACGGGCGCACGACAGGTCGACTCGATCTTTCTGGGTGGCGGGACGCCTTCCCTGATGACCGGCGCGCAAGTGGCCGGCGTTATTGCGGAGGTTGACCGGCTCTGGGGCTTGAAGCCCGGTGCAGAGATCACGCTCGAGGCCAATCCCGACGACAGGGCGCGGTTCGCAGATTTTGCAGCAGCAGGGGTCAATCGCCTGTCGCTGGGTCTGCAGTCGCTCGACGACGCGCGCCTGACATTTCTCGGACGCACGCATTCAGCGAGGGACGCGCTTGCGGCGCTGGACGCGGCGCTCGGCAAATTCCGGTCGGTGTCGATTGACATGATTTATGCGCTGCCGGGCGAGGGTCGTCTTGGGTGGAGGGAAGAGCTGACGCGTGCGCTGCGACTCGGCGCAGACCATCTCTCCCTCTATGAACTTACGATCGAGCCGGGTGCGGCATTTGCCTATGCCGTGCAGCGCCAGGACTGGGCGCCACTGACGGATGAGGTCGCGGCGGAGCTCTACGAGATCACGCAGGAGCTCACCCTGACGGCCGGCTATGATGGCTACGAGATTTCAAATCATGCACGCGGGGCGGAGCATCAGTCCGTACACAACCGCATCTACTGGTCGTCGGGTGACTGGGTGGCCGTAGGTCCAGGCGCGCACGGGCGGCTGACGGCGGACGGTGAGCGGCTCGCAATCGA
>CANJXY010000084.1 GCA_947478925.1 Hyphomonadaceae bacterium | reverse complement strand
TCTGGCTTTCGGGATGAGCGCTGCCTCGACCGTTGCCTATGGACCTGCATTCGCGATGATCCAGGAACTTGCCGAAGTTCGCCTTCGAGCTTTGGCATCTGCCGTGGCCCTCTTCTTCTCGGCCTTCCTAGGCGCCGGTCTAGGCCCGTTCGCCGTCGGTCTTGTGAGCGATCAGATACATGCCACTCCGGCGGAGAGCCTCAGGACTGCCCTGATGCTGGCGCTGTGCTTTATGCCGGCGCCTGTTCTGGCTTACCTCATGTCCGCAAGAGCGATGCGACCAGCGCGCATAATAGAGGCGTCGGACCCTGCTGACTGAGCTTGCGCTGCGTCGGGGGATCTCGGCGCAACGCGACCAACGTTGGCCACATCGTGGTTTGAGTGCTTCGAACCGCGCAGTCTCTACGTGCTGCAGGGACACCAGAAGTCAGGGCGCTGCGAGAGACCGGCTAGCGGAATTCTGCATGTCGCTCAGACCAAAACTCGTCTCTCGCGGTCCCACTTGCAGCGCCGTGCGCGCAATTCGAGAGACCGGCTAGCGGAAGTCTGACAGCACCGCCAGGCAGACCTAGGTCTCCAGAGCAGTTCCAGAAAACAGAGCAAATAGCCCGCAATTGGCCGACAGTTCGGCCGAAGCCGCGTCTCTTCACTGGAGCTGGCTCGCGCGACCTCGCCGATTTGCGGCCGAAGTCTCTGCGCCCCGCAACAACGGTCCTACAACGGCTTTTCAGGCTCCGAGTGTGGCGGCTCCAACCGCGTAGATTCCCTACTCTTTGAAAAACGACTTGAGCCAAGCGCTAGAATTTCCGCATGCACCAGTCGCACATGTGAGGCTCGCCACTACCGCGTCGGATCAGACGTCACGCGCACAAGCAGCTTGCCGAAATTCCTGCCCTGCAGCAGCCCCTGGAAGGCAGTAACCGAGTTTTCCAGACCATCGACAATGTCCTCGCGGTATCTCAGCTGCCCTGTGCGGATCCAGGCTGATACATCCCGGACAAAGTCGTCCCGCAGGCTCATCCAGTCGCCGACCAAAAGTCCCATCATTTTGAGCCGCCGCGCGATCAGACCACCCAGCAGTAACATTGTCCTGTCTGGTGCATTCTCACCCGGACCGTTGTAACCGGCGATGCCGCCGCACACGATGATCCGGCCATGGACGTTCATCGCATCATAGCATTTCCAGAACACCTCGCCGCCGACATTTTCGAAGTTTACATCTATCCCTTTGGGAGCGTGTTTGCGGAACCCGGCAGCAAGATCGCCCTTATGATTGAAGCAGCCATCGAACCCCAACTCGCCGGTCACATACGCGATCTTCTCCTCGCTGCCGGCAACGCCAATCGCACGCGCACCTCTGATCTTGGCGATTTGACCTACGATGGATCCGACCGCACCTGATGCCGCTGACACAAAGAGCGTCTCTCCGGGCTTCAGGTCGGAGAGACCGAAGACACCGGCATAGGCTGTATGACCTGGCATACCCAACACACCAACAGCGGTCGAAATCGGCGCAACCTCCGGATCGACCTTTTTAATAGCCCCCCATGCCGGCCCTTTCGTCTCACCGATCCGATGTTTGGCGAGCGACTGCCATCCCGAGTAGGCGGTGACAAAATCACCCTCCTTGTGCACTGAGCTACGGCTTGCAACGACCTGCCCCACAACCTCTCCGGGCACCGGCTTCCCTAGTTCAGCGGGATCTGCATAAGAGCGCACACCCGACATCCGACCCCGCATATAAGGATCGAGAGACAGGTATACTGTCCGCACTAGAATCTCGTCTTCCCCTAGATCGGAAACGTCGGCCTCGATCAACTCAAAGTCCGACGCTTGCGGCATACCGACAGGAAATGATTTCAGGACCATCTGACGTGATTTCACGGATGCTTCTCCTCGCGCACGTGTCGGCTTCCAACCGTTCATGTCATGGCAAGCGCTGTCAACTTGGCTCTGCCGCATGTTTTTGGACCTCGACCACGCAAGAGTGTCACCACCACTTGCAGGCGCTGGCAGTTAGGCGCCACTTCTCGCTTTGGACTTTGACACCGCGTACGCCTGTCGTCTGAGCCCTCGAATCCCCCGTTGCTTGGGATGTGGCGGGAGGATGTGCTTCGCATGGAGTGCAGCGGGACTGCCCGTCGATAAGACTAAACCTCGTTTACGCCGGCACCCTTCAATGCCCCAGCCCATCAGTTCGAGAGACGCGCTGGCGGAACACCGCAGCTGGCGGGCAGCACGAACATGTTCCTGGTGGCACGCTTCGCGCCCCGTCACGCAGTTCGATGGAGTGGCTATCGGACGACGGTTGGCGCCGATCAGTTATAGACCTTGAGCTTCTTGCCGTCGTACTGCCGCACTGCCTGACGCATGCTTGGCCACTGCGGTTCTGCCACCGTGGCTGACCACTGGTCGAACATGTTCCGGAGACGTTCAACCTCGGCGGGATTTTGCGCTGCAAGGTTTCGCTGCTCTTCCGGGTCACGTTCGAGATCAAAGAGCATGGTGTGGGTTCCTGCGGATCCATCAGCTTCCAGTGTCTCGGATGTCCACAGCTTCCAATCACCGTCGATCACCGCATGTGTTGGCCCGGCGCGCCAGTACAGTTGGCGCGGGGAATAGGACGTGGGTTCCGCGAACATTGGCATCATGTTTCGGCCATCGAGGTTCTGCGGCGGAACTGCGCCAGCAGCAACCAGAGCAGTCGGCAGGATGTCGAGCGCTGAGACGGGCCTGTCGTCCACCCGCCCTGCAGGAAGCGCTGCAGGCCAACTGGCTATGAAGGGAACACGAACGCCACCCTCAAGGTGTTCGCCCTTGAAGCCGCTGAGTGGAGCGTTGGTGCAGGCACCCAGGATGTAGCCGGCGCAACCATTGTCGCTCAGGAAGACGATCAATGTGTTCTGGTCGATACCTTCCGCCGCCAGCTTGCGACGGATTTCGCCGACGCCGTCATCGAGGGCTGAGACCATCGCAGCATAGATGCGCGTTCCGCGATCGGGAATATGGCGATAGCGGTCCAGATACTTCTTGGTCGCCTGAAGCGGAGTGTGAGGCGCGTTGTACGCCACATAGAGATAAAATGGTTCGCTCTTGTGCCGACCGATGTAGTCCACGGCCTCGCGAGTGAATGCTTCGGTGAGATAGGCGGGTTCCTCGACCACCTGCCGCCCACGCGTCACGGGAGTGGCACGGCGCATCTGTCTCATTTCCTCGACCGGCGTCAGCTGGACGGATGGATCGCGAGTGCCCGGCAGGCGCACTGTGTCTTCTGATCCGGGCGGCGTATAGGCGTCGTCGCCCTCCTTCATATCGAGCATGAAGCTCGACGCGCCCGCAGTGATGCCGAAATACTCGTCAAAGCCTCGATCGAGGGGATGAAAGCCCTCGGATTGACCAAGGTGCCACTTCCCGATCATGCCTGTCCGGTAACCAGCCGACCGCATCAAGGCTTGCGTCATCACTTCCGACGGCTCCACGCCTCCCTGCCGGTCACGCCCAACTGGATTGAATTCGTACCCGAAGCGGACCTGGTAGCGTCCGGTCATCAGCGCCGCACGCGACGGCGCGCAGACAGGGTGGCTAACGTAGCCCCGAGTGAACCTGACGCCGCTGGCGGCAAGAGCGTCTATGTTCGGGGTGCTCACGATCTTGCTACCGTAGACGCTCGTGTCGCCGTAGCCGAGGTCGTCTGCGAGGATGACGATCACGTTTGGTCGTACAGAAACCTTCTCCTCGACCTGGGGCGAGACGCACGACGCCAAAATCCAGCCGGCCCCCATTAGTACCGTCAGCCTAGAAACGTAGCGCCGCATATCGACTCCCCGATCCACGATACTATTTGGAATCGATACTGCGGGGCGGCTTGGGCCGCAACGGCGCTGTCAAGTCAGCCAAGTAGGCCAGATTCTCTGCAGTTCTGACAGGCAAGACGAAAATCGACCGAGCTCCGGCCCTGTCGGATCGTAGCTGTGACCTGCCCTGAACCTGACAGACCGACTAGCGGACGACTGTCGGCGCCCTGTGGCCCTCTGCTCTTTCAGTACGTCTGCTTGCCAGCCTCCCGTGTTCCGTAATGTTACCGAGCCGCACGATCTGTAAGTCGCGTACGATCGTAGAACAGCTTACATCCTGCGGGCTGTCATCAGGCGCCTTTTCGGGCAGGGGCCTTGCTGCGCTGACCAACTAGCTGGAGCTGCTCATGGAATTCTCTATTCGGCATTACATCGGCCGAGCCCTGGTCGGGGCAGCGGTGCTCCCCCTGTCGGCGTGCTTCAGCTTTGACGCCAAGCCGTTTACGCTCGACATACCCGCCGAGCAACTTCGCATCAGCGGGGAGATAGCAAGCGGCCTCGGCCTGGCCGCTGCCGAAACGCCGCCGACCCCGGAGACTGCTGATCACAGCGCTGCGCAGGCGCATCCGGAGAAGCAGCTACTGCCGGATCAGCTGGTCAGCGCTGTAGGTGCAGAGGGGCTTCCAGGCGAAGGGAATGCCCGAATCAGGGATGATGCTTCTGCGGAGGGTGATCGCGTCGTTGTGTCAGGGCGAAGAGAAGCATCTCGCCGCGTGCCAGATTATTCGCCAGATGAGACGGCGTCTTTGATTTGCCTGATGCAGAAGATTGGTTTTGATGACGGAAATGCGCGTAAAGCACATGAGGCGACTTTGGTCGCGCGCGATGTGCGTGTAGCCATGATGGCAGGCCGGGCGACACAAGCTGAGAGCGAAACAGCTGAGCGCAGGCGCGAGGACGCCGTTCAGAGTGCTCTTAGCCCGATCCCGATCGTGGACATCTTCTTCAGCCCGATCGTCCGAAAGAGGGACCTGCCCCAGCCTTCCTACAGGGGCGTCACTCTCGAGAACATCACATTTGTTTCCGTCTTCGAGAATGGAAGGGAAGTGACGGTGGTTTCGGGCGCAGCGCGAAACACTGGCAGGAACAAAGTGGAGATGCCTCCGCTCACTCTGGAGGCGCTGGATCGCTGGGATTTCGTCCTGTCCGGTCAGTCGTCCTTGCTGCCTTTCCAGTATCTCGAGCCTGGTGAATCAGGATCCTTTGATATCCGCCTGCTCAACCCACCCAAGAACACCAGCGACGTCTACGTGCATTTTGCGCCGCCCTTCCGTTACAGATGGCCGCGCGATTGTGCCTTCTTCGATCTCGCAACGTCTACGTCCGATGGACTGCTTGCTGAGCTGCCGACATCGCAGTCCAAGTCAGTGTGGGAAATCATTGACGACCAGCTCGATGCATACACCCTGGCCAAAACGCCCGAACTGGCTGAGGGCGCAGCTGCCAATACCTATTCAGCAACGGAACTCAATTCGCTCACGCGATACTTTCGTCGTGAAGCCGCCTGGGCATGGGACTGCCGGGAGTCAACAAAATCCGAATGCGCTGGCGTGGATCAGCGCCTGCAATGGCGAGATATGTTTGCGATCGCCGAGGCGGCCGACGAGGCCTGGGATGCGGTCCAGGCGTTTAAGGCTGTCGAGAGAGCGAAATCCGAGAACGCCCTTACATCCTCGGCAGTGGCAGATGCAGACAAGGTTCGAAGAAATGCGATCAGGGCTCTCTCAGCGCTCGGGGAGGTTGCTCTGCGACGGGCCGGGAGCAGTGTTCCCGACGTTATCGTCGAGGTCACGGCATCCAGAATGAAGCTCGACTCGGCGGGTTTGTACCTGGAAGTTGCAGGCCGCATAAACAACGAGGCGACAGAAGCGCGCCGCGTTGACGCCCTGCTCATTGCTCTTATCGATCGTTTCGGCCTGCCTCTCAGCAGCGTCACCGTGGACGCGAAAACGTTGCTTCCAGCAGGAGGCAGCCAGGAGTTTTTGCAAAGAATTCCCGTCCGGCGGGGCGGAAGCCAACCAGCGCTGTCGACAAAGACTGCAGGGGTAATCGGCAGAGCTCCGCCTGAAGATATCCCCTGGCAGATCCGCGTGGGCGCGATGGGGCGGACGAACGCGGGTAACAGTGAGCCCTCAGACAGCAGTCAGTTTCGGAGCGAAGAGTGACAGGCAGGTATTTCGCCTGCGGATGACGAGCGGTCTGTTGTCGTCGTGATCGTGGTGCTGTCAAATTGAGGGAGTACAAGCCGTTTCCCGGTGCACGCGGTCGAGCCACCAGATCCAGATTCGGAACGAAATCAGACGTGACAAGCCAACGCGAAATTGCGCTTGATCAGTATCCGCACTTAAATTGACATCTCGCTCTTGGGAGACTGTCAGGCAGGGCACGACATGACACGAAGCACAATCGCGCGACTAGCCGCATTGGCATTGACCCTGCTTGCTACAGGCCCCGTTGCCAGTGCACAGGTCGGCCAATACCTGCCGGGAACATTCTATATCGGCGGCTACCCGTTCAGTTGTGGAAACGCGGTTGTCTCGGTCGTCTACAACCTGGGCGACATGGGGAAGGCGGCGCCGGGTCAGTTTCTGGCGCTGGATGCATCGCTCACAAGCTACCCCGTGCAAGTCATCGGCTTCGTGTTCGCCCACGAGTGCGCCCATTTCATGGGCCAAATGGACGAAGATGCTGCAGACGGCATCGCCCTGCAGATGGGAAAGCAGCAAGGCTGGATATCGCCCCTCGGTCTCCAACAGATCTGCCAATCAGTTCTGATGTCTCCCGGCGATTGGACTCACTTTCCCGGTCCATATCGCTGCCAGCGTATGCTGCAGTACTATAACAGCTTTTGATCGGCTTAGCCCGCGGCGCCTTATCCATGCTCACCCACGGCGGCTCCCCCTCCGGCTGGCCGCGCAGTCGCGGCGCCTCGCAATAACGGTCCCACAACGGGATTAGAGGCGGCGAGCCTAAACTTGTAAAATCCCAGATCGTTGAAAAACGACTTGGGTGAAGCGCGAACATTTCCGCCGGTCGATCAGACCAAACCTCGTCTCTCGCGGTCCCATTGTCAGCGCCCTGCGCTCAATTCGAGAGACCGGCTAGCGGAGCACCGCGTGCCAGGCTTGGCGTGCACCTCAGTTTGAAGAGCTAGCTGGCGCGATTGCCCACGCGCGCCGCAGGCCATGAACGCTCGCGAGGAGTCCCGCGTGCGCACTGGGACGCTAGACCTCGACCATGTCGAAATCAGTCTTTGGGGTTCCGCAAGCCGGGCAGACCCAGATGGCCGGTATGTCGGCCCAGCGTGTCCCCGGGGAGAGGCCTTCGGATGGATCGCCTTGGGCCTCGTCATAGAGGTAGCCGCACGTCCTGCACTGCCAGACTTTGAAGTCACCCACGTTGCAACCTCCGCAGTCTCGCGGGCGCCAGACCCAACGTAACACCCGATCGAAGAAAGCTTGCACCGTTCAAATGGTCGCCGCAACAGATGGACGTTAGGTCAATGCCCGCTTCTACGGCTGAGATTGGTCTCTCGCTTGGGTTGCTCCACGCGATCAACCCGTGATCTTCTCGAGGTTAGCGCAGCGAGGATCAGAAGATTGCGCGACAGGGAGCCTGCCATGCTGATTCCAACCGCGATCGCCGAGACGATCATCGACCCCAAGGCACACGCCGATGGCAAGCGGCTGGACGACGCGTTCCGATGGCTGCGCCGGGAGGCGCCATTCGCGCGCGCACAGATCGAAGGATTTGATCCGTTCTGGGTCGTCACCAAGCATGCGGACATTCTCGCCATAGAGTTGAAGAATGATCTGTTCCACAATGGCGACAGGGCGGCGGTGCTGACCACGCAGGAGGCAGATCAGCGTGTTCGGGCGATGATGGGCGGATCACCTCACCTCGTCCGTTCGCTCGTCCAGATGGATAATCCGGACCATCTCAATTATCGTCGGCTGACCCAGGCGTGGTTCCTGCCGCAGAACCTCCGCAGCCTTGACCAGCGTATCCGGGATATCGCCAAGGCCTCGATCGACAAGATGGCGGATATGGACGGGCGATGCGACTTTGCCCGTGATGTCGCATTCCTCTACCCGCTGCACGTCATCATGGAGGTACTGGGCGTTCCCGAGTGCGACGAGCCCAGGATGCTGAAGCTGACGCAAGAACTTTTCGGCGCGCAGGACCCCGACGTGAACCGCACGGGCGAGCGCATCGACGATGTAGCGGCAAGCGTCGCGATGCTTCAGGCCACCGTCGTCGACTTCATGACTTACTTCAACGCCATGACCGAGGAGCGGCGGCGCAATCCAAGGAACGATCTCGCCAGCGCGATCGCCAATGGCGCGGTGGCGGGCCAACCGCTCGGCCATCTCGAGGCGATGTCGTACTACATCATCGTCGCGACAGCTGGGCATGACACGACATCGAACACCACCGCGAGCGCGTTGTGGGCAATGGCGGAGAACCCGGACCAGTTCAGGAAGGTGAAGGAAAACCCGGCACTGATCCCCTCGATGATCGACGAATCGATACGGTGGGAGACGCCGGTGCGCCACTTCATGCGCACAGCGACAGAGGACACGGAGTACTCAGGCCAGAAGGTCGCCAAGGGCGACTGGATGATGCTGTGCTATCCCTCTGGCAACCGGGACGAGGATGTGTTCCTGGATCCCTTCACGTTCAACGTAGAGCGGACGCCCAACAAACACGTCTCGTTCGGATACGGCCCACATGTCTGCCTGGGGCAACATCTGGCCAAGATGGAGATGCGCATCTTCTGGGGGGAGTTCTTCCGGCGCGTCGCGAGCGTCGAGCTGGATGGGGAGCCGAGGCGCACCGAGGCCAACTTCGTTTGCGGGCCCAAGAAACTGCCAATCCGCTTCAAGATGCACTGACCGCTACGGCGAGATCACCATATGAAGATTCGCGCAGCCGTTACACAGGGCCCCGGCCAGCCCTTTCTGCTTCAGGAGGCGGAACTGGAAGGGCCGCGTGAGGACGAGATCCTGGTGAAGATCATTGCCGTCGGCGTCTGCCACACAGACCTTGTCTTCAAGGAGGGCAACCTGATCCCGGCACCGGCCGTGCTTGGGCATGAAGGCTCCGGCATCGTCGAACGCGTCGGGGCGAGGGTGCACAAGGTTGCGCCTGGCGATCGCGTCGCCATCTCCTTTCGCTCATGCGGACATTGTGCGCGATGTGCTTCCGGTGATCCGGCGTACTGCCATACGATGCCGCTGCTCAACTATATCGGCATGCGCACGGATGGCTCGCGCGCACTGTCGATTGACGGCGCGCCGGTGGCCGGCAACTTCTTTGGCCAGTCTTCCTTCGCAACATACGCGATCACCTATGAACGAAACGTCGTGAAGGTCCCCGATGGTTTGCCCCTCGAACTTGCCGGTCCGCTCGGCTGTGGCATCCAGACCGGTGCCGGCGGCATCATGCGTTCGCTCGCCGCGACACCTGGGTCATCCCTGCTGATCACCGGCGGCGGCGCAGTCGGACTGAGTGCGGTCATGGGCGCACGAATCCGGGGCTGCGCGACGATCATTGTTGTTGAGCCGCATGCGGCGCGCCGCAATCTCGCACGGGAGTTTGGCGCTACACATGTGCTCGATCCGCGCGAAGCGTCCGATCTCGCGACGGCCGTTCGCGCCATCGTTCCGACAGGCGTAGACTATGCGTTCGATACGACGGGCGCCCCTGCAGTTCAGCAGGCGGTCATGGCGACACTGGCGCCGAAGGGCGTGTTCGGCATCGTCGGTGTCACACCGCCCGGAACGCCCATGCCGGGCGACATGAACACAGTCATGACATTCGGCCACACTGTAGTGGGGATCATCGAAGGCGACAGCGAGCCCGACGTCTTCATTCCGGAACTCGTGAAGCTCTATCTCGAAGGGCGCCTCCCGTTCGACCGGATGATAACAACCTATCCCTTCGAACAGATCAACGAGGCGATTGCGGCACAGCATCATGGCGACTGCGTCAAGGCCGTTCTGCTGATGTGAGCGTGCGTGCGGACCATAAGGCGTCCGGTTTGGAGAGGCGAGAACCATGCTGACCTGGGGCGATGACTATCCGATTCACCAGACGCCCGAGCCAGTGGCGTTCGCAGGTTCGGATCGCAATTTCTACGATCGGTATTTCTTCAACGGGTATTCGCCCGACGGCGATATCTTCATCGCGGGGGCGCTGGGCGTCTATCCGCATCTCGATGTGATCGATGGTGCGTTCTGCGTGCTGATCGATGGAAAGCAGCACAATATCAGAGCGTCGCGGCGGCTACATTCGGAACGGATGGACCTTCAGGTCGGGCCGATCTCGGTGCGGATCATCGAGCCCTTGCGGCGCATCGGGCTGAAGGTGGCAGCAAACGACAGCGGGATCATGGCGGACCTCGAGTTTGCGGGGCGGCATCATCCGATCGAAGAGCCGCGTTTCATGCGGCGGATCGGGCCGCGCATGTTCATGGACTATACCCGGCTGACGCAGAACGGCACATGGCGCGGGAAGCTTGTCGTGCAGGGCCGCGAAATTGATGTGAGCGGATGGTTCGGCACGCGGGACCGTTCGTGGGGCATCCGGCCGGTGGGCGCGCCCGACTCGCAACCGCCACCGAGCGTTTCGCAGTTCTTCTGGCTGTGGGCGCCATTCAACTTCGCGGACCACGCCGTGTTCTTCCACACAAACGACGACGCGAACGGACGGCCGTGGAATCGCCGTGCGGTCATTGAGCGCATTGGCGAAGGCGCGACTGAGTTCGAACATCCCACCCCTGCCCTTACCTATCATCAGGGAACGCGGCGGCTGGCGTCGACACAGGTGGATCTCGGCGACGGGGCACGACTGACGATACGGCCAACGGACAAGACATTCTACATGAGCGGGCTTGGCTACACGCACCCTGTCTGGGGACATGGGCGCGATCATGGCGAGCTGGAGGTCGCACTCGACACGCTCGAATGCACGAGCCTGGACGACAATGCGCCAGCCAACGTTCATATCCAGGCGCTGGCGACGGCGACGCTGGAGAAGGACGGCGCGCGGCATGAAGGGATCGGCGTACTGGAGCAACTCCTGCTCGGTCCGCATGAGCCGAGCGGATTCGCGTCGATGCTGGATGGAGCGCGCTGAGCATGCGCTGGCATCCAAATGCGTTCACCGCGGACTGGCTTGAGGATGCGCTGTCGGCGCCTCGGGGTTCACTGAAGGCATTTGACGCGACACCCATCGGCACAGGACAGATGAGCCTGAGCTTTCGCGTGCGATTGTCGTGGAAGGAGCATCCGGGGCCGGCGACGATTGTGGCGAAATGTTCGTCGACCGACCCAGTCACCCGGGCGACTGCGAAGTCGCTGCGCAACTATTCGTTGGAGCTGGGCTGGTATCGCGATCTAGCGAAGGAGACGGCCGTTGCCTGCCCGCCCTGTCTGCACCTCGAGGCCAACGAAGACGAGACCGAGTTCGTGTTGCTCCTGGGCGATCTTGCGCCGGCGCGGCAGGGCGACCAGATCAGCGGCGCTTCCCTCATGCAGGTGCGCGCAGCGCTATTGCAGGCGGCAAGACTGCATGGCCCTTACTGGAACAGTCCGCGGATTGATGAGGCGCTGTGGTTGCGCCCGCGACCTGACATCGACAGCAAGGTCCGGCAGATCGTGGCCCCCCTCTATGTGCAGTTCCGCGAGCGGTATGCGGACCGGCTATCGGCAGCAGTGCTGGAGGCTGCTGATGCGTTCGTAGCGCGGATCGCGGGCTATTTCGAATTTCAGGCTGGCGCGCGAACGATTCAGCACCGGGATCTGCGACTCGACAACCTGCTGTTCTCGCCAGACGAGGCGTCGGCGTTCGTGGTGGACTGGCAGACGGTAAGCGCGGGTCCGGCGGCGACGGACATCGCCTACCTGATCAGCACCAGCCTCGCAAACCGCGAGGTACGTGCGCAGAACGAGCGTGAGCTTGTGGCAGGCTATGTGGACGAACTGCGCGCACTTGGCGCCGACGCGCGATTCGAAGATGTCTGGCGCGAGTATCGCGTCTATTCATGGGCGGGGCTGGTCATGGCGATCATCGCATCGATGAGCGTCGTACGCACCGCGCGAGGCGACGAGATGTTCGCGGTGATGGCCGAACGCTCTGTCTGGCAGGCCATCGATCTCGACAGCCTATCCCTGCTTGGCAATTAGCTCTTCGGAGAACTCTCAGCTTTATCCGATGTGGTCCTGCGAGGCTTTCAGCAAGCCTGGACCCACTGCGCCACCGCCCTGCTCCGGTATTGACCCCGAGCGCGCTCACAGAACGCGCATAGCGCGACGTCTCAGCCGAGTTTCGTGCTGGCGCCGGCGCTTTGTACCGTGCTCCTTCCGCCAACTCAGGCAGAAGAACGCTCAGTTCCTGCAGAACGCGAAGCTGCCGGCAGGCGGCAAGACCGCGCTGCGCTGTCTTGAGCAGAGACCGAATATGGGGTGACTAAGCACACCAAGTTCATGTCAAATCAATCGCGCCACACGCCGATCTTCCCCGCTCGCATTTAGAACACGCCGCAGCAGGGTAGATCGATAGTCTTGTCGCCCACACGTCTACGGTCGATCCGCTCGGGAAAAGCCAGAGGGCTGGCCGACGCCAAATTGGCTATCGCCCACTCCGTACCGCTGGGACGACTTCGGTTCAGCAGAAGCAGTTGCGCGCCAAACGCCCAGCCCAGCCAGCAAAAGCTCGTGGCATTAGGCGATCAGCACTACTTATCGAGCCATGCGCGGGCGAGCGCACAACGTGCGTTTTCCATGGCCACATAGTCGGACCGGGAATGAGTTGCACAAGTGCCTGATGAACGGCACGCTTGATCCACCCGCTGTTGTGACACGATGTCTGCGGGCGGAGCGGGTTCGGGAAGCTTTTTCTATGCTCCGACAGTGAACAGGCAGAGGAGTCGGTGGTGATCGCTTTTCATGGACCTGAGTCGGCAGGCGCTTCCGCTCGGTTAGGACTAGCTGCCGCTCTCGCAGCCACTTTCCTTTGCTCATGTTTGGAGCATTCGAAGCTGGATCAAACTCGTCAAGCATTGGCGCCGTACCGCCCGAATATTCTCGTCATCCTTGCGGACGACCTCGGCTATGGCGACCTAGGTGTTCAGGGTGCGAAAGACCTGCCGACGCCCAACATAGACCGCCTCGCCAGCGAGGGCGTGCTGCTCACGGACAACTACGCAAACCATCCGGTATGCGCGCCGAGCCGGGCGGCGATACTGACTGGCAAGTACCAGCAACGCTTCGGCTTTGAAAACAATCCGGGACTTTCCGAGGCCGCGAATTTCGGCGTCCCACTGACCGAGGTCATGTTGCCGGAGCGACTAAGGAAACAGGGTTACGTCACCGGAATGTTTGGCAAATGGCATGTCGGTGGCACGCCGGAAAAGACGCCGACGGCGCGCGGCTTCG
The DNA here is from genome assembly GCA_947478925.1 of Hyphomonadaceae bacterium. Lineage (GTDB taxonomy): Bacteria > Pseudomonadota > Alphaproteobacteria > Caulobacterales > Hyphomonadaceae > UBA7672. The sequence continues at coordinate 22 of CANJXY010000084.1, read as the reverse complement.
ACACATTTTACGGATTCCTGGG
>CANJXY010000083.1 GCA_947478925.1 Hyphomonadaceae bacterium | reverse complement strand
CGAGATCGATCGACCGCTGCGTCTGGAACATCACCGACTTCAGAAAGCGTCCTGCGCCGATCGTCTGGCCCGCCGCATCCACTTCGGTCATGTTGTCAACGATGAGGTCAGCGCTCTGGCTATCTGCCATCGCGACTAGCATCGCGAAACGCTCAGGCGTCACGGCATCGTCCGCATCGAGAACGGCGACATAGCGCCCCTTCGCAAGCGTGATTGCGCGATTGCGAGCTGCGGATGGACCGCCATTGGCGACCAGCCGGTCGATCACAATCCGCGGATCTGTCGCCGCGAGCTTCTGGAGTACCGTCCACGTGTTGTCAGGCGAGGCGTCGTCAACAACAACAACCTCAATCGCAACACCTGTTGACGCCAATGCTGAACGCACTGCGTCTTCGACAGTAGTTGCAGCCTTCCAGGCGGCAACTATCACACTGACGTCCGGCTGTTTGCTCACGGTCGCCGCGCCCCGGGTAAGGGTTTGTCCACCCGCGCCGCGCCGATGAACAACAGCGTGCACGTCGCCGTGAATTCCAGCGCGAGATCGATCTCGGTCGTCGTGCGGATGATCACCATGATGGCGAGAATCAGGAAGGCTGCGTTGATGGCATTCTGATTCTTCAGCCAGTTGGCGCCCGGTCGCCAGATGGCCCACAGCGCGATGAACACCGTCGCCCAGTAGCCGGGATAGCCGAACGACACGCCGTTCTCGAGGTAGGAGTTGTGGAAGCTGAACTTCACATACTCCTCAAAATCAAAGTAGCGCGTGATCGAGTTCGCGAGTCCATAATCGGATCGCCAGAACCCGTCAGCCCCGACCCCCAGAATCGGATGCTCGGCCATCGTGCGTTCAGCCGTCGCCCAGAGATAGGTCCGGCCCGTCAGCGTCGAATCCTTGCCGAGTGCACTGAGCACGGAATTCTCGGCGTCGAACTTCAGGAACCCGAACAGCACCAGCATCGCTGCAAGAACGGCGACCATCGCGAACAGCACCAGCAACAGCCGCAGGTGTTTGACCTTCGCTGCCGGCTGCCAGAGGAACGTATGCCCGAGCATAGCGCCCGTCGCGCCGGCCAGCAGGACGGTCGTGGTCGCCGATTTGGCCATCACAATGATGAAGAAGGCCAGCGGCGCGATGCCCAGCGCCCAGAACCGGAACCAGCGATTGGTCCGCGGGTCCAGCATGATGCCAAGCGCGGCGATGTAGAGGATGAACATGTTCATCGCCAGGAAGTTTTTCTGGCCAAAGACGCCGGTCCATGCGCCGCCGATGATGGTCGGCTTGAGCACCGACATGATTGCGGCAATTGTCTCGACCGCGATGAACACAAGGAGGACGTTGCGACCCGAGACCCGGCTCGCTGCATATATCGAGACCGCCGAGCCAAGCGCGAACAACATGCCTTTCCGGATTGCGTCGGGGGCGGAAGGCGCCCACAGCGCGGAAACGATGCAGAACAGCGGAATGATAAGGGTCGGCCACGCCCGCAGCGCCGTCGGGAGGGTCTGCCGTGCAAAAAGAACTAGCGAGACGAGGAAGTAGGCCGCTGCAATATAGCGCAACGGCTGTGACCAGTTGAACAGAAGGCCGGTGGAGAACACCCACGCAAACAGCATCACGACGTCGAGCGGCCCGAGGAAGCGCAGCAGGCCTTGCGGTGCATACGACATCGCAGCGGGCGAAAAGCCCGTCGTCGTCGTTGAAGCCCCGTTTGCCCTGGAGTTCATCGGGTCCGGTTCCGCAGTTGTGGCTTGCGCCTGCCGCAACGGGATAACGCGGCGACGCTAATTTCCGATAACCAGAGCAATCCGTGTACCATGGCGAGGGCGGGGCGAGCCCCGATCCCCTTAAGGGCGAGCCGCCACGATTAACCACACCTCACACATGGCTGCAGGCAGATAGGGCGACATGGCCCATCCTGTTGGTTTATGAAGGGATCAGTCACCACGGGAGTCGCCATGTCCCAGATCAGAGTTGCCTGCGTTCAGATGCGGAGCGGAACAGACGTCGCCGAGAACATCGCTGCGGCGAGTTCCCTGATCCGCGAGGCGGCCTCTGGCGGCGCGCAACTGATCGCGACCCCCGAAATGACCACGCTGCTGGACCGGAAGCCCGGCGCATCCTGGGAAAAATCGACCACTGAGGAAGCCGACCCGGGCCTCGCGGCATTTCGGGCGCTGGCCAAGGAGTTGGACATCACGCTGCTCATCGGCTCGCTGGCGATCCGGGCAACCGAGGGCAATAAGGGCGAGGGCGGAAAGTGCGCCAACCGCAGCTTCCTGATCGGGCCGGACGGCGGGGTGATTGCGAAGTACGACAAGATCCACATGTTCGACGTGCAGTTGAATGCCGGCAATATCTACCGGGAGTCCGATAGTTATGCTGCTGGGGGCTCTGCGGTGTTGGCTGATCTTCCCGCGGGTCGGCTTGGCATGACTGTCTGCTACGACGTCCGCTTCCCAGACCTATTCCGCCAGCTCGCTGTCGCCGGCGCCAAGGTCATCGCTGTGCCCGCCGCGTTCACGAAGATCACGGGAGAGGCGCACTGGCACATCCTGCTGCGCTCCCGCGCCATCGAGACGGGTTGCTACATCATTGCCCCCGCGCAGGGCGGCAAGCATCAGGATGGCCGCGAGACATATGGCCACTCTATCATTATTGATCCGTGGGGCGAGATCCTCGCCGAAGCCGGTACGGAGCCCGGCGTCGTCGCCGCTACGCTCGATCTTGCGAAGGTTGATGAGGTGCGCAGCAAGATACCTTCGCTCCGCCATGTTCGCCCCTTCTCGCAACCCGGCACATGAATCCGATTTACGCTTCGCTGTCGGACACCATCTTCGACGGGATGTCTGCCCTCGCGCGTGAAACCGGCGCTGTGAATCTCGGTCAGGGCTTTCCCGAATGGGATGGCCCTGAAGACATCCGTCGACGCGCGGCAGACGCCGTCATGCGCGGGCCGAACCAGTACCCGCCCATGCGTGGCCTGCCGCACCTGCGCGAAGCAGTGGCCGAACACTATGCCCGGCTGCAGGGTGTAGCGCTCGACTGGAAGACCGAGATCACCATCACCTCTGGTGCAACTGAAGCGCTCGCCGCCGCCTTGCTGGCAGTCCTCTCGCCGGGCGATGAAGTCATCCTCTTCGAGCCAATGTACGATAGCTACCTGCCGATGCTGCGCCGGGCAGGGGCGACCGCTCGCTTCGTTCGCCTCTATCCGCCCGATTGGCGTGTCGATCCCGCGGCCCTCGCTGCTGCGTTCACGTTGAAGACGCGCGCAGTCGTTCTCAACACGCCTCTCAATCCGTCCGCCAGCTTGATTGGTGCGGAAGACCTCGCCCTGATCGCTGCGCAATGCATCAAACACAATTGCATCGTGATCTCCGATGAAGTCTGGGAGCATTGTGTCTTCGACGGCATGCGGCACACACCGATGCTGTCCATTCCCGGAATGCGTGATCGTACGATCAAGATAGGCTCAGCTGGCAAGATATTCTCTATGACCGGCTGGAAAGTCGGCTTCGCCTGCGCAGCCCCCGCACTCACGGAAGTCTTCGCCAAGGCTCACCAGTTTATCACCTTCACCACGCCGCCCATGTTGCAAGAGGCTGTCGCCTTTGGCCTTGCCAAGCCCGCCGCCCACTTTGACGAAATGCGCCAGAACCTCGCTCGCGCACGCGATCGCCTCGCGACGGCCCTCCACCACGAAGGGTTCGTGACCCTCCCTGCCGCCGGCACGTATTTCCTGGGGGTGGACCTCGCTGCCTCCGGCATCCCGCTCATTGACACAGACTTTGCTGTCCGGGCCGTGAAGGAATGCGGCGTTGCGACCATCCCGTTCTCGGCCTTCTACAATCGCGCGCCCGAAAGAGCTCTCGTGCGTCTCTGCTTTGCCAAGTCCGACGCAACACTCGACAGGGGCGTTGAGGGGCTGGCAAAAGCTCGTCGCCTGCTGGCCTGAGCGAGAATCTGCTTGCGCTTCGCCCTGGCCTTGGTTCCCTGCGAGACGGAGTAACTAATGGCGACGATCAAGATCACGGCGCGCGTCATCGTCAAGGGTGACCGTGCTTTCGGCCCCGGCAAAGCCGACCTGCTTGCGCGCATTGCCTCGGAAGGCTCGATTTCCAAGGCAGCCAAGTCGATGGAGATGAGCTATTCGCGCGCCTGGCAGCTCGTAGATGCGATGAACCAGTCCTTCCGCAAGCCGCTGGTCGAATCGACGGCCGGCGGAAGAAAAGGTGGCGGCGCCGTTCTCACAAAGCTGGGCGAGGAAGTGCTGTCCCAGTTCCGCAAGATGGAGGCGCAGCTCGCAACCAGCGCCGACGCTTATCTGGCCGAATTCGAGAAACGCCTGAAATAGCGCTCACGCGCGACGCTCAAAATCCTGTCGCTTGCAGCGTCCGTGCACTATCGCTTACGCATGGTCAGATCGTAGACCCAGTCTTGGAGCGGGCATGGAACACGCGGCAGGCGGAACGGATCTGGGACTTGCCGTCGCCCTGCTTGCGGCTGGCGTTGTTGCGGTGCCTTTGTTCCGGCTACTCGGTCTTGGCGCGGTGCTGGGATATCTGACGGCCGGCGTTCTGGTCGGCCCCTTCGCGCTCAAGCTGTTCAACGATCCGCAGGCCGTTCTTCACATCGCTGAATTCGGTGTGGTGATGTTCCTCTTCCTCATCGGCCTCGAAATGCGTCCGGCCAAGCTGTGGGCGATGCGACGCGACATTTTCGGGCTAGGCCTCGCACAGGTCATGACCTGCGGCTTGTTGCTATCCGGCGTCGGCATCGCATTTGGTTTGCCAATTCCTGCCGCCGTCATTGGCGCATTTGGCTTTGTCCTGTCTTCCACCGCCGTGATCATGAAGATGATGGAGGATCGCGGTGAAGTCGCCGCCGCTTCCGGACAGCGCTCCGTTGCCATCCTGCTATTTGAAGACCTTGCCATCATACCGCTGCTGGCGCTCGTAGCTATTCTCGCCTCCATATTGCCCGGGACGGTCGACGATAGCCACGCCGCTCCGCTCTGGCAGACCGTCGCGCTTGCCGTCGGCGCCGTCGCCCTGGTCTTCGTCGCCGGCCGTTACCTTATGAATCCGCTGTTCGCTTTCCTTGCCTGGTCCGGTGCACGCGAAGTGATGACGGCCGCTGCCTTGATGGTTGTGCTTGGTTCAGCCCTGTTCATGCAGTGGGGCGGCCTTTCGATGGCGATGGGCGCATTCCTTGCCGGCGTGCTGCTATCGGAATCGACATTCCGCCACCAGCTGGAAGCTGACGTAGAACCCTTCCGCGGTCTTTTGCTGGGTCTGTTCTTCCTCGGCGTGGGCATGTCGCTTGACCTGAAACTCGTGATCAACAACTGGCAGATCATTGCGGGTGGCGTCGTTGCATTCGTTCTCGTCAAATCAATCGGCATCTATGCTGTCGCCCGGCTGTTCGGCGCCAAGAATCGTGAAGCGATTCACCGTGCGTCCATGTTTGCGCAGGGCGGCGAATTCGCCTTTGTGCTTTATGCCACCGCCCTCTCGGCCGGCATTCTGGATACGGAAAATGCCGCTGCAATGACCGCCATCGTCATTCTGTCCATGGCGCTGACGCCCCTGCTGGTCATGGCGATCGAGCGTCTGACGCCGCCCGAAAAGGAATCTATGGACGGCATCGAGGAAGCCGCGGACCTTCATGGGCGCGTGCTGTTCGTGGGGTTCGGCCGTTTCGCGCAGGTCGTCTCTCAACCGCTGCTGGCAAAGGGCATAGACGTCTCGATCATCGAGATCGATGTGGAAATGATCCGCGCCGCTGCCACGTTCGGTTTTAAGATCTATTATGGCGATGGCACACGTCTCGACGTGCTGCGCGCGTCAGGCGCAGCGCATGCCGAAGCCATTCTGGTCTGCGTCGAGAAACCGGACGTCGCCGACAAGATCGTCGAACTCTGCAAGTCAGAATTCCCGCACGCCAAGCTATTTGTGCGCGCCTTTGATCGCGGGCACGCCCTACGTCTCATAAATGCGGGCGTCGAGTATCAGCTTCGCGAAACGCTGGAGTCCGCCATAGTGTTCGGCCGCAAGGTGATTACCGAACTTGGCGTTTCGGAAGAGGAGGCGGACGAGATCATAGTCGATGTCCGCCGCCGCGACGAACAGCGCCTGGAACTTCAGATCGCGGGCGGTTTGCGGTCAGGCCTCACGCTCATGCGGGGCAACACCGCAACGACCCAGCCCGCGCCGCTCGTCGTTCCGCGCCGCGAAGGCAAGGGGCTTAACAAGGAAGCCGCCGAGGCGATCGAAGAAAAAGACCCAGCCTGATAAGGGCCGGGTCTCCAAACATCTGAATGTCGGGTAGTCTAGTCTTTGGCGCGTTCCACGTAAGCCCCGTCTTCGGTCGAGACGATGATGCGCGTGCCCGTGCCGATGTGCGGCGGCACCATGACGCGGATGCCGTTCGACAGCTTGGCGGGTTTGTACGAACCCGACGCCGTCTGGCCTTTCACGACCGGTTCCGTTTCCACGATCTCGAGCGTCACGCGCTGGGGCAAGGAAATCGCGACGGGCGTGCCGTCGAACATGAGCAGGTGGCACTCCATGTTCTCGTCGAGATAACTGGCGTCGTCGCCTAGCATGCCGGCGGGCACCGTCACCTGCTCGTAACTCTCAGGGTTCATGAACACGTAGTTCGGATCGTCCTTGAACAAGTAGGTATGCCTTATCTCCTCGACGAAGGCGCGCTCCAGTTGGTCGCTCGTCTTGTACGTCTCGACCACCTTCACGCCGTCGGAAATGCGGCGCATATCGAGCGTCGTCGTCGGCGTGCCTTTGCCCGGCCGGTAAGTCTCGATCTTGAGGACGGTGTAGAGCCGGCCGTCCTCGGCTTCGATGACGTTGCCTTTGCGGACGTCGCTGGCGATGACTTTGACCACGGGATATGCCTTTGAAATTGGACCGTTGCCGGGGTATGGCTCGGCCGACTGAAACCTGTTGGAGCGGCGCGGTCATACAATGACCCGCCCTTGCGGCCAAGCCCGGCTTTCTGAGCCCTCCGGAGACGCGATTGAGCGCCCCAACCCCCTGGTGGAGCAAGGAATCCCACGCCGACCGGCGCCCGTTCTTAATGGCGCGGGGGCGCATTCGCGACGCCGCGCGGGCGTGGTTCGGGGGAAAAGGCTTTACCGAGGTCGAATCCGGCGCCCTGCAGGTGTCGCCGGGAAACGAGGCACACCTGCATGCTTTTGCGACCTCGCGGCTGAATGAGGCTGGAGAGGGGCGGCCCGTTTACCTTCACACGTCGCCCGAATTCTCCGCCAAGAAACTACTGGCGGCTGGCGAAACCCGTATCTTCGACTACGCCCGGGTTTACCGGAACCGCGAGGCTGGCCCGCTGCACGCGCCCGAATTCACCATGCTGGAGTGGTATCGCGCGGGCGAGCCGTATGAAGCTGTGATGGGCGACTGTGTCGAGCTTTGCCGCCTCGCCACGCGCGAGGCTGGGCAGGCCCTGCTGCGGTGGCGCGAAGGCGTCTGCGATCCCGAAGCGCCGCCTGAACGCCTGACACTGGTAGATGCTTTCGCTCTTCATGCCGGCGTGGATCTGGAAGCCGCTCTGGGTGATCGCGATGCGCTGGCGGCGGCGGCTAGATCGGTCAACGTTCGCGTCGGCAACGACGATAGCTGGTCCGACCTGTTCAGCCGCATCCTTGTCCAGCACATCGAGTCCAAGCTGGGGCAGGGGCGGCTCACGCTGTTGTACGAATACCCGGCTGAGGAAGCCGCACTCGCGCGCCCGCTCGACCGCGACCCACGCTTCTCCGAGCGCTTTGAACTCTATGCCTGTGGCGTTGAACTGGCCAACGGCTTTGGCGAACTCACCGATCCAGCCGAACAGCGCCGCCGCTTCGAAACCGAGATGAACGTCAAACAGGCGACCTATGGCGAGCGCTATCCGCTCGACGAGGACTTCCTTGCCGCGCTCGCCCACATGCCCGCCGCCAGTGGCGTGGCGCTAGGGTTTGACCGGCTTGTGATGTTGGCGACGGGCGCCCGCCGCATCGCAGATGTGCTCTGGACGCCGCCGCTCTGAGCCTGTCCTATCGTCTGCCAGAGTTGCGTTTTGATCCGATCCTTCGCCGCCGCGCTCTTTGCGCTTCCAATACTGGCCAGTTGCGCTGCGTTTGGGCCTGAACCCTGTACTGCGAGATGGTACGACTGGAAGGCCGAGCACATCCTTGGCCAGCTCGTGTACGACCACCGCGAGCAGATCGATGATCTCCGCGATGTCGCCCGATCATGTTCGGTCGGGAGGGCGGCCTCGACAAGATCGCGCCGACCTCACCTATCGTGCTCACCATGCGCGGTGCTCTGCAGCTGACCGTCGATTTTGCGGGCCGAACTTGGCCCGAGATCGCCCACGCCATCGGCCAGTGCGCCACCGCTCCTAGGGCGAGCCGCTTCTGCGGGGACATGCTGAGACGCGAAGGTATTGATGAACGCCCTGTTCGCGCCCTTTAGGATCTGGGCAACCTTATGGACAGATGAGCCGGGCAAGGCGATAGAGCCCCAGTTCCGAGGCCAGCGTGACCCGATTGCTCGATAGCCCCCCCCTGCGCACCTTGCGCACCGCCGCCGACCTCGCCGAGGCCGGCCTCGCGCGCGATGCGGACCTGTCACCTGTCATGGCCGCTTACGCCACCGCGATCACGCCCGCCATCGCTGCTCTCATTGACCGCACAAACCCCGCTGATCCCATCGCCCTGCAATTCGTACCGTCACTGGCCGAACTGAACGTCCAACCCGAAGAGCTGCCAGATCCCATAGGCGACAAGGCTCACGAACCCGTCGAAGGCGTCGTTCACCGTTACCCCGATCGCGTGCTGCTTAAGATCGTCTCGGTTTGCCCGGTTTATTGCCGCTTCTGTTTCCGGCGCGAGATGGTCGGCCCCGAGAAGGATGGCAACCTCACGCCGGCCGAGATCGAAGCAGCGTTAGCCTATGTCCGCGCCCATCCCGAGATATGGGAGGTGATCCTTACCGGCGGCGATCCTTTCATGCTTTCCGCCCGCCGCGCTGCCGCGCTTACCCGTGAGCTTGAAGCCATTCCGCATGTGAAGGTCATCCGCTGGCACACGCGCATGCCCGTCGCTGATCCGGCCCGCGTCTCCGACGAATTCGTCGCAGCGATTCGCAGCAGCAAGAAGGCCGTCTACATCGCTGTGCACTGCAACCACGCCAGCGAGCTTTCCTCCTCAGCCCGTGCCGCGCTCGCCCGCTTGGCTGATGCCGGCTTAGCGCTGCTCAGCCAGACTGTCCTGCTCGAGGGCGTCAACAATGACATCGACACGCTGGCCGACCTGATGCGCAGCCTCGTCGAGGCGCGCGTGCGTCCGTACTATCTTCACCATCCCGATCTCGCCCCCGGCACGTCTCACTTCCGGCTCAGCGTCGCGGAGGGGCAGGGCCTGGTGCGAGAGCTGCGCGACCGCATCTCTGGTCTCTCTCAGCCGCACTATGTGATCGACATTCCCGGCGGCATTTCCAAGGCTCTGGCTTCGCCTTCTGACGTCGAGACAGAGGATGGCCGGGTGCGCCTGCGCGGCCGCGACGGGGCGTGGCGAGACTACTGAAGGCCCCGATTCTTGATAGATTGCGGGTCCTAGTTAACTGACGCGAAACCGCCTTTTGCTATGTATAAAGGCTGGTTACGTCTCATTGAGCAGCACATGTCCCTCGCCAAGGTCCCCAAGGCCCTGCTCAATCTGCAGAAGACCTCGGTTCTCGTCGCCGATGCTGACAACATGGGCCAGAACATCATCGTTCAGATCCTGATCGGCTTCGGCGCCCGAAACATTGTGCGCTGCGACGAGCTGGAGGAGGTCAAACGTCAGCTCGGGGTCGCCAACTTCGAGCTCGTCATTATCGATCCGTCGAGTTTTGGTCCGGAAGGCTATGACGTGATCAGCTGGATGCGCCGGAGTCTCGGACCGCCCAACCGGCATGCTCCAGTACTCGTAGCCACAGGTCACACTGCCCAGAACCGCATTGGCCAGTTGCGTGATGTCGGCGCCAACTTCATCGTCTCCAAGCCGATGTCGCCGGCGATCCTGCTGGATCGTATCCTTTGGATGTCGCGCGAGAAGCGCCCCTATATCGAGACGGACAATTATGTCGGCCCCGATCGCCGCTGGCATGATGCAACCTTGCCAGACGGCGTACCCGGCCGACGCCAAAAGGATCGTGAGGCCGCCGCGCGCATCGCCGCCGGTGGCGCCATGAGCCAGGCCGATATCGATCTCGTCATGAATGCAGCGCAGACAACAGTGGCCATATGAAAATCACGTACGCCAAGAACACGCTCGGCGAGGCGCTCGCCGCAGCGCCGGCCCAGATGGCCAAGACTGCGCTTGTCCGCGCCGAAGACATGCTGGCCAAGATAACCGATGATTGCATCGCACGTATCGACGTGCTGCTGGCCGAATTCCCGCGCAGCGTTGGTCGCGACACGGCCGAGATTACACGGCACATCTACGAGGCCTATGAGACAAGCCGGAAAATGATTGGTATCGGCACCATCGCTGGACTGCCGGAGATGGATACGGTTGCTACCAGCCTGTGCGACGTCGCGGACGGTCTGATGATACGCGGCCTCACCGACTGGGAGCCGCTGCGCGTGCATGTTGACGTCATGGACCTGATGCGTCGTGCCGACCTGCCGCCGGCAGGGAAACAGCAGCTGATCGCAAGCCTCGGCTCGGTGCGCGAACGCTTTGCATATCCGCCCGCTGCCGACACCGCCTCCCAGATGGCTTCGGCCAGCTGATCGGGGCGACTACACCCCACCTGCCAGCAGGTCCTTCAGATAAACCACACACCGCGATCCGGCATTGCCGTCGCCGTCGGAGTCGTGCCCACTACGCGCGAGACTTCTGGAGAACGGGGATACTGATGGGATTCTACGATCGCTACATCCTGCCGAAGCTGCTCGATGCGGCATGCTCTGCACGGCCGATTGAGCGCCAACGTGCCAAGATTGTGCCGCAAGCCGAGGGCGTCGTGCTTGAGCTCGGTTTTGGCTCCGGTCTCAACCTGCCATACTACGACTCAGGTAAAGTTACGCGCCTCTACGCGCTCGAGCCGTCGCAAGGCATGCTTGCACGCGCGAAAGCCAAGGCCTCCGAGGCATCCTTCCCCATCGATGTTCTGCCCGAAACTGCCGAAGCGCTTTCATTGGGCGATGCCAGCATCGACACTGTGCTCGTGACCTATTCCCTCTGCACCATCCCCGATCCAGTCTCGGCGCTGACCGCGGCGCGTCGTGTGCTGAAGCCAGGCGGCCGCCTTCTGTTCTGCGAGCATGGAATAGCGCCTGATGCCGACGTACAGCGCTGGCAACGCCGCATCGAGCCGGTGTGGAAAGTCATCGGTGGCGGTTGTCACCTCACGCGTCAGATACCCGCGCTGGTCCGCTCAGCGGGTTTTGCCATCGACGGCATGGAAACGATGTATTTGCCGAAATCCCCACGGTGGGCCGGTTACAACTATTGGGGCGCGGCGACCGCAACAGGCTGATGGGTTACCTGACCCGCTGCGTGGCCACGTCCTTCATGCCTTCGCCCCAGATCACCGCGACCACCGAGTCCGGCATGCTGGCGTACATGTTGAACATGTCCTGTGCGACCAGATGCCCAAGACACGGTTTGGCTGCCTCGCAATTCGCTGCGTTCTCGGCATTCCCGACCAGCGCTACTGAATTGTAGGTCGTCTTCGTTTTTCCGACGATCTCGTCGTCATCATAGTAAAGGTTCTCGATCCTGACCTTCTTGAGTTCCTTGCCGTGTATCGCCCAGATCGCGCTGCGCGACACGACTTTGAACACAGGCTTGAAGTTCGCCGCCAAAGTATCTTCGGTGTCCTCCGTCGGCCTGTAGAGGATCAGGGCACAGGGCTGACGCCGTTCCGCGGTCTTTCCGGGCTCGCACCGCCCAGGCTGAGTGAGCAAATCATAGAGACCATGCGGATCCGAGAAGGTGACGAGGCTATAGGCCGTCGGGTCAAAATCCTTGGTCGTGGGCGCGATCGAAACTGACGCCAGCGCGCTTGCCGAAATGCGCGATGCCGCCGTGGCCGACCCTAGTGCTTGAGCCAGCGTGTGCAGCCCGTCCGCAATCCACGTCGCATCCGCGCACGTCCCGGCGCACGCGATCGAAAGCGCGCCCAGCGCTTCGCGCTGCTGTCGCGCCTCATCCATCCGGTTGAACTTCGCATAGACGAGGCCCAGTCGCGTCTTCGGCTCAGGTCGCTTCGGCTCTGCCAGCACCGCGAGTTCCAGAAATCCTCGCGCCTCGTCCCATTTTTCCAACCCAGTCTTGGTGAGCCCCATCAGGAAATTCGCATCCGCCGTCGGAGGCTTGCGCTGCAGCATCTCGCGCAGCACGGTTTCCGCCGTGGGGTAGTCCTGCGCCTGCAAAGCCGTAATAGCCCGCTGATGGAGGAGGCCCAACGTTGCCTGCGCGCCTTCATCGATGCGATCAGCTTTGTCGATCATGTCGTAATTCGGCTTCGTGCTCAGTCCAACCTGCGCGTACGCCGCGCCAACCAGACTCACCGCCACGATGATCCCGGAAACTGCCCGCTTCAGCATCGGCCACTCCTCAGCTAGCCCACGCGCCAGCGTCGGGTCGGATCATGCACGAAGTCGCGCCGACGCCAACAGGGACACTCACGAGAACCCAATAGAGCCGTGATCAAGGATTCGTGCGACCTGGCGGGCGCATACCGCGATCAGCCATTCACCAGTTCCGCAGCGTTTTGACGCGTGACCGAGGTTCGTACCGCTAGGGCGATCAACGTATCACACGGCGGGCCTCACAAGATTATAGCCAAAGGTGCTGTCTCGCCCCGGCCCGCAGAAACCTTCCGCGCGCGCGTGAGGCTTTCAGCAATGCCCTTAGGTCCGACGCACCCGTGAATGCCGGCGAAGAAGACAAATTGCTCAAGTCCGGCGGGTCGCAGGTGAGCAAATGATTCCGCACCACGTCTCTACGCGGGAAATTCGGTCGTGACCGTCGCTCTGAAATGCCAATACGAGGTCGAGACGTCCGCGCACATCTCAGTCAAAAAGTTTGAGGCGCTCGGTGAGGAAGGTGCTCTCGCCGCCGCCGTCCTGGCATGCACGCGCTGGGACTTCGTTCCTGGCACGAGCAGTGATCCGATCGAATGCGTTGTGGCCCTGATACGTCAGATCCCGCCCGAAGCTCCCGCGCCCGAATGGCTCGCCTCAATGGCGCAATGAATTCGGCGTGCGATGTGCGGTATCGTACACATTGGCTCATTCCGTTCTGGCAT
>CANJXY010000082.1 GCA_947478925.1 Hyphomonadaceae bacterium | reverse complement strand
GAATCACGCCCGACTTCGACAAGCTCGCAGCCTACAAGCTGCCGCTGACGTCTGTGGCCGACGCGGTACAGCGCCAGGGCGTTGATGTGCCGATCGGCTCGGTCGAGAGTAGCGGGCGCCGGTTCAACGTGGAGGCGTCGGGTGCGTTCGACAGTCTCGACAAGATCCGCAACGTCGTCCTGCGCAGCGACGGCGCCAGCGCCATCACGCTGGGAGATGTGGCGCAGGTCGAGTGGACCAATGACGAGCAGCAGGTGTTCACGCGCTTTGACGGCAGGCGTGCCCTGTTCGTCACGGCGCGGGCGAAACTTGGCGCCACGATCTTCGATGTGATGAGCAACCTGCAGCATCAGGTCGACAAGTTCGCAACGCGCCTGCCGCCGGAGATCGTGCTGGAGCGCGGGTTCGACCAGTCGGAAATGGTATCGCAGCGCCTGTCGTCGCTTGGCCGCGACTTCATGATTGCCATCGCACTGGTCCTGCTCACCCTGCTGCCACTGGGTTTCCGCGCGTCGATCGTGGTGATGGTATCGATCCCGGCATCGTTCGCGATCGGCGTGATCGTGCTGGAGAAGCTGGGCTATTCGCTGAACCAGTTGTCGATTGCCGGCTTCGTTCTGGCGCTCGGCCTGTTGGTGGATGATAGCATCGTGGTGACCGAGAATATATCGCGCCATTTGCGCGGCGGCCTCAGTCCGCGCGATGCCGCGATTGCGGGCGTCAACGAAATCAACGTGGCGGTGCTGGGCTGTACTGCCACGCTGCTGCTGGCGTTCCTGCCACTTCTGAACCTGCCGGAAGCGGCAGGGGATTTCACGCGGTCGCTCCCGATGGCGGTGGTGTGTACGATTGCCGCGTCGCTCTTCGTGGCGTTGACGGTGATCCCGTTCCTCGCAAGCCGCATCCTGCCGCGTCAGGGCCATTCCAACGTGTTTCTCGATGTCGTGATGGGCGGGATCCACGCCATCTATCGCCCGATCCTGAAGGTCGCGCTCGGGCATCCGCGTGTCACCGTCATTGCCGGCCTTGCGCTGTTCGCCGCGTCGCTGACGCTGGTGCCGAAGTTGGGCTTCAGCCTGTTTCCCGAGAACGACAGCCCGTACTTCATGGTCGAGGTGAAGCTGCCCGAAGGCGTCTCCGTCGAGGAGACGGACAAGGCCGTGATGTATGCGGACAAGGCGCTGGCCAAGCACAAGGACATCACCTGGCGTTTCGCCAACTCAGGGCGCGGCAACCCGCAGGTCTATTACAACGAGACGCCGAGCGAGCAGGCGAGCAATGTCGGCGGCGTGTATGCGCGCTTCGATCACTGGGAGTCGCACGAAGGTCATGAGGTGCTGGAAGACTTGCGAACCGATCTGGCGAAGTACCCCGGCGCGCGGTTTAACATCAAGCGCTTCCTCAACGGTCCGCCGATAGAGGCGCCGATCGCCGTGCGCATTCAGGGAGCGGACATCGGCGTGCTGACGGAGATTGCCGCGCAGTTCGAGCGCGAGATGGAAGCGGCAGAGGGCATCCGCAATGTGGTGAACCCGCTGGCCGAGCGCCTGCTCGACCTTGATCTCAACATCAACACCGAGGCTGCGGCGCTGCGCGGCGTGCCGGCGGGGACGCTGGACCAGACACTGCGCATCGCGGTGGGCGGCGCACGCGTTGCGTCCTATCGGGACCCGGTGGGAGATGCGTATCCGGTGGTTGTGCGGGCGCCGCGCGCCGATCGCATGAGCATCGAGGACCTGAAGCGCCTCTATATCTGGACGGGTGATGGCTCGGCAGCGCCGCTGTCGGAGTTTGCCGATCCGCGTCTGTCGTCGGGACCGGCGCGCATCAGCCGCTTCCAGCGCGAGCGGACAGTGACCATCACGGCCTACCTGCAGCCGGGCTATCTCGCCAACGTCGTGACCAAGAACGTGCAGACCAAGCTGGCGAGCATCAAGCTGCCGCCGGGTTATTCCAACAGCCTCGGCGGCGAAGCCGAAGCGCAGTCGCGCAGCTTTGGCGGCATGGGCCCCGCGATCCTGATCGCGATCTTCGGCGTGATGGCCGTTCTGCTGCTCGAGTTCGGATCGTTCGCCACGGCAGGTGTCGTGGCGTTCGTGATCCCGTTCGGCATAATGGGTGGGCTGATCGCGCTTTTCCTTGGCGGGGAGTCGCTGTCCTATACCTCGATCATCGGGTTCATTGCGCTCATCGGCATCGAGATCAAGAACTCGATCCTGCTTGTCGAGTTTGCCAACCAGGAGCGCGACCGAGGGACACCGTTGCGCGAGGCGATCGAGAAGGCGGGCGAGGTGCGCTTCCTTCCCGTTCTGCTGACTTCCCTTACGGCCATTGGCGGCCTTATGCCGCTGGTGTTCGAAAGGTCGCCGCTCTATTCGCCCCTCGCAATGGTGATCATCGGAGGCCTTATCTCGTCGACGTTGATCGCGCGGATCGTGACACCGCCGATGTACCTGCTGTTGGCGCCGAAGGATCGCAAAGCGAAGCCTGAAGACGATCTGCATCCGGAGCCGGTTGCGGTTCCTGCCGAGTAGGTCAACACTCCCGGCAGGAAACGCCGGAGAGCAAACGTGGACTTCAACCTGCCCAAAGGACTCGTCGACTATCTCGCCGAGCTCGACCGCTTCATCGAAGCCGAGATCAAGCCGCTGGAAAATGCGGACGATAACATCCGATTCTTCGACCATCGCCGGGAGCATGCGCGGACGGACTGGGACAAGGGCGGGCTGCCTCGCCATGAGTGGGAACAGTTGCTGCGCGAGGCCCGGCGGCGGGCTGACAGTGCGGGGCATTTCAGGTTTGCGCTGGCGAAGGAGCTGGGCGGTTCGGCGCGCGATGTCGGCTGCGGTCCCAACCTCGCCATGGCGGTGATCCGTGAGCATTTTGCGGCCAAGGGTCTGGGCCTGCACAACGACCTGCAGAACGAGCATTCCATTGTTGGCAACAGCATCGGCGCATTGCTGATGTGGAACTATGGCACCGATGCGCAGAAGGCCGAGTGGATGGACGATCTTGCCGCCGGCAAGCGCGGCTTTGCGTTCGGGATCACGGAGCCAAAGCATGGCTCGGACGCGACGCACATGGAAACGGTCGCGGTTCGCGATGGCGATGAGTGGGTGATCGACGGCGAAAAGACCTGGAACACGGGCGTCCATGTTGCGAGCCACGACATGATCATGGCGCGCACGTCGGGCAAGGCGGGCGATGGGGGCGGCATCACGGCATTCCTTGTGCCGATCAAGTCGCCGGGGTTCACGATCGAGGAATATCTCTGGACGTTCAACATGCCGTCTGACCATGCGCACATCACGCTAAAGAGCGTGCGCGTCCCGCACAGTTCCATCTTCGGCGGCGAAGGACGCGGGTTGCAGGTGGTGCAGCACTTCTTCAACGAGAACAGGATCCGGCAGGCGGCTTCGAGTCTGGGGGCGGCTCAGTACTGCATCAATGAAGCGGTGGCGTATGCCAATGTGCGGGCGCCGTTCGGCAAGAAGCTGTCGAGCAATCAGGCGATCCAGTTCCCGCTGGTCGAACTGCAGACGCAGTGCGAGATGCTGCGTGCGCTGATCCACAAGACTGCGTGGATCATGGACACGGCCGGGAATTTTGCGGCCAGCGATAAAGTGTCGATGTGTAACTACTGGGCCAACCGGCTGTGCTGCGAGGCAGCCGACCGCGCGATGCAGGTGCATGGCGGGTTAGGCTATTCGCGGCACAAACCCTTCGAGCACATCTACCGCCACCATCGCCGCTACCGGATCACCGAGGGGGCCGAGGAGATCCAGATCCGCCGCGTCGCGGGATACCTGTTCGGCTTCATGGACCAGCGCGCGCCGAAGGGCGTCGTAGAGTGAGTCTTGTCAGGTGATCGATACGCCGCGACTTGAAGCGACGCTTAGGCGGCTGCCAGGATTCGAGCGGCTGCTTTCGTGCGACCGTCTGTCGGCGGGTGCGAGCCGCGAAACCTACAGATTGCAAGTGGTGATTGATGCCGCCGAACGCAAGCTGGCGCTGCGCAGGGCGGAGGGAGAAGGCGGGTCCGCGATGGGGTCCGGGCCAGGACTGAATGTTGAGGCGAAACTGTTTGCTGCGGCGCGCAAGGCCGACGTTCCGGGGCCTGAGGTTTTGCTGGTACTGCAACCAGAAGATCAACTCGGCGCAGGCTTCGTGATGGAGTGGGTCGCGGGCGAGACGCTGGGCGGCAAGATCGCGCGCGGGCCTGATTTCGCGGAGGTGCGGAAGAGGCTGGCGCGTGAGTGCGGCAAAATTCTTGCGCGTCTGCACAGCATAGATGTGAAGTCTGCAGGTCTCGATCAGGAGCTGGATGCGTTTACGCCAGAGGAGATCGTGCGGCGGACGCATGCGGGATACCTGACGCTGAACTCGCCACAGCCGATGATCGATTTCACGGCGCAGTGGCTGCTGGCGAACCTGCCGAAACAACATGCGATGAAGCTGGTGCATTCGGATTTTCGGAACGGCAATCTGATTGTTGATCCGAAGGAGGGCGTGGTCGCGGTGCTCGACTGGGAGCTGGCGCATGTCGGCGATCCGATGCGCGATCTCGGCTGGTTGGTAACTCGCTCATGGCGGTTCGGCGTCGCGGACAAGCCGGTTGGCGGGTTTGGTGAGCTCGATGACCTGATCGCAGGATATGAGGCCGCGTCGGGCGAGACGGTGGATCGCGAGGCGGTGCGGTTCTGGGAGGTGTTCGGGTCGTTCTGGTGGGCGTGCGGTTGCCTGTCGATGGGGCAGTCCTTTCGGACCGGGATGGAGACCAGCCTCGAGCGGCCCGCCATCGGGCGACGCAGCTCGGAATGCCAGATCGATTGCATGAACCTGCTGATACCGGGTCCGGTTGCGGCGGCGTCGCCGGCAAAGGAATCCCTGTCGGCGACTGACCTGCCGCGATCGGACGAGTTGCTGGTCGGTGTGCGGGACTTCCTGCGGGGCGAGGCGGCGCAGGCTCTTTCCGGACGGAACCAGTTTCTGGCGCGCGTTGCGGCCAACTCGCTCGATATGATCATGCGGGAAATTGCGCTGGGAGCGGAGGCTCGCGCCTTCGAGGTGGCGGCATTGCACGGCCTCGTCGGCGAGGGGCGCGACTTGCAGACGCAGCGCGAAAACCTGTGCAGGGCGATCCGGTTCGGGGAGATCGACCTGCAGCGGGCCGATCTTCATGCATATCTGCGGCAGAGCGTTTTTGCACAGGTGATCATCGACCAGCCGGGGTATGCCGGCGCGGTCGAGGCGGGAAAACGCCTTACCTGACGGCAGCTTTCTGCTACTCGACGATCGGCCGCGCGCGGAATACACCACCCCGCAGTCAGTTTGAGGCATTCATGACCCGTCCCGTCATCACGGCTACCGGCCTTTTCACCCCGACCAATTCGATTTCGAACGCGGAGCTGGTCGCCAGCTTCAACAG
The DNA here is from genome assembly GCA_947478925.1 of Hyphomonadaceae bacterium. Classification (GTDB taxonomy): domain Bacteria; phylum Pseudomonadota; class Alphaproteobacteria; order Caulobacterales; family Hyphomonadaceae; genus UBA7672. The sequence goes on along the minus strand of CANJXY010000082.1, from coordinate 7,930 downwards.
CTGGGTCGACAAGTGGAATGCCGAGCACGCAGCCGAGATCGCAGCAGGAGCGCCGGCCAAGACATATTCCTCGGTCGAGTTCATCGAGAAGGCGTCGGGTATCAAAGCGCGCTATGTGATCGACAAGGAAGGCGTGCTCGATCCTAGCCGGATGACACCGAATATTCCCGACCGTCCGAACGACCAGATTTCTGTGCTGGCCGAGATCGCGGTGAATGCCGCGAAGCAGGCGCTGGAAAAAGTGGGCAAGTCGGGCAAGGATATCGATGCGGTGATTTGCGCTGCGTCCAACATGCAGCGCGCGTATCCGGCGATGGCGGTTGAGGTGCAGTCGGCGCTTGGGGCTGAGGGTTTTGCATTCGACATGAACGTCGCGTGTTCGTCGGCGACTTTCGGTATCCAGACCGGCGCCGATTTTGTCCGTGCGGGACACGCGAAGACAGTGCTGATGGTGAACCCGGAGATTTGTTCGGGCCATCTGAATTTCACCGATCGCGACAGCCACTTCATCTTTGGCGATGTCGCGACGGCTGTGCTGATCGAGGCGGAGGATGTCGCGCCGAAGGCGCACTGGAACATTCTCGGCACGCATCTCAAGACACAGTTCTCGAACAACATCCGCAACAATTTCGGCTTTCTCAATCGCGCCGATCCAGACGGTATCGGCAAGGCCGACAAATTGTTCGTCCAGGAAGGGCGGAAAGTGTTCAAGGAAGTCGTGCCGATGGTGGCAGGCATGATCCAGTCCGAGATGGACCGGCTTGGCATCAAGTCGACTGAGCTGAAGCGTTTGTGGCTGCACCAGGCGAATGCGGGAATGAACCGGCTGATCGCGGAGCGCGTGCTCGGACATGAAGCCAGCGAGTTCGAAAGCCCGACCGTGCTGGATACCTATGCGAACACATCGTCGGCCGGATCAATCATCGCCTTCCACAAGCACTCGGAAGATTTCAAGGCCGGCGACAAGGGCCTGATCTGTTCGTTCGGCGCAGGCTATTCGGCGGGTACGGTGTTCGTCGAGAAGGTCGCGTAGCGCAAGCGGCTGCGGTCCTTGTGTTGGGCATCCTGCTTGTGGACCGCGCGGGACGCCGGCGTTGTTACCTGGGTGGAGACGGCCGGGCTTCCCGGAGCGGCCTTCCCCGAGGATGACGGCAGGAGCGTTGGTGTTTCCTGCATGAGGTTGTTTGACGCCAGAAACAGATGTCCGTTCGCTGCATCCGTGTACCAATCACGGGTGGGGCGGTTTGAGATACGTCCGAACATTGAAGCGACGTTGGACACGAGCCAGGCAAACACGCGCAACATGGTCTCGAGCAAAGGCTGGCGATTTGATGGGGTAACCGCTCCGTAAGTGTGCGTTTGCATCCGTCGCCTGGAGCCGATCATACGCCCACCGGCAGAGCAAGCGATTGAGATAACGCCAATCCACCGGTTGTCTTGTGCAAGTGGTTGAGAATGCTCGACAAGACTGTTCTGCGTCCTCCGGGCTTGCACACCCGTCTTGCAAAAAATGCTGGAAGGCGAGCCCCGGCAGTGCGGCGGCAAGAGGATCGCGTTTGAATTGCGGGCGGGATCGCGGTTAGGGTGGGGGAAACAAGAAGACGACCGGAGGAAGTTGATGCCCGCGGATACAGCGAATTTGCCGCCATTCCGTCCGTTGCCCTATCGGGGGCCGGATATCGAGGTGAGGCGCGGCGACAATGGCGCGGTCTATCTGAGGTCGCGCTCGCCGATGGGGGCGCAGCCTCGGTCAATCCCGCACGCGCTGGACGAGCGGGCGGACGCGCACCCCGAGCGGGCGTGGCTGAAACAGCGCCTGCCCAATCACGGGCCGTGGCGCCAGGTGACCTACGGTGAGGGCGCAAAGATCACGCGGTCGCTCGCGCAGGCGCTGCTGGATCGCGGGCTTGGGCCAGATGCGCCGCTGCTGATCCTGTCGGGCAATTCGATCGAGCATGCGCTGATGAGCTTGGCCGCGCAGCGGATCTCGGCGCCGGCGACGCCGATCTCGCAGGCCTATTCCACCATGTCGTCCGACTTCGCGAAGCTGAAGCATTGCTTCGAGGCGGTGAAGCCGAAAGCGATTTTCGTGCAGACGATGGACCCGTTCCGCAAGGCGCTGGCGACATTGCCGCTGGCGGGCGTATCGATCATTTCGGCGGATGGATCGGAAGGCTCCGAGGCGTTCGCCAAGCTGGCAGAGACACCGGCGACGGCCGATGTCGAAAAGGTGATGGACTGGATCGGGCCGGATACCGTCGGAAAATATCTGTTCACGTCGGGCTCGACCGGCATGCCGAAACCGGCTCCGCAAAGCCAGGGGCAGATGACGGCGCAGATCGCTGCGCGCGGTGGCATCGAACTGCCGCCGGAAGATCCGAACGAGATCGGCATGGCGCTCGACTGGATGCCGTGGAGCCATATCTCGGGCGGCAATGTCAACTTCAACAACGTGCTGTCGCTCGGCGGCACTTTCCACATTGATGACGGACGGCCGATGCCGGGCCTGTTCCAGACGACCATCGCCAACCTGAAGGAAGTTCGGCCGCAGGCATTCGGCTCGGCGCCGATCGCTTTCGGCATGCTGGCCGAGGCGATGGAAGCGGACATAGAGCTGCGTGACGCGGTGTTCTCGCGCATGAAGGCATTCATCTATGGCGGGGCGACGCTGTCGGACGATCTCTATGACCGCCTGCAGAAGCTTTCCATCGCAGCGACGGGCATGCGGATTCCGCTGCTGACCATGTACGGCGCGACGGAGACACAGGGCGTAACGATGACGCACTGGATCATCGAACGCGTGGGCATGGTGGGCGTACCGCTGCCGGGGCTCACCCTGAAGCTCGCGCCTGTCGGCAGCAAGATGGAAGTGCGTGTGAAGGGGCCGACAGTGATGCGCGGCTATCTCAACATGCCGGAGAAGAACTCAGCTGTGTTCGACGAGGAAGGTTTTTACTGCCTCGGTGACGCCGCGCGTTTCGAGGATCCGGAGCACCCTGAGAAGGGGCTCGTATTCGACGGGCGCGTAACCGAGGACTTCAAGCTGGATTCTGGAACGTGGGTGTCGGTGGGCACGTTGCGGCCGGACATCGTGGCTGCGTGTGCGCCTCTGGTGTTCGATGCCGTGGTGTGCGGTCAGGACAAGAAGTTCATCGGCGCATTGCTGTGGCCATCTCCCGCTGCAATGGCGGCTGCGACGCAGGCCGCGGGCGGCGATGTGGCGCAAGCGTTCGGGTCGATCACCGCACAGGTCGCCGAGAAGCTGAAGGCCTTCAATGCGAATGCAGGCGGGTCTTCGCGCAAGGTTGGGCGGTTCAGGATGCTGACCTCGCCACCGTCGCTGGACACGGGTGAGATCACCGACAAGGGCTATGTGAACCAGCGCGCGACACAGGACGCGCGGGCGGCGGAGGTGGCGTCGCTGTTTGCCGTAGACCTGGCGCCGGGTGTCGTGCAGCTCTAGCGGCGCGACTTCGGAAGCCGCCTGTCCTGGATAGCGGCGGACCATGATAGCGATTCAGTTGCGGGCCAGCGATTGGGGGGCGGCTTCGTCATGCCCGGCTTTCCGATCCCGCCGATCGGAAGGCTTTTAGACAGCCGCATGGAGAGCCATGATCCGAAGGCAGGCGTCCTGCGTGTTTCGTTTCCGACGAAGCCTGAATACGCGAATCCAGGCGGCGCGGTCATGGGCGGCATCGTTGCGGCGTTCCTCGTCGACGTCATGGGCCCGCTGATTGTCGCTGCGACGGGCGGCGCGAAACTTTCCTGTGACGCTCGACCTTCACACGACCTGTTTCATGCCGGCGCCGAGCGGCCAGCGCGCCATGGTTGAAGCCCGCATTGACCGTGTGTGCGGCATGGCCGTCTTCATGTCTGCGAGCGTTACAGGCGAGAGCGGAGAAGTGCTCGCGCGGGCGATTCAGACCGCGATGTTGCGCAACGTAGGCTAATCGCCGTCGCCACGTCATACCTCGACAGCTGCGCCCGCGTGTGCTGGATGACGTGCACGTCAATTGTCGGAGCCAATCATGTCTGTCCTTAATGTCGATCGTCCGGATTTCATGGCGGAGGAAGACATCCGCATGTTCGAGGACTCGGTGATCAAGTTCTTCGACCAGCACGCCCCAGCCGAGCGGACCGAGAAGTGGCGCAAGGAAAAAGTCGTCGAGCGCGCCATGTGGACCGAGGCGGCGGAGGCGGGGCTGCTGGGTCTGTCGACGCCGGAAGAATACGGCGGCATGGGCGGCGACTATCGCCACGAGGTCGTGCTGATGGAGCAGATCGGCCTCAAGGGCGTCGATGGCTTTGGCGCCTCGCTGCACAATGCGATCGTGATGCCGTACATCATTCACTACGGCACCGAGGAACAGAAGAAACGCTGGTTGCCGCGCATGGCGACGGGCGAGTTGATCTCGGCGATCGCGATGACGGAGCCGGGCGCGGGGTCTGACCTGCAGGGCATCAAGACGACGGCGAAGAAATCCGGCAATGGCTATGTCATCAACGGCTCGAAGACGTTCATCACCAACGGTCAGACGGCGAACCTGATCTGCGTGGTGGCGAAGACCGATCCGACGCAGGGCGCCAAGGGCACGTCGCTGCTGTTCGTGGAGACGGACGGCGCGGACGGTTTCGAGCGCGGGCGCAATCTCAAGAAGTTGGGGCAAGACGCGCAGGATACCTCCGAGCTGTTCTTCAACGATGTGAAGATTCCGGCGGACAACCTCTTGGGCAACGAAGAGGGTAAGGGCTTCTTTCAGCTGATGGGTCAGCTGCCGCAGGAACGGCTCAACATTGCGGTGCAGGGCATTGCGACGATCGAACGGGCGCTGGAGCTGACGATCGATTACGTGAAACAGCGCGGCGCTTTCGGGAAGAAGGTGATCGACTTCCAGAACACGCAGTTCGTGCTTGCTGAGTGCAAGACTGAGGCGACCGTGGCGCGCGTGTTCGTGAACCACTGCATCGGGGAGCACCTGAAAGGCAAGCTTGATGCAGCGACAGCGTCGATGGCGAAGTACTGGGTGTCGGACCTGGAGGGCAAGATCGTGGACAAGTGCCTGCAGCTGTTCGGTGGATACGGCTTCATGGACGAATATCCGATCAGCCGCATGTATCGCGACAGCCGCATCCAGCGCATCTATGGCGGCACGAACGAGATCATGAAGATCCTGATTGCGCGGACGCTGTAGTTCATATGGAACAGGCAGCGGATTTCCTGGCGGAGACGGAGGCGCTGGCCGGCTTGCTGGCGAAGCTCCCCGATGCGGCGTTCGATGAGGCGACGCAGTTCAAGGGCTGGACGCTCAACGATGTGGTCCGCCACCTGCATTTCTGGAATCGCGCGGCGGGGCTGCAGCTAACAGATGAGGCGGAGCTGGTGCGGTTGCTCGGCGCGATTGCAGGCAAGGGCGGGATGCGGGCGGTGGAGCGCGAGGTTGTGCCGCTGTCGGGACAGGCACTACGGGCTGCGTGGGTGGCGACGGCGGGGGAGATAGCTGACCTGTATGCAACGGCCGATCCAAAGTCGCGGCTGAAGTGGGCGGGGCCGGACATGAGCGCGCGCTCGTCGATCACGGCGCGGCTGATGGAGACATGGGCGCACGGACAGGAGGTGTACGATCATCGCGGGGTCGAACGCGTCGATGCGGATCGGATCAGGAATATCGCGCACCTTGGCGTCTCGACTTTCGGATGGACGTATCTGGTTCGGAAGATGGCCGTGCCGGTTGTAATGCCGCGTGTGGAGCTGACCGCGCCTTCGGGCGAGGTGTGGGGCTGGGGTGAGCCGGGCGAGAATTCCGTCACCGGATCGGCCAGCGAATTCTGCCAGGTCGTGACACAGGTGCGGAACGTGGCGGATACCGCGCTGGTTGTGCGTGGCCCGGTCGCGACCGAGTGGATGGGCATGGCGCAGTGCTTCGCAGGCGCGGCCGAGACGCCGCCCAAGCCGGGCACGCGGTTTCGTAAGGTACGGGCGGCGTGATAGTCGCGGTGGGATGAGCATCTCGCTGGCAGGCATCCCGGAACAAGCGCAGGCCCGCATTCTTACCGATCTTGATCGGATCGAGCGGGAGGAGCGCGTGCGCATCCTGTTCGCGGTGGAGAGCGGCAGCAGGGCGTGGGGGTTCCCTTCGCCGGACAGCGACTACGACGCGCGGTTCGTCTATGTGCGAGAGCCGGACTGGTACCTGTCGCTGACGCCAGGCCGCGATGTGATCGAACTGCCGATCGAAGGCGATTTCGATACCAATGGCTGGGACATCCGCAAGGCGCTGAATTTGTTGCTGAAGCCAAATCCGGTGCTGCTGGAGTGGCTGTCGAGCCCGATCCGCTATCGCTGGAACGAAAGCGCCTGTGCGCAGCTCGAAGCGTTTGCGCGCAGGACAGCTTTCGCGCGGGCGTGCCTGCATCACTACGCTTCCGTCGCGCGGCGGCTCTGGAACGAGTTCGTCGAGGGGCGCGAAGACGTGAACCTCAAGAAGTATCTCTACATCCTGCGTCCAGCGATGTGCCTTGCCTGGATACGCGAGCAACCGGCGGCGATGCCGCCCATGAGCCTGCCACACCTAATGCAGGGCATCACTCTGGAACAGGCATTTCGCGATTCAGTGTCGGAGCTGCTGGCGTTGAAAGCGCGGGCATCGGAAGTGGGCAATGGACCACGTGTTGCAGCGCTTGATGACTTCATCATGAGCGAGCTGGCATGGGCGTCTATACAAGACGCGCAGGTGACGACGGATAGTGGATTGCAGGCGGAAGCGGAGGACATGTTCCGCGCCTTCGTGAGGCAGGGGCAATGACACAGAAGGTTGCCGCCTTCGATCGCCGCGAGCTTGCCGGGCCGTTCGACATTGTCGGCGATGTGCATGGGTGTTGCGACGAGCTGGAAGAATTGCTCGCGCTGCTTGGCTATGAAGTTGAATGGTCAGGTTGCGATGTAAGCGTGACGCCGCCGGTGGGGCGGACGCTGGTGTTTGTGGGCGATCTTGTCGATCGCGGGCCGCGTTCGCCCGATGTGTTGCGGATCGCGATGGCGATGGCGGCGGCCGGGACAGCGCTGTGCGTCGAGGGCAATCACGACAACAAGTTCGCGCGCTGGCTGTCGGGCGCGAACGTGAAACCTGCCCACGGGCTGCAGGCCTCAATCGACCAGATGGCGGGGGAGGACCCGGCGTTTCGGGCGCAGGTGCGCATGTATGTCGGATCGTTGCCGCCCTATCTCTGGCTTCAGGGTGGGGCGCTGGTAGTGGCGCATGCCGGGCTGAAGCAGGACATGATCGGTAAGGCGGGCGGCAAGGTGCGGTCGTTCGCACTCTATGGCGAGACAACCGGCGAGACGGACGGGTTTGGCTCGCCGGTGCGGCTCAACTGGGCGCTGGCGCATTCGGGCGAGACGGCGATTGTCTATGGGCATGTCGCAGCGCCGGAGGTGCAGGCGGTGAACAATACGTGGTGCATTGATACGGGCTGTTGTTTTGGCGGACGGCTGACGGCGTTGCGCTGGCCGGAGCGCGAACTGGTCAGCCTGCCGGCGCGGAAGGTGTGGTTCGAAGGGGCGAGGCCCCTGGCGGATCGCATGCGGTAGGCCCGATGGATTTCGACCTATCACGCCCGACAGGCTTGACGCCGTCTGGCGGGCGGTTTCCTGATACGGCCAAGTCAGGAAGGAAACGACAAAATGAAAACGCGCATCACCGAACTCTTCGGCATCGAGCATCCGATCATTCAGGGCGGGATGCACTATGTCGGGTTCGCCGAGATGGCTGCAGCCGTTTCTGAAGCGGGCGGACTCGGCATTGTCACCGGGCTGACGCAACGTACACCTGAGAACCTCGCCAAGGAAATCAAGCGCTGCCGCGAGATGACGAAAAAGCCGTTCGGCGTGAACCTCACCTTCCTGCCGTCGGTGACGCCGCCGGACTATCCG
>CANJXY010000081.1 GCA_947478925.1 Hyphomonadaceae bacterium | reverse complement strand
GGGCTAACTCCACTTGGGCAAATTCGCTTAGAGCTTGAGGCAGGATAGCGCTGAGCGCAGGCGTCCGATGGTTCGGCGCTGAGGTCAAGCGAGCGTTGTGGAATCGAGCCCAGTTACTGTTTTTCAGCCGGCGCGGGTGTCCCGGCGGGCGGCAGGAACGGATTCGTGCCGGGATCGATATAGATCAGGCCCGCCTCCTCATTCTCCTTGGCGATCTGCCGCTCGATCGCGTCCTGCTCGGCCTGCCATTCCTTGGCCTGCCGCTGCAGCCGCGACCGCTCGGCGATTGGCCCCGCCACTTCCGGGTCCGCCCATTTGTTCGGCAGCACCCAGACGCAGAAACCGACGATCAGGCCGATGCCGATGATCGCGTAGTTCCAGTATTTCCAGCCGAAATTGATTGGCGTCCAGCGACCGGGGGGGATGTCTTTTTTGCTCATGTCGCTCAAGATTTTAGGTTTGGGGCTTCAGTTCAGACGGCACAAACTTCTCGCGAAGCGTCACCAACTCCTCGGCGATCGAGGGGTGGAGGGCGCAGGTCCGATCGAAATCCGCCTTGGTCGCTCCCATCTTTACGGCGATGGCCACGGCCTGGATGATTTCGGGCGCATCCGGCCCGACGATGTGGACGCCGACAACACGTTCGTCTTCGGCCCGCACAACGATCTTCATTAGCACACGTTCCTCATCCCCCGTGAGCATATCTTTCATCGGGCGGAAGCGGGTCTTGTAGACGTCGACCATGCCAAACGCCTTGCGGGCGTCGGCTTCGGTCATGCCGACTACGCCAACCGGTGGCTGGGCGAATACCGCGTGTGGAATGTCCTTGTGATCGAAAGTCGTCGGCAGGTTCATGAATTCGGATTGCGCGAAGGCCTGCCCCTCGCGGATCGCCACAGGCGTCAGGTTCACGCGATCGGTCACATCGCCCACCGCGAAGATGTGCGCAATATTGGTGCGCGAACTGCCGTCGACGATCACGGCGCCCTTAGCGTTCATCTTCACGCCTGCCTTCGCGAGGCCGAGCCCATCGGTGTTGGGATCGCGGCCCGTGGCGAACAGCACCTTGTCGCCGCCCGCCATCTCGCCATTGGAGAAATGCACGGTGATCCTGTCGCCATCCTTTGTCAGCTTCACGGGCGAGGCATGGGTGATGACCTTTACACCCTTGCGCTTTAGCTCTTCATGCACCTGCGTGCGCACATCATCGTCGAAGCCGCGCAACACTGTCTCGCCGCGATAAGCGAGACACACGCGCGCGCCAAGCCCGCTCATGATGCCCGCGAACTCCACTGCGATGTAGCCGCCGCCGATGATGACGATGTGCTCGGGTATGCTCTCAAGGTGGAACATCTCGTTGGAGGAGACCGCCAGTTCGATGCCTTCGATGTCGACCGGCAGCGAAGGCGTGCCGCCCGTCGCGATCAGGATCTTTCCCGCGGTAATGGTGCGGTTCGATTTTACCAGCCGGAGCGTGTGCGCATCCTCAAATTCGGCGCGCTCGTCGATCATCTCAACACCGGCGTTGCGTACATTGCGCGCATAGATGCCGGACAGCCGGTCGATCTCGCGGTGCATGCGATCCATGAACATGTTGTGGTCATAGGTCGCGTTCTCGACCGTCCAGCCATAGCCCTTCATATGATGCAATGATCGCGCGAATTCGCTGGCGTAGACCATGTACTTCTTCGGTATGCAGCCGCGCACCACGCAGGTACCGCCCGCCCTGTATTCCTCTGCAACTGCGACCTTCGCCCCGGCCATTGCAGCCAAGCGGCTGGCTCGGACCCCCCCGGAGCCTGCGCCAATCACGAAGAGATCAAAGTCAAACGCCATCGGACGCCCCGGCTGCTACTTGAGCCCTATCTAGGGAGTCGGGATGAAAGGCGAAAGCCTGCCAGCCTGGCGCGGCTCCAGAGACCTATTTCACGACCAACGGCCAGGCAGGGCCTACGCCCGTGGCGGCTTTGCCCGGCGTGTCGCCCTTGAAAGCGTAGAGCGGTTTGCCCTTGTAAGCCCACTGCGCTGAGCCATCGTCGCGCGTGATAACCGTCCAGTCGCCATCCTTGGCGGCGCCGGGCGCTGCCGCGAGCGGGGGCCAAGCAGTCGCACAGGCGCCGCTGCAGCTTGATTTGCCGGGCGTCCGGTCATTGGTGAACGTGTAGAGCGGCTTGCCGTCCGGCGCGAGGAAGCTGCCTTCCTTCTCGCTAACGCCAGGAGGCGTCGCCCAGGCAGCGCCAGCCAGCGACAGCAACGCAATGAAACCCAGCCCGCCCGCAACGCGCATGATCCTATCCTTCAGCCTGCACCGGCGTATTGCGGCGCAAGGAAGAAACTAGCATCCAACTCGGGCGAGACAATGTGGTTCGGCAGCTCAGTTCGGAAGGGGCTGACCCTGCATCTCGGGCATGCCCTGCATACCCTGCGGTGGGGCGGCGTGACCGCCCGTGGGCCAGGCCGAGTTAACACGGGTGATGGCCTTCCCGGTGGCTTCCTGCGCCAGCTGTCCCATCTGCTGCATCGTTTCCTGCATCGCCGCATCCTGCTTCTGGGCGACGGCGAGGCCCTCTTTCGAGGTCAGCAGCTTGTAAAGGAATTCGAGTTCCTTGATGCTGAATTCCTTGGTCAGGCTGGCGACCAGCGTTTTCTTCACCGTCGGCAGGTCAGTCGTCAGCTGACGGCTAACCGCCATACCAACCTGGTTGACCTGATCCTGCTGGATCACGCCCTGGGACATCAGCCCCTGGATCTGTTGGCGGACCACCTGGACGACCAGGTTGTCGCTTATCATCACGTCGGCGATCTTGCTCGCGACGCGCTCTTCGCCCAGTGGCGTTCCCACAGGGTGACAGCCGGAAGCCAGCAGGACAGCGCCAAGGATGGCGGATTTCCAGATGCTCATTACGTGATCCCTGTCAGTACCTTGGGCTTCCATTCGCGCAGGCGTGTATCACCCGTCGCAGCCAAACCATAGGGGTCTTGCGGCGCAATCCCTAAGAACCTGCGACAATCCGCGCCCCGCGGGCTTCCCCAACGATCACGCTGTCGGCGTAGCCGATGAAAAGCCCGTGCTCGACCACACCCGGCAGATCATCCAGCACGGCAGCCAGCCCGGCCGGGTCGGGTATCGCTCCACAGGCCAGATCGAGAATCAGGTGGCCGCCGTCAGTGTGCAGCAGGCTCTCTCCCGTCGCCATCCGCCAGCTGGAGGTTGCGGCTTCAAGCCCGATCCAGCCCAGCCGTTCATGGACGCGGCGGCGGGTCAGTTCCGACCCGAACGGGTTGATTTCCACCGGCAGCGGGAAACGCCCGAGCGTCTCGACCTGCTTGGACGGATCGGTGATCACGACCATACGGTCGGATGCTTCGGCGATGATCTTCTCGCGCAGCAACGCCGCGCCGCCGCCCTTGATCAGGTTCAGCTCGGGATCGAACTCGTCAGCGCCATCGATGGTGAGATCGATCCGCTCCAGCTCATCCGGCGACACGACGCGAATACCGAGCGCGCGCGCCAGCTTGTCGGTTGCTTCCGATGTCGGCGTGCCAACAATCTTGAGACCGGCCTTCACTTTCTCCGCCAGCAAGCGCACGAAGATGGCGGCGGTCGAGCCCGTGCCCAGACCCAAAATCATGTCTGGCTGGACGAGCAGCAGAGCGGCCTCGGCGGCCTTTTGTTTTGCGATGTCAGACACAGGCGCTCCCCATGCCCGGCCGAACCATCAGGACTTTTTGCCGGGCACGTCGCCGGTAGCAGCGCGAGCGCCCGCCGTCATCATCTGCATGAAACTGTCGGTCGCTTGTCCGCCCATCGAGTACCACTGCTTGAGGTAGAACTCTGGGCTCACCATTTCGATGTTCTGTTCGATGCGCTGCTTCACGGAGCTCACCAGCATCTCGTTGACCGGCGTGATGTCTGGCAAGCCCAGAAAAGCGCGCGCTTCTTCCGGCGTGCATTCCACGGTGACATTCATCTTCATGGCCAGCTCCTGTCGCCACTTTTATCAGAGCGGATTTCGACGGTTTTGGAAACCAGCTCCGCTTTCGACCTCACCTACACGACAATCCTGACCAAAGGGTCACGCGCTATTTTACCCGGATGTAATTGACTAATGGGCACCGTTGCGCAATAAGCCCGCTCCTCGCCCGGAGCCATGCCATGACCCCCGCCGCCATCGCCTTCGAAGGCAACCACCGCATCGCAGAAGGCTCGCTCGCCGATGTGGCCGTGGCGGTGCGCAAGCGGGTCGGCAAGGCCACGCACGAAACCATCTTGGTGTTCGAGCATGCGTCAGGCAGGACGCTCAATCTCGACCTCACCGGCGCGGAGAAGGACGTCCGCGCCCGCTATGCCGAGACGGTGATAGCTGCAGCCGGAGCGCCCGCGGACCAGCTGCCCGCGATGCCGCGCGGCCCCGGTCGCCCCAGGCTTGGAGTGGTCCCGCGCGAGGTGACGCTGCTGCCACGTCACTGGGATTGGCTGAATGCACAACCTGGCGGCGCTTCGGTCGCACTCCGAAAGCTGGTGGAAGAGGCTCGCAAGACACGTGGCCAAACGGATACCTTGCGTGCGCGGCAGGAAGCGACGTATCGCTTTCTTTCCGCCATTGCTGGGGATTGGCGCAATTACGAGGAAACAACCCGCGCTCTGTACGCCGACGACGCTGACCGCTTTCGGGCACTCACGGAGGACTGGCCGGGCGACGTTCGCGATCACGCTCGCCTTCTCGCGGCTGCTGCCTTCACTCGAAAAACCTGATCGGACCCGTTCGTGACCGAAACGCTCGAAACAGCAAACGCGCCTCTGAAGGCTGTAGCCAGCCATCCCAAGCCGTTATGGCGTACCTTCCTGGCGTTCCTCGCGCCGATGATGCTGGCCAACGTGCTGCAATCTCTCTCGGGCACGATCAACAGCGTCTTCCTCGGCCACATGATTGGCGTCCAGGCGCTCGCCGCGGCGATCCAGTTCTTTCCCATCATGTTCTTCATGATGGCGTTCGTGATCGGTCTCGGCGCTGGCGCATCCGTGCTGATCGGGCAGGCTTTCGGCAAGGGCGATTTTGACAAGGTGCGCACGATTGCCGGCGCCTCTCTGGCGCTGTCCATTGTCTTCGGCCTTGTGCCCGCGGTGCTGGGCGGCGTCTTTGCCGAGCAGCTCATGATCGCGCTGCAGACGCCGCCTGACATCATCAAGGAGGCGACCGAATACGCCCGCATCATGATGATATCTATGCCCGTTTTCTTCGTGTTTCTTCTCGCTACGTCAATCCTGCGCGGGGTCGGCGATGCGATCACGCCGTTGTGGACGCTCGCGCTGTCGACCGGCGTTGGCTTGCTGATCACCCCCATGCTGATCCTCGGACAGTTCGGCCTGCCAAAGATGGGTGTCGCCAGCGCAGCGGCAGCTTCGTTGGCGTCGCTGTTCGTCGCGATAGCGTGGCTCGCCTGGCATCTGATCCGCAAGAAGAACCCGCTCGCGCCAAACGCCGAACTGCTCCGGCATGTGCGCCTGGATCCGAAAGTGCTGGGCAAGGTGCTGCGGCTCGGCGTGCCGACTGGCTTCCAGATGGTGATCGTGGCGACCGCTGAAATCGCATTGCTCGGCATGGCGAACGGCTATGGGTCGCAAGCGACTGCGGCCTACGGCGTCATCAACCAGATCATCGCCTATGTTCAGTTTCCGGCGATGTCGATCGGCATCACAGCGTCGATCCTCGGTGCACAGGCCATCGGCGGCGGGCGACAGGCGATGCTGTGGCCGATAACCCGTATGGCGCTGATCCTCAACATGCTCATCACGGGAACAGGTGTGATTGCGGTCTACGCCCTGTCCGGCCCCATCGTCTCGATGTTCGTCACCGATCCTGCCGTTATCGACCTGACCGAGCACCTGTTGCATATCGTGTTGTGGAGCATGGTGATCTTCGGTTTCGCCGTTGTCTTCTCCAGCATTATGCGCTCGTCCGGCACAGTCCTGGCGCCAACGGCGATCGGCATTCTCGCCATCCTGGGTGTCGAGGTTCCGGTGGCATGGTTTCTCAGCCACTCCATCGGCATCGATGGTGTATGGTGGGCCTATCCGGCAACTTTCATCACGATGTTCGTGATGCAGGGCGGATACTATGCCTTGGTGTGGCGCCGCCGGTCGATCCGCGCGCTGGTCTGAAGAGAGGCTTTACGTCCACTCAGCCTCTTTACTTGCCGTCAGTCTGGCCCTTCCCGGCAGCCGTGCTAGGGATGCCGGCAAACAACGATCTACAGGGAGACTTCCATCATGGCGCTCGAGAACACCCAACTCCGCTCGCTCATCAAGAAAAGCGGCGAGCTTGAGCTTTCGCTGGTGAAGTTGCCGGTCGCCGATCCTGGCCCGGACGAGATCGTCGTGCGTATCGAAGCGACCCCGATCAACCCGTCGGACCTCGGCCTGCTGATCGGGCCGGGCGACGTCAACACGCTGAAAGTCTCAGGCACGAAAGAGTTGCCGGTCGTCACCGCCGCCGTACCGGAAGCCGCCCTGCGCGCAATGGCGGCGCGTCTCGACGAATCCATGCCGGTCGGCAATGAAGGCGCGGGCATCGTTGTCGCCGCCGGCTCCTCGCCGGAAGCGCAGGCGCTGATTGGCAAGGCCGTCGCAATCCTCGGCGGCGAGATGTACGCCACCTACCGTACCGTGAAAGCCAAGGCCGCCCTGCCGCTGCCGGCCGGTGCGACGCCCGCCGATGGCGCCTCCTGCTTCGTGAACCCGTTGACCGCGCTGGCGATGGTCAAGACGATGCAGATGGAAGGCCACACTGCGCTGGTCCACACGGCGGCCGCCTCGAACCTCGGCCAGATGCTCAACAAAATCTGCCTCGCTGATGGCGTGCAGCTCGTGAATATTGTGCGTTCGGACGAACAGACGAAAATCCTCAATGACATCGGCGCCAAGTACATCGTCGACTCGTCCAAACCGACCTTCATGGAAGACCTGATCGCCGCGCTGACCGCGACCGGTGCAACGTTGGCCTTCGACGCCATCGGCGGCGGCAAGCTGGCAGGGCAGATCCTGGGGGCAATGGAAATCGCACTGAACTCGCGCCCTGGCGCATACAGCCGCTATGGCTCGTCGACCCACAAACAGGTCTACATCTACGGCCGCCTCAGCCTTGATCCGACCATCCTCGGCGCAGCCTATGGCATGGCGTGGGGCGTCGGCGGCTTCCTACTGACACCGTTCCTGCAAAAGGTCGGCATGGAAGAAGCTGGCAAATTGCGCGCGCGCGTGGCGGCTGAACTGAAGACCACCTTCGCCAGCCACTACACGAAGACGCTGTCACTCCGTGACGTGCTCGATCCAGAAGCCATCAAGGCCTACAATCGCAAAGCAACCGGCGAGAAGTTCCTGATCAATCCGTCCCTGTAAGACCAGAGCTTCTAACGCCGCACCACCTTCCCCTGAACTATCGGTATGCTAGACAGGCGCCGCTAAGGAAACGGCGACCTGTCGAAGAACACGCGCCAGAAGAACGGGAAGGACGTCACCGTGGTTTCAAGAGAGCAGGCCCTTGCCCAGCTGACAGCTGCTGGGCAGCCGTTCGAGATCGTCGAGGTTGACGTTCGCGACCGGCATCTGAGGGTATTCAAGAACGCTCCGCACAATCTCCGCGAAATCTACGAGACCACGCGCAGCGATAAGCTCTTCATTGTCTACGAAGACGAACGCCTGAGCTATGAAGACGTATGGCGGCGCTCGTGCACACTCGCCCACGCACTCGTGAAAGATCACGGTGTTGGCCAGAGCGACCGCGTATGTCTGTCGATGCGCAACTATCCGGAGTGGATCATCGCCTATATGGCAATCACCTCCGTAGGTGCGATGTGCGTGGCGATGAACGCGCTGTGGACCGCCGACGAGATGTCTTACGGCCTCTCCATGTCGCAGCCGAAAGTACTGATCACTGATCAAGAGCGGTTAGACCGCCTCGCCGCGATAACCAACCCGCCGACTGGCTTCTCGATCATCGCAGCGCGCACAACCAAGCCGCTACCCGCCGGCGCGCGCGCCTGGGCCGATGCGATGTCCGGGCCAGAGCAAACCACCATGCCAGATGTGACCGCCGATCCGGATGACGACGCGCACATGCTGTTCACGTCGGGTTCGACCGGCAATCCAAAGGGCGCGGTCTCGACGCATCGCAATGTGATATCGGCCCTCCTGTCTTGGGAGCTGGACCTTTATGCGGCGTGGGAAGTCGGCCTGCTCGATCGTCCCGCAACCGAACCGCCGCCACCGCAGACCGCGATGCTACTGGCCATTCCACTGTTTCACGTTACCGGCCTGCTCGCCTGCGCCGTACAATCCTTCCGGTTCCAGCGCCGCATCGTGATGATGTACAAGTGGGACGTCGAAAAAGGCGCCGACATCATCGAGCGCGAAGGCATCACCCACATGACGGCGACGCCCGCGATCACCGGCGACGTCGTGGCCTATGCACGCCGCACCGGTCGTAAATTTCCGACACTGGCGTCGATCGGCGGCGGCGGCGCTTCGCGTGCGCCCGAACAGGTCCGCGCCATCGACGCAGTGTTTGAACACGCCAAGCCCGGCACGGGTTGGGGCATGACAGAGACCAATGCCATCGGCGTGGGCATCGCTGCGGCGGACTATCTGCGCAAGCCAGAAAGCTCCGGCAGATGCTCCGCCGTTCTCGACATCCGCGTCGTGGACGAGAGCGGCAAGACACTTCCGGCCGGCGAGCGCGGCGAGCTCTTGATCCGTGGCGCGTCGATCATGCAGGGTTACTGGCAGAACCCGAAAGCCAACGCCGAGAGCTTCGTCGATGGCGACTGGTTCCGCACCGGGGACGTCGCGATCATCGACGACGAAGGCTTCCTGTTCATCGTCGACCGCATCAAGGATCTCGTCATCCGTGGCGGCGAAAATATTGGCTGCGGCGCAGTAGAATATGCTCTGCAGGAACACCCAGCTGTCGAAGAAGCCTGCGTTTATGGCGTGCCGGACGAACGCCTCGGCGAGGAAGTCGGCGCAACGCTGTTCATCAGCAAGCCCGTGAATGAAGACGAGCTCCGCGACTTCCTGTCGACGCGCCTCGGCAAGTTCCAGATTCCGCGCTACTTCCGCTTTACGAGCGAACCGCTGCCGCGCGGCGCGACCGGCAAGATCATGAAGAAGGATCTGCGCACGCAGGCCGCGAAAGACCTGACGGGAGCGTGAAGCAGAAGGGTAGCTTGAACAGAGCCAAACCCACCCTTGATTCAGATGGCGCGAGGGCGGACCCAGCTCTGCTCAAGTCACCCCGCGCGCCCGCCACATACCGGCGCCGGCCACGATATAGCCCAAGCCCAAAGCCAGGCCCGCAGCCGTCAAGGCTTGTGGCAGTGCCGCCGACGCGAGCGCACTGGCGAAGGATGCGATCCATAGCGTCGCGCACAATCGCATAACCCCGCCGATCACAAGCATTACAGACAAACCCGCCAGACCGGTCACAAACACCAACGCCCCTACACGATAAAAATCGACCCCCAACACCGCTGTGTCTGGCCCGACAATGCTGGCCACGCCGGCAAGCGCCACCACGAATGCAGCGAGTCCGAACGCGCCTGTCGCTTCCGCTGTCGCGAGATACACGGCGATCAATCCGAACATCAGACAGAGATCAATCACGCCATAGAGCGCCTCAAGCCACGCCAAATTCGCCTGATACGGAATGAAGGTAGAGACAATCCGCAACACACCACCGAGGCTCGCCGCTCCGGCGCCGACACGAACGAGCCCCCTCACGAATAACTCACCACTTCGAACTCCACTCCGCCCTTGTCGCGAAAGTAGAAGCGTCGGCCAGGAAAGTAGTCGGCGTGCGCGTAGGGCTCGTATCCCGCCGCGCGGATCTTTTCCTCTGTCGCGGAGAGGTCCTTCACACACAGGCCAACATGATTGGGCTGCCCGACGCCCGCGGCCTCATCGAGCCCTTGCGGGGGCGTGTAGAGCACCACATACGGTCCAGTGGTTCCGACATGGATGGAGTGGCCGCCGAGCTTGGCCTGTCCCTGCCAGCGGATACGCCAGCCAAACACCTCGACCAGCAGCCGCGCGGTTTCCTGCGCCGACGATGTCGTGACGTTGACGTGTTCGAGTGCGGCCTGCCCGCCCGCCGCGTCGACGACTTCGTTCATTGCAGCACCGGGGTGAGTAGTCGCCGTCTCAGCCATGTTCAGACCCTTCTTGCGCCCAACTGCCGCAGGCTTGCTTGCGCTGGGTATGAGTCGTAATTGCTCAACTTCACTTGAGGTCAAGGTATTTTTGCCGGATGCCCGCCGCCATGCCAAAAGCCGCCAACCAGATCATGTCGATCGGCGATCTTGCCGATCGCACCGGTCTCGCCGTCTCCGCGATTCGATTTTACGAAACCAAAGGGCTGGTGACGCCGGAACGAAATCGGGGAGGCCAGCGGCGCTATCTTCGCTCGGACATCCGGCGGCTGTCATTCGTGCAGGTCGCGCAACAGCTCGGCTTCTCGCTCGAGGACATCCGCGCGGCGCTAGCCAGCCTGCCCTCCGGCCGCACGCCGACGCAGAAGGATTGGGAGAAGATCAGCCGCGGTTTTGGCGCGAACCTAGATGATCGCATAGCGCGCATGACCCGCCTGCGCGACTATCTCGAAGGCTGCATCGGCTGTGGTTGTCTCAGCATGAAGAAATGCGCGCTGGTCAACCCGGAGGATGGGCTCAAGAAATTCGGGCCGGGCGCGCGTGCAGTGCTGGGAGATAAGCTGGCGCGCTGAATGGACCGCGGGACACCTGCCCGGCTGCGCGATGCGCCGGCGACGTGCTCAACTTCGGGCATCACTCTTCGCTGCCATGCAGCTGGCCAGGAGACCTGCGGTCCAGGGTCTAGACCGCTCCCTTCGGCTTGTTACCTGCCTTCTTTGCCGCCGATTTCGCGTCACGGAACGTCCTGGCCCAGCCAGCCTTGCCGGCCTGGCGGCCACGCGCGATGGCGAGGGCGTCTGCAGGAACGTCCTCGACGATCACGGAGCCCGAACCGACATAGCCGCCGACGCCAATCGTGACAGGCGCAACGAGTGACGAGTTCGAGCCGATGAAAGCGCCTTCACCCACAATCGTCCGATACTTGAAGAAACCATCGTAGTTACAGAAGATCGTGCCTGCGCCGATGTTAGCGCCCGCGCCGATTTCGCCATCGCCGAGATAACTGAGGTGATTGGCTTTGGCGCCTTCGCCGATAGTGACGTTCTTCACTTCGACGAAATTGCCGATGTGGGCGTCCTTGCCAATCACCGCGCCAGGGCGGAGGCGGGCATATGGGCCGACCAGGGCGCCGGGGCCGACCTTTGCGCCTTCGAGATGTGAAAATGCGCGGATCACGGCGCCGCTCTCGACGCTGACGCCGGTGGCAAAGACAACGTTCTGTTCTATGGTCACGCCCGCCGCGATCTTGGTATCGTAGCTGAAGTAGACCGTTTCCGGCGCAGGCAGCGTAACGCCCGCCGCCATCATCTGTTCGCGCACGCTATCCTGGAACACGCGTTCGACTTGTGCGAGTTCGACCTGGCTGTTGACGCCCTGTACGTCGCGCTCGTCGCAGTGCGCGACAGACGCTTGGAGCGACCGTTCGCGCGCGAGGCCGACGAGATCAGTGAGATAGTATTCGCCCTTGGCGTTGTCGTTCCTCACTTGCCCAAGCAGATCGAACATCAGCTTCACGGGCGCTGCCATCACACCGGAGTTGGCGAGTTCGATACGCAGTTGAAGCTCATCGGCGTCGTTGGCTTCAACGATGGCGTTGAGCGATCCATTGCCATCAGTGACGAGGCGGCCATAGCGGTTCGGCAGCTTTGCGATGAAGCCGAGCACACAGATGCTCGCGCCCTTCTCGATTTCGGCAAATGCGCGCACGCCTGCTTCCTTCGGCACCAAAGGCGTATCGGCGTAGAGCACGATGGCGTGGCCGTCTGCATCCTTCAGCGCCGCGCGGGCTGCATCGACGGCGTTGGCCGTGCCAAGCTGGTCGCGCTGGATCACCACATTCTCGGCGCCGACGAACTTCGCGGCTGCTTCGGACAAAAGGGGCATGTCGGGGCCGACCACAACAACCGTGCGCTTGCAGCCCAGATCCTTTGCCAGAGCGACGCTCCAGGCCAGCATGGAGCGACCACCGATCTCGTGCAGCACCTTGGGGCGCGGCGATTTCATGCGTGTGCCCTTGCCCGCGGCGAGGATGATTGCGAAACGGTCGGCCATAGCCTGTCCTCCAGGTCGAATCCCGAACCGCCCTCCTAGCACATGCGACCCCATGACCAACCTGTCCGGCTACACCATTGCCTTTGACCTCGACGGTACGCTGATCGAGACGGTCGGGGACATTCATGCGGCCTTGAATCACGTGCTTGTCGCAGAAGGCGTGCCGGCCGCGACGCTCAACGACATCCGCAATTTCGTCGGCCAGGGCGCCCGCGCCCTCATCATTCGGGCGCTTGCCGTGCATGGCGTCCACCCGGACGAATTCCATCTCGATGCACTGACCGAGGCTTATATTGCCCATTACGCCCGCGCGATCGCCGCCTACTCGCGCCCCTTTCCTGGCCTGCTCGACGCCCTGGACCGGCTGCAGGGCATGGGCGCAACGCTGTGCGTCTGCACCAACAAGCGGACGGACCTGTCAGTCCAATTGCTCTCCACCCTGCGAATGGCGCACCGGTTCGCGGCGATCGTCGGCGCGGACGCGGTGAAGAATCGCAAGCCGCACCCGGATCACTATCTGCACACGATCCGCGCAGCGCATGGCGATCCCGCGCGTAGCGCCATGGTAGGCGATTCAATCAACGATGTGCTGTCAGCCAGGGCTTCTGGCGCACCTGTGGCCGTCTACGCGTTTGGCTATACAGACACGGCGCCGGACCTGTTGGGGGCCGACGCCGTGTTTACGCAATTTACTGATCTGCCGGACCTCCTGGTCCGTCTGTTGGACGCCTAGCCGCCGCGGACATAGCCGGCAGGTTTGCCGGGTTCGGGACGACCGCCCTTTTTCTTGGGCGGCATTCCGTTGACCATGTTGCTCCGAACGTCAGTGCGGGCAGAACGCATGGCGGGTACGAAGCCGGCATCGATGAGGTTGATAGAGACGTCAAAACCACGTCCTAACCAGTATTCCTCGATCTTCAGCTTCAGCTTGCGCGCGCCATCTTCGTCGCAGAAATCGCCGTTCATGTACTTCTCCAGACACCAGATGAGGCGCCTATGGCGGGATCGCCAATCGGCCTCGGTAGGTCCCTCAGTTCCCGCCTCCCGCTTTGCGGTGTGGGCGTGATGTCAACCTAGGAACGCAGTTGAGGCGGCGCATGAAGCAGACAAGGTATTT
>CANJXY010000080.1 GCA_947478925.1 Hyphomonadaceae bacterium | reverse complement strand
GGTTCTTGGAGCCTGACGCGTTGGAATTGTTCGAATCCGTTCTGAAAATCACGTGGGCAGAACTGGCCGGCTCGGGCGGGGTGAACCGACGGCATCGCACCTCTTGGACGCCCCCCCTCAAGTCGAAGAGCGTCACACGCGTTTTAGCTGCGCGCGTCTGACCTGTCGGTTCAGCCGGCTCGGGATGTGTCGTCCGCACTTTTCAGGTTTCGCCAGAACATGCAGGCACTAGTGCGATGGTGTTGATCAGAGCCATCATCCGTCGCTCGGCGTCAATGCCGACTGTTTCCCCCAGATCGACAAGGGCATCTTCAATCGCCAGAATTACCTGCGTCTTGCTCAGTATGCCTTCCGCGATCAGCTTGCTGAAGACGCATTCCATCACCCCACTCGCGTTGATCCCATCGGCTTTGTCGAGCGGCGGGGCTAGTAGCTGCCCTTGCGAAAACACAAGACGGATGCTCATCCTGGCGACCCTTGCCCTGTTTAAGGATGAGCCGACAGGATCACGCATTCATTCAAGGGGAGTTGGGCCAGATCAAACTCCTCAAGTCGTGCATCGCTTCACGACGGGCGCACACGCGTCACATCGGTCTATGGTCGCGGTTTTGCTGCGGCCTGGCCCCGGAGACGACCCACCAGAATGCTGATGACGCTTGGGTAACGCGCTCTTCGCTTGCCAACTGCCATCTGGAGAAGTGAGACTGGCTCTAACAAGAAGCGGCAGGGACGGAATCATCATGAGCAATACGAAAAGGCCTTCTGGCCGTGAAGCCTTGCGCACGGGTTGGTCGCGACGCGGGTTGCTGCGCGGCGGCGCGGCGATTGCCGGGGTGATGGCGATGCCTGGCTGCGCGATGGCGCAGGGACGGCGGATCAGTCCGGGACAGAAGATCAATGTGGCGGCGATCGGCGCGGGCGGCCAGGGTTCGTCCAACATGTCGGCGCTGACAACTGAGAACATCGTCGCCTATGCCGATGTCGATCTGGGACGTGTGAGCCGGTCGATCCGCGACAAGGATGGCGTGGTGAGGCCGGAGCGCGTGGCGCTGAACGCGGCGTACGAGAAGGCGCAGCATTTCGTCGATTATCGCGAGATGCTCGACAAGCGGAAGGACATCGACGCGGTGGTGATCGCGACGCCGGACCATCATCACGCGCTGGCCGCGTGCATGGCGATGGAGCGCGGGTTGCACGTGTTTGTGCAGAAGCCCCTCACCTACTCCGTCAACGAAGCGCGCACTCTGCTAAAGCTAGCGCGGGCCAATCCGAAGCTGGTGACGCAGATGGGCAACCAGGGACATTCGGGCGATGATGGACGTCGCGTCGTGGAACTGATCCGCGGCGGCGCAATTGGAAAAGTGAAAGAGGTTCACGTCTGGACCAACAGGCCGGTGTGGCCGCAGGGCGTGGCGCGGCCTGCGGCCGTGGCGACGCCCGCCACGCTGGACTGGGACAAGTGGCTGGGGCCAGCCGATGTGAAGTGGGGCTACCATTCGGATTACGCACACTTCAACTGGCGCGGCTGGCTGCCGTTCGGATCGGGCGCGCTCGGCGACATGGGCGCCCACCTGATCGACTTCCCGTTCTGGGCGCTTGAGCCGGGCCTGCCGACGCGCGTCGAGACACGGCACACGCTGTGGGGCGGCGACACGGATCCGTGGGATTATAAACGTCCCGACGAGCTGTCGAGCTTCCCGCTCGGCACGATCACCTCCTACGAGTTCGGCAAGGCCAAGGGCGGGCCGGTGACCCTGATGTGGTATGACAGCGGACTCGCGCCGCCGACGCCGCACGGCATGCCTGCCGGCGCCAAGATGAATGAGGAAGGCGGCGTGATGTTCGTCGGCGAGGGCGGCACGCTGCTGCACGAGACCTATGGCGAGAAACCGCTGATCATCGGCGCGGAAGCCAATGCGAGAGCGGCGAAGATTGCGCAGTCACTTCCGCGCATCCAGGGCGGCATCAAGGGTCATGAGCAGAACTGGGCGCGGGCGATCCGCGGCGAGGAAGCCATATCCTGCCCGTTCGAGCACGCAGCGCAGCTGACCGAGACGATGCTGCTGGGCATTGTCGCGATGCAGGCGGAAGCGCCGATCGAATATGATGGGGCGACGGGCCGCGTGACGAACATCGAGAGCGCCAACGCGCTGCTTGGGCGGACGTATCGCGAAGGCTGGGCGTTGCCGGCCTAGAGCGCAAAGCCGCCGAAGCGGATGACGCAGACGACGGGGGTGAGGACGGCGAGGACAATCGCCGCCGCCAGCATCATCGTCGTCATGCGTTCTTGCGTGACGTCCGCTTCTGCCGCGAAGTCGAAGAGGAAGCTGCGCACCGTTGGCGGCTCAAAATTCTGCTGGAGGAACCAGGGCGCGATGCGAGCTGCCAGCCAGAGCGCGCCTGCGGTAAGCGCAAGGCTCGCGATGAACAGCGCGAGGCCGAGGCACAGCGTTCCGACACTATCGATCACGGTGATGCTCCCAGCGTTAGCCATGCACCCTGATTCAATTGCGATTCGCCGTCAAACCCGCGGGATGACGCACGCGTAAAGAGCGCCATGCCACGCAAAAGCCAGGAGTCCGTGTATCCTCGAGCCTGCCCGGTACGTATCAGCTTCTGAGACAGCACAACCAATGTGGATTCGGCCGCGAGCGCCGGTCTGCCAAATGGAGACCGACATGACCCTCTCAGCCCGCCTTGCCGTCGGCGCAGCCGCCTTCGCCCTGATGTTCGGCGCGTGCGGCCTGAATCTCGCCAGCGCCGCCGATCTCAACAAGCCGATCCCGTCCGCCGTTATCGACGCGCCGAAGAGCAAGGCGTCGACCAGCGAAACGCTGGTGCTGGCGGGTGGTTGTTTTTGGGGCCAGCAGGGCGTGTTCCAACATGTGAAGGGCGTGACGAAAGTGGTCGCGGGTTATTCCGGCGGTACGAAGGAAACGGCGACCTACCGGCAGGTGGGAACCGAAACGACGGGCCATGCCGAAGCAGTGGAGATCACCTTCGATCCGCGCGTCGTGTCGGCCGGCGACCTGTTGAAGATTTTCTTCTCGGTGGCGCATGACCCGACGCAGCTGAACCGTCAGGGCCCGGACAGCGGCCCGAGCTATCGTTCGGAGATCTTTTACGCGACGCCCAAGCAACAGGAGATCGCGACGGCTTACATCAAGCAGCTCGGCGAAGCGAAGCTGTTCTCGGGCCCGATCGTCACCAAGGTGGAAGCGCTGAAGGCTTTTTACCCGGCCGAGGATTATCACCAGGACTTCCTGATCCATAATCCGAACCACGGCTACATCGTGGTCAACGACCTGCCGAAGGTCGCAAACTTCAAGCGTGTGTGGCCGGACATGTATTCCGAGAAGCCGGTGATGATCACGAAGATGGGGTCGTAGTCTTCAGTTCAACCCAATGAAAAAGCCCTGGGTTCCGGTTGGAGCCCAGGGCTTTTTGCTTACAGCGGATCGAGTGCGCCTACTTCTTCAGATTCCCGCAGAAGCGCTGGATGCGACGGCAGGCTTCTTCGAGCTTCTCGGTCGAGGTCGCGTAGGAAATCCGGAAGGCCGGGCTGAGGCCGAAGGCGGAGCCGAAGACGACGGCGACCTTTTCTTCTTCCAGAAGCGCTGCGGCGAAGTCTTCGTCATTGTTGAGCTTCACGCCGCCCGCCGTGGTCCTGCCGATGGCGCGGGTGCAGTCCGGGTAGACGTAGAAGGCGCCTTCAGGAACGGGGCATGCCAGCTCCTCCGTCTGGTTCAGCATACCGACGACGAGGTCGCGGCGGGATTTGAACAGTTCCTGGTTCGGCTTGATGAAGGCCTGAGTGCCGTTCAACGCCTCGACGGCCGCCCATTGCGAGACGGAGGACGGGTTGGACGTGGTCTGGCTCATCACCTTCGCCATGCCTTTGATGAGTTGCTCGGGACCGGCGGCATAACCGATGCGCCAGCCGGTCATCGAGTATGCTTTCGAGACACCGTTCATGGTGAGCGTGCGCTCATAGAGACGCGGCTCGACCTGCGCGATGGTCCAGAAATCGAATCCGTCGAACACGAGGTGCTCGTACATGTCGTCGGTGAGAACCCAGACCTGCGGATGGCGCAGGAGGACGTCGGCCAGCGCCTGTAGCTCAGCGCGGGTGTAGGCGGCGCCCGACGGGTTGGAGGGCGAGTTGAGGATCAGCCACTTGGTGCGCGGTGTGATCGCGGCTTCCAGCGCTTCGGGCTTCAGCTTGTAGTTGTCGGCGGCGTAGGCGTGCGCGAACACCGGGGTCGCACCACAGATCAGCGCCATCTCGGGATAGGACACCCAATACGGCGTCGGGATGACGACTTCATCGCCGACGTTCAGCGTTGCCATGAAGGCGTTGAAGATGACCGGCTTACCGCCTGGCGACACGTTCACCTGCGAGGGTTTGTACTCGAGACCGTTCTCGCGCTTGAACTTGGCGCAGATGGCTTCCTTCAGCTCGGGGATACCGTCGACGTCGGTGTATTTGGTCTTGCCATCCATGATCGCCTTGATGGCGGCCTGCTTGATGTTTTCGGGCGTGTCGAAGTCAGGCTCGCCGGCGCCGAGACCGATGACTTTCTCGCCCTTGGCCTGCAGCTCGCGCGCCTTCTGGGTGACCGCGATGGTGGCGGACGGCTTGATTCGCTTCAGGGCATCGGAAACCGGGACGGAGATAGGCGAGGACATGGCTGGGACCTTTCCGGTTATTCATGATCCGGGCGAGCTTTTATGGCGCGGCTGATACGCCAGTCTGTCCTGGGAAAGAAGGCCGTCCCGGGAAAAAAGGGCGAAACCGGCGGCCTCCCCCGGTTTCCAGCCGAATTCCAGCGTCAACTGCGAAAGGCGCCCCCGGAAGCGCCCCGGAATGGCCACACGAGCTACGTCACACGGTCAAATTACAGTGGTCTTGGTTGTCTAAAGGCCCATGTCATGGCTATTCGGAAAAAACACTTAGGGAGACCCTGGAATGAAGTTCCGCACGCTCGGCGCCACTGCCATCGCAGCCCTGCTGGTCGCGATCGCCGCGCCGGCCCCGATGTCGTTTGCCCAGAACGGTCAGGCTGCCGCACCCGCGCCCATAACGAAGCAGATCGTCGGTTCGCTGAATGACGCACGCACCGCCGTCATCGCCAAGGACTGGGCGACGGCGACGGCCAAGCTGGCCGATGCCGCCAAGGGCGCCAAGACGCCGGCGGACAACAACGCCATCAACCGGCTCAAGGTTGCGATGGCCGTGGAGAACAAGGACGCCAAGCTGCAGCTCGAGGCGATGAACGCCCTGATGACCTCGCCGGGCGCGCTGACGCCGGAAGAGACGAAACAGTACAAGGGCGCACTGGCGAAGGTCTATCTCGACCTCGGCGACCAGCCGGGTTCGCTGAAAGCCTATCGCGCTTACGTCGACGAGTTCGGCGGCACGGCTGACAACTTTATCGGCATCGCCAACGATTCCTCGAAGGCGAACGACTTTGCGACAGCCGTGACGTATGCCGAAAAAGCCATCGCCGCATCGACAACGCCGGCGCCGGAAAGCTGGTACCGCCTCTACATGCGCTCGCTGCAGTCGTCGGGCCAGGAAGAGAAGTATTACACCGTGATGGAAGGGGTGGTGGCGAAGTTCCCGAAGGAAGAATACTGGCGCATTCTGCTTGGCCGTTCGCAGAAAGAGCCAAAATTCGCGAACAACATGTATCTCGATCTCTACCGGGCCCTGCAGGAGTCGGGCGCCAAGCTGACCCCGCAGGAGCGCAGCAAGGCGGCTGATGAAGCCCTGCGTCGCGGTCTTCCGGGTGAGGCGCTGGCGCTGCTTGAATCGGCGAATGCGCGCGGCGAAGTGACGTCAGAGATCGACAAAAAGAACCTGGCGACGGCGCGTTCGCAATCGGCGAGCGACCGGGCCGCGCTGGCGAAGGACACCAAGGACGCTCTCGCCAAGGGCAGCGCCTCCGACCTCGCCCTCACGGGTGAAGCGCAGCTGAGCTATGGCGACAACGCCAAGGCTGTCGAAGTGCTGAAGGCCGCGCTGGCCAAGGGCATCTCCGATCCGGCCGAACTGGCGCTGACGAAGCTGCATCTCGGCATCGCACAGTACCGTGCAGGCGACAAAGCCGGTGCGAAGGCCACATGGGCCGAGGTGAAGAGCGATGATGGCGCCGGCTCGCTGGCGCATAACTGGTCGATCATCGTGGACGCTAACGCGTAAGCTCTGGTCGCGCCTGAAATCGAAACGCCGCCCCGATTGCTCGGGGCGGCGTTTTTGTCTCTGCGATTGCGCGCCCTACTCCCCGAGGCCGAGGCTGCGGGCGAGATAGACGTAGTGGCGGGCCCAGCGCTGGGAGTTCAGCAGTGGATCCGAGTCGTTGGAGTGGCCGCCATTGGTTTCCTCGTAATAGAGGACGGGGTGGCCCGTCGCCTGAAGACGCGCAGCGAACTTGCGGGCGTGACCGGGGTGGACGCGATCATCCCGTGTGTTGGTGGTAACGTAGACTTCGGGGTACTTCGCGTCCGGTTGCACGTTCTGGTAGCCGGAATAGGCCGCGATCCATTTGGCTTCTTCCGCGATGCGCGGGTCGCCGTATTCGCCCATCCATGACGCGCCAGGCGGCAGCTCATGATAGCGCAGCATGTCGACCAGCGGGCTTTCGACAACCGCGCCGCCGATGAGTTCCGGGTGCTGGGTAAGCGTGACCGACGTCAGCACGCCGCCGTTTGAACGACCGTAGATGCCGAGGTTTTTCGCCGAGGTGATGCGGCGCGCGGCGAGATCTGCGGCGACAGCGGCGAAGTCGTCGAAGGCGCGCTGGCGATTGCCCTTGAGAGCGGCCTGGTGCCAAGCGGGGCCGAACTCACCACCACCCCGGATGTTGGCGATGACGTACGCGCCGCCGCGCTCGAGCCAGATCTTGCCAAGCTCGGGCTTGTAGACGGGCGGGTAGGACACCTGGAAGCCGCCATAGCCGAACATCATGGTGGCTGTCTTGCCCGTGAGCTCGCCCTTGGGATGGACAACGAAATACGGAATCTTCGTGCCGTCGCGCGAGATGGCTTCAAACTGTTCAACGAGGTCGTTGGAGGCGTCGAACTTGGCGGGCGCTTCCTTGACCCTGTCGGAGGTCAGCGCTGCCACATTGGCAAGGTTGAGCGTCGGTGGGGTGATGAAGCCTTCATAGGTATAGAAGGCCTTCTCCTGCTTGCGCGAGGATGAGCCGAGGTGGATGGCGACATTCTCGGGCGCTTGCAGCGGGTTCTGCTGCCAGCCGCCGAACTCGCCCTTGTCGGTAAACACGCTGACGCGGCCGCGTACATTATCATAGAGCGTGGCGAAGATGCGCTCGTCGAAGACGTCGACATCTTCAACGGACTGGCGTGGCGTGGGCTCTAGGATCGAGAGATCGCCCTTGGTGAGGACGATGCCGACGCCCGGAGGTGGCGGCAGGAGCATCCGCATGGGAACCGACATCAGCGTGCCGGCCTTGAAGTCCTGGTCGTTGATGCGCCAGTTCTCCTCGATGGTAAAAACGAGACGCGGCGGTGGACCGCCAACACGGCCGAGCATGCCGCGAAGGGTGGAGCGTTCGGGCAGGTTGAGCTTCTGCGGCTTGCCGGACGAGATGTCGTAGACTTCCTGACGGAAGGTATCGAGCGGGCGGGTGGCCAGAGTGGCAAGCACCGCGCCGGCGCTGTCGTGCATGACGCTCGGGCTGACGCCATACCCGCCATCCTTAGCCGAGCCGCGATAGATTTCCTTAGCATCGGCGAGCTTCTGGCCACGCTTCAGCGACTTGATGATGAAAGGATAGCCGCTTTCGGTCAGCGAATCGGGACCGAAATCCGTGGCGACAAGGAGCGTGTCCTTGTCGAACCATTCGATGCGGTGCTTGCCTTCCGGGATGTTGAAGCCCTTGGCGACGAAGGCTTTCTTCGCGACGTCGAACTCGCGGACGACGACGGCATCCTTTCCGCCATCGGACAGGTTGACGAGGCAGAGGGTTTCGTCGGGCGGCAGGCAGTCTGCGCCCTTGTAGATCCAGTTGGCTTTCTCGCGCTTGGCCAGGGCGTCGACATCCAGAATGGTGGACCATTTCGGCTTGTCGGAGCGGTAGCTTTCCAGCGTGGTCTGGCGCCAGACGCCGCGTACATTCTTCGCGTCCTGCCAGAAATTCTGGATGCCATTGGCGCCGAAGCCCGGTGCGGGGATACGATCCTGCGCGGTGAGGATGGCAAGCGCTTCCTTACGGAAGGGCTCGTAGCGGGCATCCGCCTTCAAGACACCTTCGGTGCGCGCGTTCTGTTCCTTCACCCAGTCGAGCGAGCGGCTTCCCATGACATCCTCAAGCCAGAGGAAATCGTCGGCGGCCTTCACGGCGGCCGGCGAAAGGTTCTTTGGCATGAAGGGTTTGTCGGCGCCGGCGGCGGTGGCCGTCGGCGTAGATACGGACGGCGCGGAAGGAAGCGTCGGTTCGGGCCGTTGAGGAGGCGCGCTGCTGCACGCGGCCAGGAGCGTGATCGTCGCCACGACGTAACCGAGCTTACGCATGTATTCTCCAGACACTGTCAGCCGCGCAGGAAACGTTCGGCATCGCCTTCCTTAACGCATCGCGCGGCATCGCCACAATTCCATCGTTAGGCGGCGCCGCTCCGCCGCAGTCGCCGTCACAACACCACGGCGCGAGCAAACGGCGGACGTGCTCACATTGTTGTGTGGGCTCACTCGAAGGGGCTGGGACCCCCCGATGGAACAGATGAGCACCCTTAAAACACATGGACTGAAGACGCGCCCGGCTCTGGCAGGCGCGCTACTGGCTGCTACGTGCCTAACTTCGCCGGCGTTTGCCCAGAATGGGCCCTCTCGAGACGGCACTGTGAGCAAGTCGGAAGTGTCTTCCGGCTCTCTCCTTCTGCAATCGGCCACGCCCGGCCGCTATGTCGAGGCGCCGCTGGTCGCCGCCGATGTGAAGATGGATATCGCTGGACCGATTATCCGGACACGGCTGACCCAGCGTTTCACCAACCCGACCGACACATGGGTGGAGGGCGTCTATGCCTTCCCCCTGCCCGAGGACGCGGCGGTCGATACGCTGAAGATCGTGATCGGTGATCGCTTCATCGAGGGAGATATCAAAGAGCGCCAGGAAGCGCGCGTCATCTATGAGGAAGCCGCCGCCAACGGACAGCGCGCGGGCCTGGTGGAAGAAGAGCGCCCTAATCTGTTCACCACCTCGCTCGCCAATATTGGCCCCGGTGAGACGGTCGCGATCCAGATCGAATACCAGGACAAGGCGCGCCTCGATAACGGCGTGTGGTCGACGCGTTTCCCGCTGGTGATCGCGCCGCGCTATAGTCCGAAGGCGACTTACGGACTGACGGCCGATCGCACGAATCGCACGCTTGGCGTCCAGGATCCCGTGCCGGATCGCGACCGCATAACGCCGCCCGTGCTGCATCCCTCGCAGGAGCCGTCCGGCGCGGAAGGCCTGCGCCTGCCCGTCAATTTCGACATCTCGCTCGAGGCCGGCGTTCCGATCGCCGACATCTCGTCACAGACACATGGGTTGAAAGTCACACGGGATGACAAGGATACAGCGCATGTTTCGCTCAAGGATGGCGAGGTTCCGGCTGACCGCGACTTTGTCCTGAGCTGGAAGCCGGAGCCCGCCAAGGTCCCGACCGCCAGCCTGTTCCGGGAGGAACGCAATGGCGAGGATTATCTCCTCGCCGTGGTGAACCCGCCGGCGGTGAAGGTGGAAAGCCAGCGGCGTGACCGGGAGACGATCTTCGTGATCGACAACTCGGGCTCTATGGGTGGCGAGAGCATGGACCAGGCCAAGAAAGGCCTGTTGCTGGCGCTCGATCACCTGAAGCCGACTGACGAGTTCAACGTGATCCGCTTCGACGACACGATGGACCAGTTGTTCGCGGCGGCCGTGCCGGCGAGCGAACAGAATCTCGCGCGCGCCAAGCGTTTCGTCGGAAACCTCGAAGCCAATGGCGGCACGGAAATGCTGCCGGCGCTGAAGGCGGCACTTGTGGACAAGGACACGTCCAACAAGGACGAAGTGCGGCAGGTGGTGTTCATCACCGACGGCGCCATCGGCAATGAGGACGAACTGTTTTCGGCAATCCATGATGGTCTTGGCCGCTCGCGCCTGTTCACGGTGGGCATCGGATCTGCGCCCAACGCCTACTTCATGACACGCGCGGCGCGGCAGGGTCGCGGCACGTTTACCTATATGGATGATGTGTCGAAGGTCGCGGAGCAATCGGCCAAACTGTTCGCCGCGCTGGAAAACCCGGTGATGACGGACCTGGAGGTGAAGCTCCCTTCGGGTGCGGCGGATGCCTATCCCTCGCCCCTGCCGGACCTTTATGCCGGCGAACCGGTAACGCTGGTGCTACGGGCCAGGGATCTGAAGGGTGACTTCACCATATCGGGCAAGCTCAACGGATCGTCGTGGAGCCGGACATTCTCGGTAGCGGACGCTGCGGTGTCGAAAGGCGTCTCCCAGCTGTGGGCGCGCGCCAAGATCGCAGGCTTCGAGGAGAGCCGGTACTCCGGCATGAACCCGGATGCGGTCGACAAGGGCGTTCTCAAGACAGCGCTCGACTTCCATCTCGTCTCGCGGCTGACCAGTCTCGTCGCCATCGACAAGACGCCGGCGCGTCCCGAGGGCGAGCGTCTCGATACGCGCCAGATCGCCAGCATGCTGCCGAAAGGATGGGAATTCGGAAGCGTGTTCGGGCCGCAAGCTGAGGCGCGCGCCATTCGCTTCGATCGCCTGCCTGACACTGTGATGCAGAAGATCAACGCGCGCGCGACCAAGGAGAAGCCCGCGGACGGCAAAACGCTGGCCCTGCCGCAGACGGCGAGCGGATGGGAATTGATGCTCACCTTCGGTCTTTCATTGATGCTGTTCGGCGCCGCTCTCCTGCGCCGTGGACGTTCTGCGCTCGGCCTTCGGGGATCGGCTTTGACAGCCGATGACAGGCCATCGCGCCCAACGTCTCCGCAGGAGCAAGCGCGCTAGCCGGCGGCCCGCCCTCCTGTTCGACCCACCGACAGGAGGGCGGGTTGGCTTTTGTACGGAGTATGGACGTGACTGATCGGATGCAGATCTCGACACGCACGCTATCGGCTATCGCAATCCTGACTGCAGGCGCGCTCATTGCCGCGCAGGCTGCCTTCATCCCGGCCAAGGCACAGGTCGCCCAGGTTCTCATGGAGTCAGCCTGGGAGCACCAGCTCTCAACCGGCGATCCGGCGCGTCCCTGGCCGTGGGCGGATTTCACGCCCGCGGCCAGGATCAGTTTTCCCGCACAGAATCGCAGCGTGCTGGCGCTCAGCGATGCTGCGGGTGAAAGTCTTGCCTTCGGGCCCACCTTGATGGCGGCGTCCGTCGCGCCGGGTGAGCGCGGCGTTGCTGTGTTCGCGGCGCATCGCGACACGCACTTTGCCTTCCTGGACCAGGTCAAGCCTGGCGACGCCATCCGCGTCGAGACAGCGGCAGGCGCACGCATGTTCCGCGTCACCGGATCGGAAGTCGTACGCTGGGATCAGTCCGGCATCGTGGCACACGATGGCGGCCGCCCGCGCCTGGCGCTGGTGACGTGCTGGCCGCTGGGCGCGAAGACGTCCGGCCCGATGCGCTATGTCGTCTGGGCGGAGCTGGATGAGGCTACGTCTTCGGAACCACTTTCAGGCGCCACGCCGTCTCGGGCTTGAACCATTTCTTCGCTGCCGCCAGCACATCGTCCGGCGTCATGCTCTGATAATCCTTGAACTCCGAGCGGATGTATTCCAGTCCACCGCCGCCATCCTGGGCATCGGCGAGCAGTTCCATCCAGTAGCCGACATTGGTGACGTAGTTGCGCCGCGTCTGTTCGAGCTTGGGCTGGATGATGCGGTCGATTTCTGACTGCTGCTGCTTGTGCGTGGCGAGTTCCGTGGCGATGGCCTGGATCTGGTTCTGCACGTCATCGATCGTTTCCGGCGCCACCTCGAGGGCAACGGCGATGTAACCGTAGTCCGGCAGGAAGGTGGAGATGTCGACCAGCTCCATCGGCGAGTAGGTCGCCCCACCCTCCGAACGGAATTTGCGGGTCGCATTGTCGCGCAGCATCTGACCGAGCACGTTGGCGATCCGCTCGTCGCGGATGTTCTTGAACGCGCCCTGGAAGGTCGGCCATCCGATCAGCGCATAACCCTGGTCAGCGCGGCCTTCATGGGTAAGCGTCGTGGTGCCGGCCTTGGGGAACTTCACGTCGCGCATCGAGGCCGGCTCTTTGTAGAGCGGGCGTTTCGGCAGCGCGCCGAGCGTGCGGGCGACCTCGGTGACAACCTGGTCGACGCTGATATCGCCGACGACGATGACTTCGATGGGTGAGTTCTCGACGATCGGCTTGATATACTTGATCGAGTCTTCGGGCTTCCAGGTATCGCGCATGGCCTTGGTGTTGATGGTCCAGCGCAAGTCTCCACTGTGCAGGAGACGGTCGAGCTCCCGCTCCAGCACGCCCGATGGGGTCATGTTGAGTGAGGTGTCTGCCGCATCTGCGCCTTGCATCCACGAAGCCCAGTCATCCTTGCGATAGGCCGGATCGGTGAGCGTTGCCGCCATGAGCTCCATCTGCAGGCCAAAGTCCTCACGCGTCGCGACGTTCATGTTGTCGAGCGCGTAGCTGTCATCCAGCGTGCGGGCGACGACGCCGGCGCGTCGGCCAGCGAGCGTGCGGAACTGTTCGGTCGGTGTCAGCTTGCCCAGCCCGCCCGACGACCACAGCGACAGGCCCATGTCGGACGCATCGATGACGTTGGTCGGCATTTGCAGGCGGCCACGACCGATACGAACACGAACGCTGATCAGATCCTTATTGGTTGGGAGCGGCTTTACCGTGAGCTTCACACCATTGTCGAACTTGACCAGCGTGACGCCGAGATCGGAAACCTCTTCGCGCGAGGCAACCGTGCCGGGCTTGCCGAAATTGGTGTATGGCCACGGCTTCACGGCATCCAGCTTGTAGGGCTTGACCTTTTCGGCCATCGCCTTCTTGAAGGCGGCGCGCAGACCGGCTTCACCGCCCTCGGGCGCCTTGCTGCCGCGATAGACCAGTGAGGGTTCGCTCTGGAAACGCGCCTTGAGGGCGGCGTTCATCTCGGCCAGCGTGATCGTCGGCAATTGCTCAAGCAGGAAAGCGTAGTGCTGTTGCAGCGAGACAAACGGTACGTCATTGGTGACGTAGTCTATTGCCGTCTCGATCTGCGAGACCGACGTGCCGGTGCGGCCGCGATCGGCCTCGCGCCGGGCTGCGTCGAGCGCCAGCGTGCGCTGACGATCGAGTTCTTCCTGCGTGATGCCGTATTGCAGCGCCTGGCGATGCGCTGTGACCATCAGTTCGATCGTCTTGGGCACGTTGATCACGCCGCCTGAATAGGCCACCTCGCCACGCCAGACGCCGTGAATGGCGCTGGGGAACGCACTGCCGAGTCCGGCGGCGGGTTTGCCGGCAGCATCATTGAGGCCAAGCATGCGCTGCGCGATGATGCGCGCGCCCAGGGTCTCGACAGTCATGCGGCGACGTTCGGCCTTGGTCTGCGGCGGTTCGCTATAGGGTTCGAACCAGCGCAGCAT
>CANJXY010000079.1 GCA_947478925.1 Hyphomonadaceae bacterium | reverse complement strand
GATTTGTCAAACGGTGGGAGATGCGCCGCCAGTAGTGCTGGGAGCGAACGTCAATGATCCAGCGCCAGCAGCGCAAACGTCGCCAGCCAGTGCTCGCCCATGTAATCGCCGGCGACATACGGCAGGCTTGCCTCGATGTGCCGGTCCGCCGCCTCACGCGCCCGCCCCGCCACCGGATGATCGCCCAGCATAGTCGCCAGCGCACGCCAGCACCAAGCCCGCGAGAAATTCAACCCATCCAGATGCGCGATCTTGCCATCGGACCGATCGCTCACTCGCGCCGGCGTAAACAGTGATGTCGGATCGCCCTTTGAGAGGCGCGGCATAAACCGGCCCAACCACTCGCGGAACTGCGCGGCCGACAACATGCGGCGCATACACTCGACCTCGATCAGCGCAGGCGAGAGAAAATCGTCTTGCGAGGGCTCCCACGCCTGGCAATCGCGATCGCCGCCATACCAGGCAATCGCCTTTGCCTGCATCAGCTCGAACAGGCGCGGATCAAAAGCATCCGCCCAGTCCGCCGCCATGCGGATCGCGAATGCAGTCGACGAATGCACACCCGTTCGCACTGGATAATCCGCAAGCGGCAGGAAATCGCGGAAGCGTTGCGCAAAGCCCTCCGCCAGCGGCCGCAACTGTACGGCTGCAACCGCAAGCTCGGTCTCGCCATGCAGCTCCAGCTCAGCCTGCAACGCCAGCAACCAGCCCCAGCCATAAGGCCGCTCGAACCCGCGCGACATCGGTCGCGCCAGATAGTCCAACTCTCCCGCCACATTCGTCGCCGTGAACCGTTCGGCAAACAGCGTCCTGATCTGCTCTGCCGCGCTCATCTCCGGATATCGCCGCACCAGCCGCGCCATCAGCCAGTAGCCATGCACGCAGCTATGCCAGTCAAACGAGCCGAAGAAGATCGGATGGACGCTCCGCGGCGTTACAGCATCCTCCGGCCCCGTCAGTACATGATCCATCTTGTACGGATACGGTCGACTTACATGGGCTAGCGCCAACCGCGCAAATTTGCCCGCTATCCCCGGTGTGAGTGTTGTCATACGTGAAATGCCAGAGAATACATCAGCACGATATTCACTCCCAGCATTGGCAGCGCAGTTGGTATCTGTGCGCGGATCACGCCGTTTAGTGCGGCCTTCCGGTCGGGCAAATCAAGCAGATTGGCTGGCACGACGTTGAAGTTCGCCGCCATCGGCGTCATCAGTGTCCCGCAGAAGCCTGCCAGCATGCCGATCGCGCAAACCGCTGCGGGATCGCCGCCGAAGCCGTGGATCAGGATCGGCAGGCCCACTGCCGCTGTCATCACCGGGAACGCTGCGAACGCGTTACCCATCAGGATTGTGAACAGCGCCATGCCGATGCAATACGCCGCCACCGCTGCAAATCGGGTGCTGAGGGGAATATAATCCGCGAACAGCTTGCCGACCTGGTCGCCGACGCCCGCCGCCAGGAAGACCGCACCGAGGGACGCCAGCATCTGTGGGAGGATTACCGCCCAGCCCACCGCATCAATTAGCCGTCTTCCCTCCTGCAAAGGCGCAAGAACGGGAGGTTTCAGCCAGATCATGATGATCGCCAATGCGATCAGCACGCCGAGGATCAACGAGATCAAAGTCGCCTGTTTCGGGTCGATGAACATTGCACCCTGGACCGTATTCTGCGCCGCCAGCGTACCAAGCAGGGCAACAGCGGGAATCACCAGCGCCGGAAGGAACAGCAGATTGCCCCGTCGCTCCGCACTCGCCCGTCTTTCGTCCGTGGTTGTCGTCCGCGCTTTGCCTTGCCCCAATCCAAGCGCGGCCAGCGCCACCAGCCCAAGCGCCACCAGCCCGTTGCCGAGGTCGCCGATCAGCGACCCGAACAGAAAGCTCGCTGCAACAAGCCCCCAGAACGCTGCCGTGCGGTACCGGCGCAGGTTGGTCCCATCAATCGCCGAGAGCAGGGCGAACGCGCCAAACACCAGCCCAGCGAGAAGGTAGAGATGCGGAAGCGCAATCATGCCACGGCCACCGCCGTTGCTGACAACGACCGCCTCAGATGGCGATCCAGCAACCACAACCGCAGCGAATGGATTGCGAGCGCACAGATCGCCGTCGGTATTGCCCACACGGACAGCTGCAGTGGCGCAATCGTGATGCCGTTGGTCTCAAGATAGCCTACCATCAGCAGGATCGACCCGATGGCGATGAAGATGTCCTCGCCAAAGAACAGCCCGATATTGTCGACGGCAGCCGCGTGGCTGCGAATGAGGAAGCGTTCGCGATCCGGCAACGGTCCGTATTTCGTCTCTGCAGCGCCCTCGGCCATCGGCGCCACCAGCGGCCGCACCATCTGCGCATGTCCGCCTAGCGAGGTTAGTCCCAACGCCGACAACACCTGCCGTGCCACCAGATAAATCCACAGCACGCCCGCCGACGTCGCCGCGGGAATACGTGCAATCACGATTCGCGCGCGCTCCTGCAGGCCGGATCGCTCCAGAAGCCCGATAGCGATCAGCACCATCCAGACCAGGCTGATGAAGCGGTTGTCGTTGAACGCCTTGCCGAACCGCGCCAGCGTATCAACTCCCGCCAGCCACATGATCGCGAGATCAGCCTGCGGCGTCCATGCGGCGGCCAATCCGGTCGTAATCGCTGCCGCCATCACCACCAGCAACGGATTGGCCCGCACGACAAAGCCGAAGACAACGACAGCAATCCCCAGCAGCACGAGCATCAACTTCCCCGCTTGCCAAATCCGCCGCCGCCCGGCGTCTCGATGATGAAAGCATCGCCCGTCGCCATCTCGGTTCGCGCCGTGGAGCCCAGCTCCTCCACGCGACCATCCGCCCGCCGCACCGCATTACGCCCCGGCTTGGCTGCCTCACCGCCGGCGACACCAAACGGCGTCGTCGTTCGCCGGTTTGACAGGATCGCCGCCGTCATCGGCTCACGAAACCGTACTATCCGCACTGCGCCATCGCCGCCGCGCCAGTGTCCTGCGCCGCCGGAGTCCTCGCGTATGCCAAAGCGCTCGATCAGGATCGGATACCGGCTCTCCATGATTTCCGGATCCGTCAGGCGCGAGTTGGTCATATGCGTCTGAACGACCGAAGCACCCGCAAAGCCCGGCCCCGCACCGGAGCCTCCGCAGATGGTTTCGTAATACTGGAAGCGATGATTGCCGAACGTGAAATTGTTCATCGTACCCTGTGACGCGGCAAGCCTGCCCATCGCGCCGTAAAGTGCATCGACGATCACCATGCTTGTCTCGACATTGCCTGCCACTACGGCTGCGCCGCGCCGAGGATTCAGCAGGCAGCCCTCCGGTGTGATAATGTCGATCGGCTCAAGACATCCCTCATTGAGCGGGATAGCGTCGTCTACCAGTGTGCGGAACACGTAGAGCACAGCCGCCCGTGCAATCGACTGCGGTGCATTGAAATTGGCCGTATCCTGCGCGCTCGTGCCGGTGAAATCCACTGTAAGCCGTCGTGCTGCCTTGTCGGGGCGGATGGCGACGCGGATCACAGCGCCATTGTCCATCGATGCTTCGAACCGCCCGGGCTCGAGCGTGTCGATCACGCGGCGCACGTGCTCAGCTGCATTGTCCTGCACATGGCTCATGTAGGCGATGACGCCATCGCGGCCGTAGTGTTGTACTAGCCGCAGTAACTCCTCGGCGCCACGGCGACAGGCCGCAGTCTGAGCCATCAGGTCAGCGAGATTGCGGTCGATATCCCGTGCCGGGTAGGGGCCGCTCGCAAACAGCGCGCGTGTTTCCGTTTCACGCAGGCGACCGCCCTCAGCGAGCAGGAAGTTGTCGATCAGAACGCCTTCATCCTCGATGTGCTTGCTGTCGGGCGGCATTGAGCCGGGCGTAATGCCGCCTATGTCCGCATGGTGGCCGCGTGCTGCCGTGTAGAATGTGGGCATGTTTTCTCCTTCCAGCATCACGGGGGTAATCACCGTGATATCCGGAAGATGGGTTCCACCAGCGTGCGGCGCATTCAGCATGTAGATGTCGCCGCGCCGGATGCCGCGCCCATCCGCGTTGCGCTCGCGGATGACGGCGCGGATGGACTCGCTCATCGACCCGAGGTGCACTGGAATGTGCGGCGCGTTCGCAACCAGATCTCCGGAAGCATCGAACACAGCGCATGAGAAATCCAGCCGCTCGCGAATGTTGACGGAGGCAGCGCTTGTCTGCAGCGCCAGTCCCATCTCCTCGGCCGCCGCCATGAAGCGGTTGTTGAAAATCTCCAGCAGCACAGGATCAACCTGAGTTCCGATCGCCACGCCGGCTTCTGGGGCATTCACACGCTGCAGGATCAAGTCGCCATCGCCGCTGATGCGGGCTTTCCAGCCCGGCTCAACCAGCGTTGTTGCGCCATTTTCCAGCACCAGGGCAGGGCCGCCAAATTCAGATTCAGCTGGCAACTCATCGCGCCTGTAGACCTGCGCCTTGTGCTCCCGGCCGCCAATCCGCAGAGAGACGGCGGCCATGGGCTTCGGCATGTCGCCCGGAAAAACATCGGCTCGTTTCGGCGGCGTCGCATCATGCCCGATGGCCTCCGCCGACAATTTGGCAACCAGGATCGTGCGGTTCGGATCGAGAAACCCGAACCGGCTGAGATGCGCCGCCTCGAACGCGGTTTTCATCGCGTCGGCATCGGCCCACGCAATTGGCAGCGACGCTTCGGCGCCGTCATAGCGCAGATACGCTATCAACTCTGTCATATCGACCGTCACACCGCGCGCCACGAGAGACTCTCGCGCCTGCGCGGCCAACGCCTGGCCGCGCGCGAACAGATCTCCCCCCAGCGACTGCTCGACCGAAATCTCCCGCATCACCCGTAGGTCCGCTAGCCCCATGCCCCAGGCCGACAACACACCCGCGAGCGGATGCAGGAGCACGCTGCGTGCGCCAACTGCATCGGCCACCGCGCACGCATGCTGGCCGCCCGCGCCACCAAACGCGCACAGCGCATACTCACGTGGATCATAGCCGCGCTGGATCGATATCTTCCGGATCGCCTCTGCCATATGCTGATTGGCGATCGCGACAAACCCCTCCGCTGCCGCGTGTGGCGTGAGATCGGCTCCGGTTGCTTGCTTGATCTGCCAGCACAGATCGCCAAACCGCTCGCCCACTATCTTGGCATCAAGCGGCCTATCACCCTTGGGTCCGAAGATCGCGGGAAAGAATTCCGGTCGCACCCGCCCGAGCAGCACATTACAGTCCGTGATGGTCAGCGGGCCGCCGCGCCGATAGCACGCCGGCCCTGGAACGGCGCCCGCCGACTGCGGTCCGACGCGCAGGCGAGATCCGTCAAAATAACAGACCGACCCGCCGCCGGCAGCGACCGTATGAATCTGCAGCATGGGGGTCGTCAGCCGCACGCCGGCCACCACCGTGTCATTGGTCCGCTCGAACACCCCCGCATAGTGAGACACATCGGTCGACGTGCCGCCCATATCGAAGCCTAGCGCCTTGTCGAACCCGGCGCGCTTGGCTGCCGCCGCCATCCCGATGATGCCGCCCGCCGGCCCCGACAGTACGGCATCCCGCCCCCGGAACGCGCTCGCTGGCGTCAGTCCGCCATTGGACTGCATGAAGTAAAGCCGCGTCGCTGCATCAAACGCGCTCGCCATCCGCTGTACATATGCATCCAGCACAGGCGACAGATACGCATCCGCCACTGTGGTATCTGTGCGCGGCACATACCGTATCAGTCCGGAGACCTCCGAGCTCACCGAGATATGGCTGAAGCCAACTTCGCGCGCGATGTCTGCGATGCGCCGCTCATGCGCTGGCCACGCCCAGCCATGCATACAGGCGATGGCGCAACTGGTCATACCATCGGCAAGCGCGGCGTTAAGCGCAGCGCGCAGCGGCGCCTCATCGAGGGGCGTCAGAATCTCGCCCTCCGCTGTCACCCGCTCCTGCGCCTCGATGACCCGGGTCTGCAGCTGGTACGGCTTCACGATATGCCGTGCAAAGATATCCGGCCGCGCCTGTGTGCCAATCTCCAGCAGATTGCCAAATCCTTCCGTCACCACCAGCACGGTTGGCGCGCCCCTGCGCTCGAGCAGCGCGTTGGTCGCCACGGTCGTGCCCATGCGGATGGCGGAAATGTCACCCCCGCCATTGTCAGCCAGGATGGAGCGCACTGCCTCAACTGCGGCATCCGCATACCGGTCTGGATTCTCAGACAGCAGCTTGCGCACGACCTCGCGTCCATTGGGTGCGCGCGCCACGACGTCCGTGAACGTGCCGCCCCGGTCGATCCAGAAATGCCAGCCTGCCATGACGCGACTGTTGGGTCGTGCAATGGGCTTTGACAAGCCTGTCCGCCCGGCTGATCCTCCGGTTCGACGATGGAGCACGCATGAAAAAACTCACCCTGATCGCCGGCCTTGCGGTGCTTGCAGCATCCGCTGGCGCACTCGCCACGTTTGCGCAGGGCCTGAATTCTTCCGGCGTCGTCCGGGATAGCTGGTCCGTGAAAGGGCTCAGCGCACCTGCCGAACTTGTGGTCGACCATTGGGGCGTTCCCCACATATTCGCGGGATCGCAGCGGGATGCGTTCTTTCTCCAGGGCTACAACGCCGCCCGCGACCGCCTCTGGCAGATCGACCTGTGGCGCAAACGTGGTCTCGGCCTGCTCGCAAAATCGCTTGGTCCCGCCTATGTCGAGCAGGATCGGGC
This sequence comes from Hyphomonadaceae bacterium, assembly GCA_947478925.1. Taxonomy (GTDB): domain Bacteria; phylum Pseudomonadota; class Alphaproteobacteria; order Caulobacterales; family Hyphomonadaceae; genus UBA7672. The sequence continues at coordinate 7,029 of CANJXY010000079.1, read as the reverse complement.
CGCGCGCCTATTCCTCTATCGCGGCGACATGAACGCGGAATGGAACGCCTATTCGCCTGATGCCCGCACCAGCGTTGAGGCGTTTACGGCGGGTATAAATGCCTACGTCGCTGAGGTGAAGGCCGGCAAAAAACCTCTGCCGGTTGAGTTCAACCTGACGCAGTCCGACCCCGAGGAGTGGCAACCGCAGGATGTGCTCCGCGTCCGCAGCCATGCGCTCGTCTCCAACGTCACGTCAGAGGTCGCGCGCGCGCGGGTCGCTTGCGCTGCCGGGGTCGATGCCGATGAACTGCGCCGCAAGCTTGATCCCGAGAACCACAAGCGAGTCGTGCCTGCGGGGCTCAATCCGTGCGACGTGCCGACAGACGTGCTGGATGACTATGTCCTCGCCACGCAACAGGTCGAATTCCAGCCGCTGGTGAAAAAGCAGCGGGCTGCCATCGACCCCGAAACGCGACTCGCCGACCTGATGGACCGCCAGCTCAACGAAGGCTCGAACAACTGGGTCGTATCGCCGTCGAAGTCGGAAACCGGCCGCGCCATCCTCGCCAACGATCCACATCGCCAACTCGGCGTGCCCGCGCTTCGCTATGTCGTCGGTCTCAACGCGCCAGGTCTCAACATCATCGGGGCAGGTGAGCCGGCGCTGCCAGGTATCTCCCTCGGTCACAACGACGACATCGCTTTTGGCATCACCATTTTCGCGATGGATCAGGAAGACCTCTACGTTTACGAAACCAAGCCGGGTGATCCGGACTCCTACCGCTACAAGGGCAAGTGGGAGAAGATGACCAACGATCGACAGGTCATCGAAGTGAAGGGCGAGGTCCCGCGCGAGGTCACGCTGAAGTTCACGCGTCACGGTCCGGTCCTAAAATCCGATGCCGCGAAGAACCGCGCCTTCGCCATGCGTAGCACGTGGTTCGAGCCTGGAGTGGCCGGCTATTTCGGCGCTTCCCGCCTGACCCACGCAAAGACATGGGACGACTTCAAGGCTGCCAGTTTTGCGTGGGGGGCGCCGCCGCTCAACCTCGTATATGCCGATACCAAGGGCAATATCGGCTGGGCCGCCTCCGGTCGTGCCCCCGTGCGCAAAAACTGGGATGGCCTGATGCCGGTTCCCGGCGATGGTCGCTATGAGTGGGGCGGATTTTTCAAACCAGACATGCTGCCGTCAGTCTACAATCCCGCCGAAGGGTTCTTTGCTACAGCAAACGAATACAATCTGCCCAAGGGTTATCCGGCTGAAGATCGCAAGGTGGCCTTTGAATGGACTGACCCTTCGCGTGTGACCCGCATCAAGGAAGTGCTGACCGCTGATCCGAAAGTCAGCCTGCTCGACTCCATGCGTATCCAGACTGACGCGACCAGCCCACAGGCGCGCCGCCTCGTGGCGTTAATCAGGAATGTCCCCGGGGGCACGATCAACATAAACGTGGATCACGCCATCAAGTTGCTGACCGCGTGGGACGGTAATGAGGGCGTTGATAGCGTCCCGGCCGCGATCTACGAGGTCTGGGCCAACAAGTATCTCGGCAAGGCGCTGGTCGAGAAAGTGACGCCCGCCGCCGCGCGCCAACTGGTCGGCAGTGGCCATCTCGAAGCCGTGCTCACCTATCTGGAAAATCCGGACCAAAGACTGGGCGCCAATCCGCTGGAGGCGCGTAACGACATCATTCTCGCCAGCCTTAAGGAGGCGACCGACGAACTCGCGCAACGTCTCGGCAATGACCCGATGAAATGGTCATGGGGCCGTCTCCATCAGGCAAAATGGGATCCCGCGATTTCCGATCTGGCCGATCCGCAGCTGAGAACGCAGATGAGCATCGGCCCGTTACAGACGCCGGGATCGGCCTCGACGCCACGCGCGCAGACCTATCGCAGCTCTGATTTCAACGTCATCGCCGGCGCCTCGGTGCGTCTCGTGATGGATGTCGGCGCGTGGGACAATTCGAAAATGATGAACACACCAGGCCAGTCGGGCGATCCCTACAGCGCTCACTATCGCGACCTGTTCCCGATGTGGGCCGAAGGTAGCTACGTCCCGCTCGCCTTCAGTCGCGAAGCCGTGGATCGCGTCGCCGAACGTGTGATCGTGCTGATGCCTGCGAACTGAGGCAGGGTCAGCGTCGCAACAAGTACGCCCGGTGCTCCGGAGCGGCGATCGCGATTATCGCGTCCGCGCGCGCGCGGGAGGACAATCCCTTCAACCGCGCAATGCCGTGCTCTGTGACAATGATATCTGCAAGGTCACCCGGAATGGAGGGCGCCTGCAGCCGGGGTACGATCCGCGAAGCGCCGCCGCCCGTCGACTGTAGCGCTATGATCGACATGCCACCATGCGATGCTGCCGCCGCCCGCATGTAGTCCGGTGCGCCACCGACGCTGCTCACCCGCTTTCCAGCGCGCCATTCGAGATTGAGATTGCCGGCAAGATCAACCTCCAGCGCTGACCCGATCGAGACAAACCCTGAAAATGACGCCAGCAGCGCGTGGCCATGCGTCTCCAGCGCGGACCGGAAATGAAAGCCCGATTCCTGTAGCCATTTGTAAAACGCTACGTCGCCCCAGGCGACCCCGGCTACGTTATCCGCGGCAAGATCGATCGCCCCGGCATCGCACAGCTGCATGTATTCCGGCGTGATAATGCCCGAATGAATGCTCAGCCCGCGATGCAGTTTCAACGCGCCCATCACCGCCGCGGGCGTCTCGCCAATGCCTGCCTGGATCACCGCCCCGTCCGGCACCAGTTTCGCGACCAGCCGGCTGATCTCCACCACCGCGGCATTGGTGCGCGGCTTCGCTGGCGGCGGCGCCAGCAGGGGGGCGTTGATCTCCACCACCAGATCGATCGCCTCGAGTGGAATGGTCTCGGCGTGCCTGAGCGCGGGCATCTGCCGGTTCACGAAGGCCGCGCGTCGCAGGGCCTTGCGCCACACCAGAGGACCCATGTCGCAGGCAATGCCGAACGAGCAGTTCCCCGCATGATCCGCAGCAGCCACGTGCAGCACGACCAGATCGAACTCCATGCCCGCCATCAACTCCGCAATCGCTGAGTAGGGCATGGGCGTCAGCTTCGTTCGTCCTGTCGCAATCGATGGCTCCAGCGCAGTCGAGGCCATGAAGGTCGTCAGCGTCGCGTCGCCTGGCAAGGAGCCGTAATCGAGCTGGTTGATCCCCGGTATCAGGCACGACCATAGCTCCACGCCATTCGCGAGGCCGGGATTATCGCGCAGCAGATTGTAGAACGCCTCGCACTCGCCAGGCCCGCCCTGGAAATACACGCGCTGTCCGGGCCGCAGCCCACGCAAGAGGTCTTCGGGATAACCGATTCTCACGCGAGCCCCGCCGCATTCAGGAGCCGCCGTGCGCGCTCCACCACGGGCTGATCGATCATCCGGCCATCGTGCGAGACAACGCCATCTGTGCGGTTGTCCCACGCCGCAAGGATAGCCCGTGCGTCGGTAATCTCCGCCTCGCTATGCCCGAAGCAGGTGTTCAGGACGCCGACCTGGTTGGGGTGAATGCACATCGCGCCGGTTAGGCCCATGCCGTGCGCACGTCGGGCCTCGACCTCGAACGCATCGAGATCGGTAAAATTCGCTATCCCTGCGGCCATTCCGATGCCCATGATCCCGCGTCCCGCCGCAGCGTAGGCCACCGTCTGCGCCGCGAGGCCGAGCGACAGAGCCGACGGCGGCCGGCCCAGCGACAAGGCAAAGTCCTCGCTGCCGAGCGATAGGCCAATCAGGCGGGCCCCATCCGCAATCGAGACAATGCGCTCCAGCGCCCGGGGGCTTTCGATGACCGCGATTGTACCGATGGCGAACCGCTCCAGCCCCGCCTCATATTCCAGCGCATCCAGCAGCGCCGACAACTCGTCGACTTGCGCGGCTGTTTCGACCTTCGGCATCACGATCGCGCGCAACCCATTCACGACCACAGCTTCCAGATCGTCCGCCAGCAAGGCTGGGTCATTGTTCACCCGCACCGTTACCGTCGCGCCAGTGGCCGCCAGATGCTTCACCGCCTCCGTCGCCTGCACGCGCGCGGCGGCCTTGGCTTCCGGCTGCGTTGAATCCTCGAGATCCACGATGATTGCATCGGCAGCGCGCGTGTGAGCCTTGGCCCAGCGCTGCGGCGAGGCCGCGGGCACAAAAAGCATCGAGCGCCAGTTGGTCATCACGCCACGCTTATCTTACCGCTCATGGCGACATAGCCGTCGCCGTCCGCCGCCCACACATCTGCTCCGGTGTCTGTATCGACCAGATTCACCGTGAAGGGCGCAAGGTCGAATACCGGGCGCCGCGCCTGAAATGTGAAAGACGCCAGCTTGTCATGCGGCCGATGCCTGCGGAAATGGTCGACTAGCAGCGTCGCCAGCAGGGGACCATGCACCACCAACCCAGGATAGCCTTCGTCCTTCACTGCGTAGTCGCGATCGTAATGAATACGGTGCGCGTTGTAGGTCAGCGCCGAAAAACGAAAGAGGAGGGCGGCCGTGGGGGCGACCGTGCGCGACACCTGCGCCTCGCGCCGCTCTCCCGGCGGCAGTGGCTGCGCGTTGCCGCTCCGCTCGCGAAACACCACATCCATCTCGTCCGTTACGTGCAACGTATCGCCTACGAAAATGTCATAGCGCACGGTCAGGAAAACCAGCCGCCCCGTACGCCCCGTCTTCTCAGACAGGTTGGCAAGAGTGGCCACGCGCCTGATATCGACGCCAAACGGTATCGCCCGGTGAAACATCACGCGACTGCCCGCCGCCATTCGCATTGGCAGGTCGATCGGCGGCACGATCCCGGCACGCAGCGGATGCCCGTCGCTGCCGATCTCGGCTTGCGGCGCCATTGGAGGGAAGCACAGCAAGTGTCCCATCGGCGGAACGTCGTGCGCGTGCGCGCGGTCCAGCATCGCCGCCAGCCGATCGAACGGCCCGCGCGCCACAAAATCGTACGACGTATCGCTACGCCCGATCCAGTCGGAAGGATTGATCGCGGTCATCGCGGCGCTCCTAGAACGATTTTGGCATACCCAGCACGTGCGTCGCCACATGGCTGAGGATCAGGTTGGTCGAGATCGGCGCGACTTGATAAAGCCGCGTCTCGCGAAACTTGCGCTCGATGTCATACTCTTCGGCAAAACCGAACCCGCCATGCGTCTGCAGGCATACATCTGCCGAATACCAGCTGGCTTCTGACGCCGTCATCTTCGCCATGTTGGCTTCCGATCCCGCCGGCTGCCCCGCCTCATAAAGCTGGGCGGCATGATCCACCATCAGGCTTGCGGCCGTCACCTGCACATAGGCCCGGGCTATGGGAAACTGCACGCCCTGGTTTTCGCCGATTGGTCCACCGAACACGTTGCGATCCTTGGCGTAGGCTGACGCGCGATCCACAAAGAACCGCCCATCCCCAATGCACTCCGACGCGATGAGAATGCGCTCCGCATTCATGCCGTCGAGAATGTATTTGAAGCCGGCGCCCTCGCGCCCGATCAGATTTTCCACCGGTACTTCGAGATTATCGAAAAACAGCTCGGTCGTCGCGTGGTTCAGCATTGTGCGAACCGGCTTGATGGTGAGGCCGTTGTCCTTCGCCGCCTGCATGTCGACCAGCAGCACGCTCATGCCGTCGGATGGCTTTCCCGCCTCATCGCGTGGGCTGGTCCGGCACAGCAGCACCATCAGGTCCGAATGCTCGGCCCGGCTGATCCAGATCTTTGACCCATTCACGATATACTTGTCGCCGACCCGCTTCGCCAATGTCTGGATACGCGTGGTGTCCGTGCCGCTCGTCGGCTCCGTTACGCCGAACGCCTGCAACCGCAACTCCCCGCTTGCGATCTTCGGCAGGTAGCGCGCCTTCTGCTCGGCGCTCCCGTGGCGCAGCAGCGTCCCCATCGTGTACATCTGCGCGTGACACGCCGCGCCGTTTGCTCCCGAGCGGTGAATCTCCTCGAGGACCGCACACGCAGCAGAAATGCCCAACCCTGCACCGCCATATTCCTCCGGGATCAGGATCGACAGCCAACCCGCCTCGGTCAGCGCATTCACGAACTCTGTCGGATAGGCCCGCTCGCGATCCAGCGCGCGCCAGTACGGTCCGGCAAAGCGCGTGCACAGCTTGCGGACAGCGTCACGGATTTCAGGATGGGTCTCAGTCTTGCTCATGGCGCCAGTGTGCAACGGGGCTAGCGCCACGTCACGCCTTGCTTGTTCCGAAATCTTCTCCACAAGGGACGGCCTCAGGGGAGATTGGGATCATGACGGACTTGAGCCTGCAGAACCCCGTGTTTGCGACCTATGTGATCGCGGCCTGCCTGATGATCCTCAAGGCCGTCGCCATGTCGTGGCTGACCGTCGTGCGCATGGTTGGCGCCAATGGTGGCTTCCGGAACCCGGAAGACATGAAAAAAACGCCGATGAACCCCAAGCCCAATGCGAACCAGACCGCTCCGCTCGAAAGTGTCGAGCGCATCCGCCGCATCCATCTCAACGTGCTGGAGAACGTGCCGTTCTTCCTTGTCGCCGGCCTGATCTACGTAACGACAAAACCTGAGTTGATCGTCGCACAGTGGTTGTTCTACGGTTACGTCGTCTCGCGCCTGCTGCACTTCATCGCCTACATCACGGCGCAGGTTCATGAGATCCGGGCTACGTTCTGGACGATCGGCTCACTGATCATCGTCTACATGACGGCCGCGACGCTGATCAAAGCGCTGGGCTACTGAGTCAGCGCCCCAAGGCAGCTCGTCCGCGCGAGCATGAGATCCAGCTCTGCCTTCGCCCCATCCGGAAGCCCGGCATATATCCGTCGCAACGTCTCCAGACACTTGACCTGGTATTTGAATGCGCCCTGCTCATGCGGCCTGCGACGCTGTCAGTGTCGGGCCCTGTCGGCGCGCACACATACCGAAGCCGGCGATAGCGCATGATCGCGCTCATTTTCATGGAGCAGGGCGACCCTAGCCCGCCTATAACGCGGTAATAGTCCGACAAGCTTGTTCCACACGCGCACTGGACGCAGG